>JASJCV010000256.1 GCA_030065275.1 Desulfobacterales bacterium | reverse complement strand
AAGGAGGAAAAGATGAGCAAGACCACCGAAAATCTGAAAGCGGCTTTTGCCGGCGAATCCCAGGCGCGCAACAAATACACTTTTTTCGCCGAGGTCGCCCGGGCCGAGGGCTATCACTACATCGCCAAGATTTTCGAAGAGACGGCCTTCAATGAAATGCAGCACGCCAAGGACCACCTCAAGCTCTTGAACGGCATCGGCGACACCCTGGCCAACCTCAAGGAAGCCATGGGCGGGGAGGACTACGAGGTGGAGAGCATGTACCCGCAGATGGCCAAGGAGGCGGAAGAAGAAGGCGAGACCCAGGCCAAGATCGCCTTCGAGCAGGTGGCCAAGATCGAGGCCCATCACCGTGAACGCTATCAAAGGCTGGTCGCCATGGTCGAGGCGGGTACCGTGTTCAAGCGCGAACAGCCCATCAAGTGGAAGTGCGGCATCTGCGGCTACATCGTCGAGGGCACCGAGCCGCCGCCCAAATGCCCGTCCTGCAAGCACCCCAAGGAATTCTACGAGCCGGCCAATATGGATTTTTAGTCCCCGGTGCACGGCTGCAACGGGGCTGCGGCCGGGTGGTGCGTCCGAGGCATGCGCCGCATCACCCGGTATGGCCCTGGCGGGCATAACCGACGATACCCGCGGCGTACCCCCTGGGCGCCCGTCGGGCAGGGATCGAGCCATCAATGCGGAGGGCGGTCCGCCCGCAGGCCTGCCCGCGGCACGTCCGCCGGATGGCAACCCCCCCAGGAGTGCCATTGCCTGTTCACCGGTTTCAGCGCCGGCAACACGTTTGGCGACGGTCCGGCAAGCCTTTAATCTCAAATGGCAAAGGAGCGGATGATGACGGTCTATCGGTGCACCATCTGCGACACCCTTTTTGACGAAGACAAAGATGGCTGCCAATGGGAGCAACTGACGGATGATTGGGCCTGCGCGGTCTGCGATTCCGGCAAATCTTTATGGCAGCCCCTGGCTGCCGAAGACCCGACATCCGCGCCGCCGGTCGAGGGCGCCGGCGCGGACGGGGCCATTCCGGAAAAAATCGCCGCCGACATCGAGACGACCATGGCGGACATCCACGCCATGGCCGCCACCGGCGAATCGATCATCGAGCCCATGCGCACGCGCCGGGCGAGTTTCTCCTGGGATGACATCCTGATCATGGGCGCGCAACTGGCGCGCATTCCGCTGAACCCCGATCAGCCGGTCAACACCGAGACGGTGATCGGCCCCCAGTCTGAAAAACCGCTGGTGATCGACACCCCTGTTTTCATCACGCATATGTCGTTCGGTGCCCTGTCCAAAGAAGCCAAGCTGGCGCTGGCCGAGGGCAGCGCCGCGGTCGGCACGGCCATGTGCTCGGGCGAGGGGGGAATTCTGCCGGAATCCATGGCGCGGGCCCATAAGTACATCTTCGAATACGTCCCCAACCGCTACAGCGTCACCGAAGAGAACCTGCAGAAAGTGGACGCGGTCGAGATCAAGATCGGGCAGTCCGCCAAACCCGGCATGGGCGGGCATCTGCCGGCCGAAAAGGTCACTCCGGAGATCGCTTCCATTCGCGGCTTCGATGAGGGCGTGGACATCAAGAGCCCGGCCAGCTTCGACGACATCCGCAGCCCGGAGGAACTCAAGGCCAAGGTGGACTGGCTGCGGGCGGCAACGGGCGGCAAGCCGGTGGGGATCAAGTTCGCGGCCGGGCACATCGAGAAAGACCTGGCCGTGGCGGTCTACGCGAACCCCGACTTTGTCACCATCGACGGGCGGGCCGGGGCCACCGGGGCTTCGCCCAAGTTCGTCAAGGCGGCCGCTTCGGTGCCGACGCCGTTTGCGCTCCATCGGGCGCGCCGATATCTGGACGAAAACGGCGCCGCCCACATTTCTCTCGTGATCACCGGCGGCTTTCGCATATCCGCCGACTTTACCAAGGGCCTGGCCCTGGGCGCCGATGCCGTGGCCATCGGGACGGCCGCGCTGATCGCCATCGGCTGCCGGCAGTTCCGCGTCTGCAACACGGGCAAGTGCCCCACCGGAATCGCCACCCAGGATCCCGGCCTGCGTTCCCGTCTGGACGTCGCCGCCTCCGCCCGGGGACTGGCCAATTTCCTGCGCGTGAGCACCGAGGAGCTGAAAGATTTTGCCCGCTTGACCGGCAAGGACGACGTCCACCGCCTGGGTCTTGACGATCTCTGTACGACCAACTCCGAAATCTCCAATCACACCGCTATCGACCATGTCTGACGCCGAGTGGCCTGTGGCCGGTGGTGCCGGATGCGTATCGACAGGATGCCGCCGCAAGCGGGGAAGACCGTTGGCCCGGAACTTTCCTGAAGAGGTGCACGCAAATTGAAAATGCAGGATCTGATCGCTGATGTCGAGGCCTTTGTCGCCGAACGGCAATGGGCGCGCTTTCATGCCCCCAAAAACCTGGCCATGGCCCTGAGTGTCGAGGTGGCTGAAATTGTCGAGATTTTTCAGTGGATGGAGGCCGAGCGCAGCCGGGCTCCGGACAGGGACACCCGTGAGCATCTGCGCGACGAGATCGGCGACGTCCTGATCTATCTCGTCATGCTGGCCGGTCAACTGGGCATCGATCCCCTGGAGGCGGCCCAGGCCAAAATGGATAAGAACCGGGCCAAATATCCACCGTCGGTCGTGGACGGGAAAGCCCCCCATGTCCGACGCTGAGCGGCGTGCCAACAAAATCCAAGTCGACGCCGGCCTCGCCGGGCCGCTTTTCATGCTGGCCGCCGCCCTGCTCTTTACCCTGCTCAACGTCTACGTCAAATTACTTGGACCTGGTTTCCGGGTCTGGGATATCGGCTTTTACCGCTTTCTGGGCGGGGCCCTGGTGCTGGTCACCTTATTCGGCCGCCGGGGCAATCCCTACCGGGGCCACAACACCCGTCTGCTCATCATCCGCGGCTGTACCGGCGCGGCGGCGTTTATCGCCATGGTCACGGCGATCCGGCTTCTGCCGGTCTCCACGGCCCTGGTGATTTTCTATTCCTTTCCCGCCTTTGCGGCCCTGTTCTCTTTTGGGCTCTACGGCGAGCGCCTGCGGTGGGGTGAGCTGGCCTGCATCCTCGTGGTGCTTGTCGGCGTGGCCGTGTTCTTCGATTTCCAGCTCAGGGGTGGATTTTTCGGACCTTTCATGGCCCTGGTCGGCGGTGCCCTGGCTGGACTCACCGTGACGCTCATCCGCACGCTGCGCGAATCCAACGGGCCGGCGATCATCTACCTGTATCTATGCACCGTGGGCATTGCGGTGACGCTGTGGCCGTTTGCGGCTGAACCTGTATGGCCGGCATCCTCCTACGAGTGGGGGCTGGTGCTGGGGATTGTCTTCTCCTCGGTGACCGCCCAGCTGCTGATGAACCAGGGCTTTTTCTACTGCCGCGGATGGGAAGGAGGGGTGTTCATGTCGAGCGAGGTGATCTTCACGGCCCTGGTGGGCATCCTTTTCCTGGACGACCCGACCGGCTGGCGTTTCTGGACTGGCGGCGGGCTCATCTTCGGCAGCGTGGTCACCCTCAACCGGTTGAGAAACCACCCGGGATGAATCCAAACGACCTTTCATAAAGCGGCAATCGGTATTCAATCGGCGCCGTATCTTTCAGCCAATGCTCCCTATCGTGGTTATGAGATAATGACCATTGATTTTTGTGTCGGGTTTCAGTATGCAATTAAAAACGCTTTGTCTACCGCTCGGACCACCGAGAATTGAACCGGCGGCAATGACGACGGTTGTGAAGTTTCCCGCCTTGTTTGTCGATGATGACGCGGCAATATCCGTGAACGCCCACCAACACCGCAAAGGAGGATGCGCCATGAAGAACCGCCTGTTGACCGTGCTGCTGGCCTTGTCTCTCTTGTTGGCTTTTCCGGTTGGAAGTCACGCGATCACATTCAGTCGTCTGATCGCCTATGGAGACAGTCTTTCCGACAACGGCAATATCGGCCGTTTTACGGACGGCGCGATCTGGGTGGAAACCCTGGCCGCATCACTGGGGATCGATCTATATGATTTCGCCTACGGCGGGGCAACCACGGGGTATGACAATCCCGCCGCGGGATTGCCCGATACCGGACTTCAATGGCAGGTGGAGACTTTTCCGGCATCGGACGACGACGCCCTATTCAGCGTGTGGGCTGGGGGCAATGATTTTTTGCAAAGAAGGTCGCCTTTTCTCGCAGCAGTCAATATCGGGGCGGCGCTCGAGACGCTCTACACCGACGGCGCCCGCGATATTCTTGTGGGCAACCTCCCGGACATTGGGACCACCCCGGCATTTTTTTCCGGGCCGAACGAGGCCGCGGCAACCGGATGGACAATGCTGTTCAACGACAGTCTCGAGGCCGTGCTGGCGGGGTTTGAAGACCGGTATGACGATGCGACCCTGTATCGGCTGGACGCCTATGGATTGTTTGCCGCGTTTACACCGGGCACTCCGGAATGGGCCGAGCTATTCTGGGTTGACGGCTTTCACCCTTCCTCGACCGGCCATCAACTGTTGGCCGATACGGCCTATTGCGCCGTTGTGCCCGAGCCGCCCACCCTGCTGCTCATCGGTGCCAGCCTCGTGGGGCTTGCGGCATTCAGGGGGCTGAGAAGAAGACGCTGATTCCCATTTCCAACGGCAGCACGACCGAATTTTAGTCGTCCAAATCACATCTTATTGAATCTTCAAGCTCTCATGTAGTCGCAAAAATATCTTTGTTTCAAATCTAGATGCGCAACTGCAATGAATAGGTACCCGCTGAACTGAAGTCGCCGAAAAGGACCTGGGGGGGCCATGAAGCTACGCTGGAAACACTTCCTGATTCTTATAACGGTCAGTCTGGTTCCTTTGTTGGCGGTCACCTGGATCACCCAGAATGCGTCTCGGCGTTTGGGAAAAACAATTTCCGGGATAGCACAAAGTACCCTCATGGATGAGATTAGTCAGCAGATGGTGCGTGCTACGCGCAGCTATGCCGATCTTATCGACACGGGTGGATTCGCGACTGAGCAGGCCCTCAAGCGGCTGGCTGCTCGAGCGGAGCTCGCCTTGATTTTGCCACCGCCGTTGCCAACCCGGGTTTACTATGCCGACGAATTCGACGATCCCAAATTAGCCCCTGGAGATATGGCCCCATCGACGAATCACCCTATCCACTCACAAGGCCGTGCTGTCACCTACAAACGTATCAGTCGCGAATATCCCAATTTTCTTCTGGCACCTGGTGTGAAGAAGGGTAAAGTGGCTGAGGACATTGACCGGTTCACACGGCTGAGTCATACCCTGAAGGACCTCAGCCGTCATTACGGTGCGGGGCTTATCTGGGCCTACGTCACCCTGGAAAGCGGGGTCCATATTTCTTACCCCGGCCATGGCGGCTATCCGCCGGGCTATGATCCTCGCCAGCGGCCCTGGTATCAAAGGGCAAAAGATGCAAATTCCCTGTCTTGGCTGCCGATCGTGGATGCCACCACAAGCCAACTCACCTTGACCGCTTCCATGCCTTACAGATACCCAGACGGATCGTTTGCCGGTGTCGTAGGCATGGATATCAAGATCGCCCATGCACTATTGGCAAGTGAAACCACCGCCGGGTGGTCTCAACGCATGTCCTCATTTATCGTTGGCGTGGATAGGGATGACGCTTCAAAGCAAAACAATATTTGGCTTCTCTCATCCCGCGAGAATTTTTATACCGCCGAATCTTTGGCGAAAGGGGAATTGTCCAGCCGGAGTCCGGAAATTGGAGAGCTGTTACGTCGTGTCAAAGACAAAAAATCCGGCTATCTTGATATGCCGCTCAAGGGGGTAGACTCAATATGGGCTTACGCCGCCATGATTCAGGACCAGTATTTCGTCCTTGTCGTTCCCAAGTCGATAATCATGACTTTACCGGTGGAGGTTGGTCAGATGTTTGGTCGTTATTCCAAGGAGCAGACGACTGTCACCGGCTTTGCCGTCGTGCTGGCTATTTTTTTCGTGGGTATCGTGGCACTGTTTACATCCCGTCCAGGCTATATTCTGACCATCATTGACGCCTGGCAGCGGGTTGCCAAAGGCGACTTCTCGGTACGACTCGAAGCCCGCATGAAAGATGAGCGCGCCCAGCTGATCCACTCGTTCAATGAAATCGTGCCCAAGATCGAGGAACACATGCGAATGAGCAGGGCCCTTGGACTTGCCAAGGAGGTGCAACAGAGTCTTTTGCCCCAGTACGATCCTTCGCTCCCCGGATTCGACATCGCGGGTGCCAGCATCTATTGTGACGAGACCGGCGGTGATTATTTCGATTTCATCGAAGCCAATCGAAACGGCCAGAAGGGTCTGGCTGTCGTCGTGGGGGATGTATCAGGTCATGGTGTATCCTCCGCGCTGCTGATGGCGACTGCTCGAGCCCTGATCATACAAAGAGTTTCGATACCCGGAAATGCTGCTGGCATCATAACTGACGTCAACCGTCATTTGAGCCTGGACGCCGCCCAGACCGGGAACTTCATGAGCTTTTTCTACTGCGAACTTACGGAGGGTGTAACGCAGATACGGTGGGTACGCGCTGGACATGATCCAGCCATAGTCTACGATCCCACCATGGACGCGTTTGAGGAACTCTACGGCCATGGCGTGCCGCTCGGGTTTGACGACTCCTTTGAATATGACTCTTATCAGCGAAGTATAGAATCCGGTCAGGTTATTGTGATTGGAACTGACGGCATCTGGGAGATGCACAACAATACCAGTGAGATGTTCGGGAAAGAAGCTTTGTTGAAAATTATTCGTAATAACCATAAGGCGTCTGCACGACAGATCGTGAACATCGTCACGGATGCACTTGAGCAATTCAGAGGGGATCGGGCGCTGGAGGACGATATCACTCTGGTCGTTATAAAGGTGGATTGATGATTCCCAAACCGTTTAGAACCGATCTCAAAAATAACCTCAACGCCCCTGGCGGTGTTACCCGCGTCGCGGGATTCAGCATCGATTTTGTTTTCAGTCGGTGCATCGTGAGCCTGCTCTTGGCAGAACCGTAGGGCCCCTGCCCGACGAACCTGCATACATACTGCGTGTATGCTCCG
>JASJCV010000255.1 GCA_030065275.1 Desulfobacterales bacterium | reverse complement strand
CACGCGGCCGCTCGTATCGGGCTGGACGCCAACAATCGCCTTTTGGGGGGAGGTCAATCATGCCTGAAATCATCATGGCCCTGGACCAGGGTACCACCAGTTCGCGGACGATTCTCTACAACGAAAAGGGCGATCCCGTCGCCATGGCCAGCGAAGCGTTCCCCTGCCATTACCCGCAAGCGGGTTGGGTCGAGCAGGAGGCCGAGGATATCTGGCGCACGCAGAAAAACACCATGGAGGCCGCCCTGGGACAGGCAGGACTGGGTCTGGCGGACGTGGCCGCCATCGGCATCACCAACCAGCGGGAGACTGTCATTGCCTGGCACGCCGAAACGGGCCGGCCGGTGGGCCGGGCCATCGTCTGGCAGTGCCGCCGCACGGCCGACTACTGCGACCAGTTGAAGGCCGAGGGGTTCGACGCGGTCATCAAGGCCAAGACCGGCCTGGTCACCGATGCCTATTTCTCCGGTTCCAAGATCCGCTGGATTCTCCGCAACAACATCGAGGCGCGGGAACTGGCCCGGCAGGGCAAGCTCAAGGTGGGGACGGTGGACAGCTGGATCATATGGAAGCTGACGGGCGGCAGCGTCCACGCCACCGATGCCAGCAACGCCAGCCGCACGATGCTCTACGACATCCATGCATTGCAATGGGCGCCGGATATCCTTGAGAAGTTGGGGGTCCCCGGTGATATTCTGCCCGAGGTCAAACCCTCCAGCGGTGTGTTCGGAACGACCGACAAGGCGATTTTCGGTCACGCGGTGCCCATCGCCGGTGTTGCCGGCGACCAGCAGGCCGCCCTTTTCGGCCAGGCCTGTTATGCTCGGGGAATGACCAAAATCACCTACGGCACCGGTCTGTTTATGGTGATGAATACCGGCCCGGAGGCCATCGCCTCCGCCTCGGGGCTGCTCACGACCATCGGATGGCAGATTGGCGACGAGGTGACCTACGCCCTGGAAGGCTCGGTATTTATCGCCGGCGCCCTGATGCAGTGGATGCGCGATGATCTCGACCTCTTCACGGACGTGGCCGCAACCGAGGCCATGGCCACCGCCATCCCGTCCACCGAAGGGCTATACATTGTCCCGGCCTTCGTGGGGCTGGGCGCCCCCTACTGGGACCCATACGCCCGGGGGCTGATGGTGGGCATCACCCGCGGTACGACCAAAAACCACATCGTACGCGCCGGTCTTCAGTCGATCGCCTACCAGGCCAATGATTTGATCGGCGCCATGGCCAACGATTCGGGCATTCGGATCAAGACCGTGCGCGTGGACGGCGGGGCCAGCGCCAACAACTACCTCTGCCAGTTCCAGGCCGACATCCTGGGGGTCACGCTAAGCCGCCCGCGGAACGTCGAGACGACCGCTATGGGGGCCGCCTTTCTGGCCGGTCTCGCGGTGGGGGTCTGGGCGGACCTGGATCAGATCGAGGCCTACTGGCAAGAGGACCGTGCCTTCCACCTGAACCAGTCCCAGGAAAAGGTGGATGCGTGTCTGCGCGGATGGAAAAAAGCGGTCGCGCGGGCCGAGGGCTGGGCCCGGGAAGAATAGTAACCGTTGGTCTAAATCCTCGATTTTTGTATGGGGACTCGCGAAGGTTGGACCGATCCGTTTATTTTGGCTGTTACTTTTCTTGGTCGTCTAAGAAAAGTAACCAAAAGAAGGCGCCCGTGCCCCGCTTGCTCCTGCGCGTCGGAGATACGGCCGGCGCGCACCGGAACTCGCTTCGCTCAGGCAGACCGATGCGCTTTTTTCCGTCCGTATCCCCGATGCTCGGCGCGGGGCAAAGGGAAAATCAAAATCTTAACGCGCACCCCTTATCCACCTCACCGCGTTCACAGGCCTAAGTCACTGCTGCCAAATTTAAACGGGCCCGCATGCCCGCTTCCGAACTCATACGGCCATCTTCGGGCGCCTTGTCGCTTCGGCGCCGCTCGCTGGCGGGGCGGTAAGGCTGAGATCTATCCGGCTCGATCCATCGTGGACCGGTCCCGTGCGCCCTCGGAACGCGGATACTGCAGGTAGGGGATGATGACGTCGTTCTTGCGGCTGGCGGTGCCGTCGTAGGTGATGGGCACCACCGGCACGCCGGTGACCGCCTCGATCTTCCGGGCCATGGCCTCGGTGACGAGCGACGGGCAGCAGAAGGCCGGGCTGGCCTGGACGAAGAGGGCGATGTCCGGATGGTGCTTTTTGATGTAGTGGATCTTGATCAGGTTGTCGAGGGACTCGCCGGTGTGTTCGATGCGCAGTCCGTAGGGCGCCAGAATTTTTTCAAGCGGGTCGTCGAAGCTCGCCATGGGCTCGCCCAGCAGCGGTTCGAACAGGCGGTAGTAGCTGCGTTCCAGACGGGTGATCGCGGCCATCAGCGTCCGGCTGGTAATCAGGGTGAGGTACTTGCCCTCGAAGAACCATTTGCGGAAGTAGGGGTTGGCGATCATGCGGGCGTATTCGTTGTAGGGCGTGGTCACCACCTCGCCGCCGTGGCGCTCGATGAAGCGGATCAGGTCCTGGTTCATGACCCGGTTGTCGCGGGAGTAGAGATCGCCGAACACGGCCACCTTGGGGCGCGATGTCTTCTGCACCGGGACGGCCGCGAAGCGATCGATCACGGCGGCCACGGCCTCCTGCCTTTTCATCCGTCCCATAAAGGCTTCGTAGAAGATCTCGAGGCTCGTCTCCAGCACGCGGTCCACCGCGCCGGCCTGTTTTTCATAAGGCCGCAGCCGGCAGGCCAGGCGCCGCAGCATGCCGCCGAACATGTAGGCAAAGACGGCGTTGAAGGAGGCCCGGGGGGAGATGTCCTTGAAGAAGAAGTCGCCCACATAGACCTCGGCCTTCTCCAGACCGCCGCCGCGGGAATTCAGCAGGGATTTCACATGATGCGGGTAGAGGGCGATGTTGCAGGCGATGCAGGCCTCGCTCATCCACAAAACGGCCTCTTCGGGCGGAATGCCGTGCTTTTGTATACACTCCACGAAGCCTTCCGTAATCGCGTTGATGGGGATGCACTGGCCGGTGTTGGTGCCCAGGCTTTTGGCGATGGTCGTTTCCGTCTCTTCCATCAAGATGGCCCGGTGGCCCTCACGCCGCAGCACGGCCTCGAGCAGGCGCCCCGTCAGACGGTCCCAGTTGGGCAGCACAAAAGTCCGCTGGGTCCCGGTCCGGCGGGGGGCGGGATTCAAATCGCCGAGCTGCGGGCTTTGGGGTTTGAATGCGCGCCGGTGATGGTTGCGGAAGGCGCGCACAGCCGCCTCGATGCGGGTCTCATAGCCCACGCTGGAGTCGTGCTCATCAAGTTCGAGCACCAGATAGGGTTTGTCGTGGGCGGCCATGAGCTGCTTGAAGTAGTCCTGGATAAAGGCGTCCGGGGAGCATTTGAACGAGGTCACCAGCACGGGATAGAGCCCGGGGGTGCGGGCGGCCTTCTGGGCGGCGGCCATGGTGCGGGCGGCAAACCGCCAGTGGATCTCATCCAAAAGCGGGCGGATGGCGCCGGTATCCTCTTCGCTGACCGTCAGCATATCCTGGTAACAGCCGTCGAGGCCCAGGCGATGGAAGATGTCCGGTATGCCGCCATTCAAATCGGGGGAGAAGAGGGTGTAGGGCCGTCCCAGGAAGACCACACGGACGTCCGGCGGCTGTTTGGATAGATGCGCCCGCCAGCGGGCCGTCAGCCGCGCCTGCCCTGCCGCCTGGAATTTCCGGGCCGCCTCCCAGGCCTGGCTGACTTCCCGGAAGGGGATGCGCCGACCCGGGATGGTGCGCAGCATGCGATAGAGTTCCATGCGGCTGTGAAACCCGGTGTAAAGGTAGCGCACCAGAGGGGCAAGAATAGGGGCCCCGGGGCCGTCGGTGGCCTGTTGGGCGAGCACCGTGGCGTATTGGGAATAATAGCAGTACTGGCGGCGAATGCGGTGGTCGCTCTGGCGGTCCTCAAGGTAAGCGGGCAGAAAAACGTAGTCGCAGCGCTCGCGCAAGTGGTGCACGTGTCCCAGCAGGGCGCTCAGCGGGGCGCAGAACTCCGCGTCGACCAGCGGCTTGCCGGTCTGGACGGCGTCTTCGAAGCCCTCGCTGGTGATCGTGGCAAAGCCCAGACGGTCGAAGAAGAACTGCCAGCAGGCCAGATCCTCCACCAGGTAACCGCCTGCCGGAAGGCCGATGACGGGGCTTTGGGGGTTCTTGGCCGCGGGCCGGACGCGCAGCGCCCGGCGTCGTTCGGCCAGCAGGTTGAAGGCGCGGCTGGCCGTGCGCACATACTTGCGGGTCGCGTAGTCGCGCCCGCACAGAAACCCGTAGGCCACCGTTTGCCCCTCCACCTCGGCCACCGAGAGCTTGCAGTGGTTGGTGCACAGTTCGCAGACTTCGGAGCGTACCGGAATTTCGGCCTGCCAGAGGCCGAGACCGGCGAAGCGGGTCGTCGGGGCATGATCGCCGGCGGAGCGCTGCTCGTCGTGCAAAGTCAGCGCCGTACCCAGGGCGCCGGTCAGGTGGCAGTATTTCGAGACCAGAATCGGCTTCTGCAGGCGTTGTTCGAACGCCGCTACCAGGGCGCGGTTCTTGGCGGTGGCGCCCTGGAAGAATACGACATCGCCGATGCGGCTCTCGGTGGCCACTTTGAGCAGGTAGTTTTCCCGCACCGCGTGCAGAACCGAGGCCAGGACTTCGTCCGTGTCACGGTTTTCGGCCAGATGGTGGTTCATATCCCGCTCCATGAATACCGTGCAGCGGTCCGAAGAAAGCGGGGCCTGGCGATTTACGGTGCGGGCGGCGAAGTCTTCCAGCGGGCATCCCAGCTTGGCGGCCTGCTCCTCGATGAAGCTCCCGGTGCCGGCGGCGCAGACGGTGTTCATCGTGGCCGAGGTGACGCGGCCGTCTTTGAGGGTCGTGAACTTGGCGTCCTGCCCCCCGATCTCGATGATGGTGTCTACCCGCGGGTCCAGCTCGCAGGCGGCCCGGGCATGGGCCGTGATCTCGTCCAGCACCAGATCCGCACCGGTAATCTGCCCGATGAACTTGCGCCCCGAACCGGTGGTGCCAGCCCCGAGGAAATCCAGCCGGCAGCCGTGCCGCCCGGCCAGGTGGTCGATGGTGGCGAAAATGCGCTGGGTCGCTTCCAGGGGACGTCCGCTGGTGCGGGTGTAGAAGCCGGCCAGGACAGTCTTGTCCGGTGCCATCAGGACCGCTTTCGTACTGGTGGAACCGATGTCCATGCCCAGGTAGGCTTCCTGGCGGGCTTTCAGATCGGCGTAGCGGTCGACCTCGACGGCCAGGCCGTCGTCCGGAGCCGCGCCGGCCGGATGGCGGAATCGCTCCAGGCTGTCAAAGCGCGGGTAGCGCGAATGCGTCAGGGTCAGGGGCGGGTAGGTGTAGTGATCGTGCCGCGGGGCGGCCTGGAGGATGTCTTTGGCGGCGGTCAATTGGATGGCTTCCGGCCGGTTGCCATCCTTTTCCAGGCGGGTTTCGATGAAGCGCAGGGCGGCGCCCAGGGCCACATAGAGGTGCGGCGGACCTTCGGTCTGCAGCCGTGTGGCCAGCAGATCCTCCAGATGGCGCCGCACCTGCCGGTTGCGGGCCACGCCCCCGCAGAACATCAGGGGCTGCGCCGGAGCGGCCGTACCGGCGACCGTGTCGGCGATATTGCGGGCCAGGCCGTGGCAAAGTCCGTCGCAGATGGCCGCCAGGCCGTGGCCTTCCTGTTGGGCGTGAATCAGATCGGTCTTGGCAAAGACAGCGCAGCGCGAGGCGATGCGCGGCCGCGGGGCCGTGTTGGTTTCGGCGTGGGCGGCAATTTCGGCAGCGCCGCCCAGGCTCAG
>JASJCV010000254.1 GCA_030065275.1 Desulfobacterales bacterium | reverse complement strand
GTTAATGGCTTTTTGAGCCATTAACTTTTATTTGGCCGGAAGAAAAAAAAGGAAGGATCGTTCACCAGTGGCGCAAAAGAAAAATCGAACGTTTTTTCTCTGGATGGCCTGAGTGGTTAAAAAAGCCCTTTACCTGGATATGGCCTGAAGAGCGCTATTTGACCATCAATGAACTGGCAGATGACCTCAATCAGGCTATCCAATTTCCTGGTCTTACCAATGCCTGGACCATGCCCATTAAAACCCGTATCGATATGTTATCAACTGGTATCAAAACACCCGTCGGTATAAAGTTGATGGGGCCGGATTTAGACGTACTGTCGAAGCTGGGTGCTGAGATTGAGGCGGTCGTCCGGGATATCCCGGGTACGCTCTCAGCCTACAGTGAAAGGGTCACTGGAGGTAACTATCTGGATTTTCATATCGATCGCACACAAATTGCACGTTATGGGCTTACTATCAGCGATGTCCAACAAGTTATTATGACCGCTATCGGGGGATCGAACATCACCTATACGGTTGAAGGTCTGGAACGCTACCCTGTCAATCTGCGTTATAACCGTGAGCTGCGCGATAATATTGAAAAATTGAAGCGCGTGCTTGTGTCCACGCCAACGGGGGGCCAGGTGCCACTGGCCCAGTTGGCCCAGATTGCAATAAAGAAAGGGGCTCCAAGTATAAAGAGTGAAAATTCAAGGCAGACAGCATGGATCTATGTCGATATTAAAGGGGTTGATGTGGGCTCCTATGTCAGAAATGCCATCAGGGTCGTAGATGAACAAATAGACATTCCGCAAGGCTACTCAATCGTATGGTCGGGACAATACGAGTACATGGAAAAAGCGCGTAAAACGCTTAACATCATTGTCCCTGCAACTCTTTTGGTGATCTTTATACTGCTCTATATTCACTTTCAAAGCGTTACCGAAGCTGCCATCGTCATGGCCAGCCTGCCATTTGCCCTGGTAGGCGGGATTTGGCTAATTTACATTTTAGGTTACCACGTTTCAGTGGCTGTGGTGGTCGGCTTTATTGCTCTAGCAGGGTTGGCAGCTGAAACGGGTGTTGTTATGTTGGTTTACCTGGATGAGACCTATGCGCGGTACCAGTCATACGGTAGAATGAAGTCATCCTCTGACCTTAGAGCTGCTATCATAGAAGGTGCTGTCGAGAGGGTCCGGCCCAAGCTGATGACAGTGGCCACGACACTAATTGGTCTATTGCCTGTAATGTACGGATCTGAGGCGGGCTCACAGGTAATGAAAAGGATTGCGGCTCCCATGGTTGGCGGATTGGTTTCTTCAACCGTTCTTACGCTGATTATTATTCCCGTGATTTATGATTTTTGGAAGCGATGGGAGCTAAAAAAGACTATTGTGACGATTCCCGAGCAGGAAATCCAATCGAAGGAAGAAGCTTATGAAGGAGATTAAAGCCTTTATCAGGAAAAAAAAAGGATCTGATGTGGCTCACGCTTTGTTACAGGCCGGATTTCGCCATGTTACCTTCACAGACGCTGTTTCTTTATATCGAAGCTCCGACGAGAAGCCCAATATTACATTTGACTGCAACGCCAGCCAGATGCTCAAACTAGAAGTTATCTGCCTCGACAGTGATGAATCCGTTGTGACGAGCCTGATAAGAAAAGCTGCAATTACCAATCAATCTGGAGATGGGATTATCGTCGTGCAAAATGTCAATAAGATCATTAAAATCCAAACCGCTGAAGAAAGCATCCTTGCCTTGACATGATGGCTTCCTAACAATTTCAAACAAAAAACAGGCCCTACTCAACGACGTCAAAGGAGACCTTATGAAAAGACGATACAAAGTTGTAACCATGATTCTATTTGCTTTGTTCCTTTCAACCGGCAATGTTTATGCAATGGATAAACATGACCATGGGAAAGAACATGGGAAAGAAATGGAGGGTGTTGACCACTCGGCGCATGCCGGCGAAAATATTCACAACTCCCAAAAAGACGGCTATGCACTTGCTTATCATCTGATTGATATAAAGGCGCAGATGGCCACAATGAAAAATAATCCGCAAGCGCACGACTCTGGGATGATGGAAATGACACATCACCTTATGGTCTACCTGACTGATGCTGATGGCCATCCCATGAAAGAGGCCAAAGTCGGCTATCTGGTTGTCAACCCCGATGGTACCAAACAGAAACTGATGAGCATGCACATGAAAGGCGGCTTCGGATCAGATATCAATTTGACCCAAAAAGGAACATATACCATTAAAACCAAAGTTTTGTCTGGTGATACAAAGATAATGGATCAATTTTCTTATGAGGTAAATTGATTAAATGACAAGGAGGACCGTTTTTTTCTTCCTCGCCGGTAGAAATCAGGAATATTGCGGGTCATTTTTATATTGACATTCGGCGGGTCATTCGCTACCCATTCGCCTTGAGGTGCCGCAAAGGCTTAAAAGGGAATCCCGTGTGAATCGGGAGCGGTCCCGCCGCTGTGACCGGTGACGAAACCCGCAGGAGACCACTGTTCGACCCAAGTCGAATGGGAAGGCGCGGGGACTAGAGCGATCCGGAAGTCAGAAGACCTGCCTTGCTTTCAATGCCGCGGTGATACGGTGGTCGTACGGCTTGCCTGCGAGGCGCAGGCCGGCACGGCAACAACCAGGGTCAAGCAAGCTGGGTGCAGCCCTTCAAACCGCAGAGGTTTGGAGGGCTTTTTTAATTTGCCGGCGGCGTTGGAAGCGATCTCTGGGAGTCGTCTTAAATAATAGGATTTTGGTTTCGCCTCAAGGCGGCCGTGAGAATCGATCCGGTGAAATTCATCGGTATTGCGCGGATTCAATTCGATCGGCCAACACCGTGCGGGGGCCCTTAGAGCATCTTTAGGATGACGTCCACTCTTTTTCCACTCATGCGCGACGAGGACATGAAAGGAGAACACCACCCATGTACAAGATCTTCCGTACGCCGGTCCACCATCTGGGTCCGTCCAGCGAACCCGACTACATGCTCTACCAGGGCAAACTCTTCCCGACAGCCACCCATCCGCGCGGTTGGTCGGAAAACCCCGACTACGAACTGCGCGCGGACGGGAAAATCTACCGGAGTGAAGGCCACCCCCTGGGGGCGGGGGATCAGCCGGACTACACCATCGGGCCGGACTGCCTGCTCTACCGCACGAACGGGCATCCGGACGGGCCGGCAACCGCGCCGGATTACGAACTGCGTGAGATGGCTTCGTAGGCGCTTATGGGTTCAAGGTTCTGAGTTCTGGGTTCAGGGTCATAGGTTCGCTGATTCAGGTTCTGTGGTGTGGTTTCGAGAATAATTGGTTCGAAGGTTCTGGTTACAGGTTTGAATGCTCCAGATTAAGATTCACCAAAATCCAATCAACTTTGAACCCAAAGCACTGACACCTGAACACTGACACCGGTCATTTCTTGTTCGTCGAAGCCCGATCGGCAGACGCGGCCGGCGTTGCGCTTCAGGTCTCTGCCAGCCTGGGACGCCGCGCCGGCCGCACTCGATCTGCGCGGTCGACCCCCGAGAAGAAGGGTGCCGGGTGACCGGTATCCGCGAGGACCGGGCGCATGGGGATGCGCCTGTCGCACCCGGCACCTTCTTCTTGATCATCGGCGGTTCATCGGTTATCGTGTCGGCCGTTGACGGTTCTTTGCTTGCCCTGACAGTACCCGTCTTACCGGAAGATTGAGTGAGTCCCATGCGCCCGGACACGGTCGAAGACTATCTCAAAGCGATCTACGAACTGCAGGAGAAGTACGGGCGCGCCAAGACCTCGGCCCTTTCCGTGCGGCTGGGCGTCACCCCCGGATCGGTGACCGACATGCTCAAGCGACTGGCCGGACAGACCCCGCGCCTGGTTCGCTACCAACCCCACCAGGGGGTTACCCTGACGGACCGGGGCAACCGCAGAGCCCTGGCCGTGATCCGCCGCCATCGCCTGCTGGAGACCTTTCTGCACGACGTCCTGGGTTTTAGCTGGGACGAGGTGCATGCCGAGGCCGAGAAGCTCGAACACTGCCTTTCCGAACGACTGACCGAGGCGCTGGCGAACTACCTCAACCACCCGGCCTGCGATCCACACGGTGACCCCATTCCTTCCGGTGAGGGTGAGATCCAGATGCCGGCGGGGTGCCCGCTCAGCGAACTGCCTGCCGGCCAGCCGCTGCTGATCACGCGCGTGCGGCTGCAGGACCGGGAGGCCCTGCAGTACCTGGCCCGCAACCGCATCCGGATCGGCGCCGTCGTGACCATCGTGGAAAAGTCACCGCTGGACGGCCAAATCAGTCTAACGATCCGGCGCGGCCGCAAGCAACACGCCTTCAGTATCGGGGCCGCCGTTGCCGCCGACATCGAGGCCCGGCCAAGCTGACCGCCGGGGCCCATAGCCGATGCCGATGGATATCTAAGAATTCAATGACCCAAATAAAATAATTTGATTGACCAAAATATTATTCGACTTACTATTTGGCTATCGCTGAACGGATCAGCCTTGGCACTGCCAAAATGCAGCGCGCCAACCTCTAACGGATCGGGAGGATCGATGATGATTGCGAGCCCACGGCGAATGGCAATTGGTGGCCGATTACAGATTGTTCTGCTGGCGGCGACACTGCTGGTGTTGAACATGCTACCCGGCGTTTCCCGGGCGGCCTACGAGGGCGGATACCCTTACAGGATCGGGGCCACCGTCGGCATGGTGGGCGACATCGCCCGGGCTGTGGCCGGCGACAAAGGCGAGGTCACCTTCGTCATCGGGGCCGGGGTCGACCCCCATATCTACAACCCCACCCGCAGCGACGTGGCCACCCTGCTGCGCTCGGACATCATTTTCTACGCCGGACTGCTGCTCGAGGGGCAGATGGCCGACGTGCTGGTCAAGGTCGCCCGCAAGCGGCCGGTGTATGCGGTCACGGAACTGCTCGACCCCGAATACCTGATCCACGACCCTGAAGCGGGCCACAGCGACCCCCACGTCTGGATGGACGTCAGCGGCTGGATGAAGGCTGTCGAGGTGGTCGCCGACGCGCTGGCTGAATTCGACCCCGCCAATGCCGACAGCTATCGCACCAACGCCCGGCACTACCTGAAAACGCTTGAAGCGCTGGACGCATACGCCCGTGAGGCCATGGCCTCGATCCCCGCCGAACAGCGGGTGCTGGTGACCGCCCACGACGCCTTCGGCTACATGGGCCGGGCCTACGGGATCGAAGTCATGGGGATCCAGGGACTTTCCACCGAGTCGGAGGCCGGTTTGAAAGACATCAATCGGATCGTGGACGATCTGGTCGGTCGCCGGATTCCGGCGGTGTTCGTGGAATCCAGTGTCTCGGATAAAAACGTCAAAGCCCTGATCGAAGGGGCGGGCAGTCGCGGCCACACGGTCAAGATCGGCGGGGAGCTCTTCTCCGACGCCATGGGGACGGCCGGCACCTACGAGGGCACCTATATCGGTATGATCGACCACAACGTGACGGTCATCGTCCGCGCCCTGGGAGGCCAGGCGCCGCCCGCGGGCATGCAGGGCAGGCTCAGCCACACCGAATAGCGCGATTCGGTCGAGACCGCCCCTACGAGCGTAAATCCGATTACCGCCCCGCTGCGGCGCGATCATTCAACCTGCCGGAAGGAATGTCATGACTTTACACGCAACCAACCCCTCGTCCACCGAGAGCGTGCACGCGCTCAGCGAAGATCAGCGCCGGCGGCTGCCCCTGGCCGTCCAGGACCTGACGGTGGCCTATCACCGCAAACCGGTGCTTTGGGACATCGATCTGGCCATGCCCGAAGGGCGCCTGATCGCCATCGTA
>JASJCV010000253.1 GCA_030065275.1 Desulfobacterales bacterium | reverse complement strand
GGAGGCCGGCGAGTCGATTGGAACCCTGGGTCCGGTCGTTCGCCTGGTCCAAAACGATCCCCTCTGGATCGATCTGCCGGTGCCCCTGACGGATGCGGTCGCGTTGGAAAAAGGGCAGGACACCTGGGTGCATTTTCCCGGCGTGGAAGCCCCCGTCGAACCCAACGCCAAGATCATCAGCATTGCGACCGTGGCCGATGCCGCCAGCGATACCCTGCGGGTACGGGTCGAGCTCCCCAACCCGCTGATGCGGCCGGCCGGAGAGCGGGTGGCGGTGGCCTTCTCGCCCGCAGCGAACAGGACCGACAAAGATCTGGCGCAGCTGGAGCCTTAATTACCCGCATCCAAGGCAAAGGACCCTTCAAGCGATGGATGGAGCCACGGAAAGCATCACCGCGCGCAAGCGGCATTCGGGGAGCGCCCCGGGCCATGAAACGGCTCTTGCGGCGCTCTTTGCGCGCGATATGCCCCCGGAACGATTTTTGGCGGAGCTGTTGGCCACTCAGTGCCGTCTGTCCGGCGCAAAAACGGCGGTCGTTCTGCGGGCGGGCGAAACCGAGGGGCTGGAGGTCCTGGCGACCTGCCCGCCGCTGCAGGCCGCAGGGAGCTTGAACTGGGTGCGCAAGGCGGAAAAAGCCTTCCGGCGGTCCATGCGCCAGGGGCGAAGCGTGGTGGCGCTGGAAGGGGATGCCGCCTCGGGCGGCAGCCCATCCCCGTACCATCTCATCGTCATCCCGATTCACGATCAAAGCCGCGTGCGTGCAGCGGCCGTATTTCGGGTCCGGGCTCGTGACCGCCAGCAGCTTCTGCTGATTCACGCCCGGCTCGAAAGCACCGCGCTCCTGCTGAGCCATCACGAACTGCGCCTGTCGATGAAAATGCAGCAGGACGCCACCTCGCGGCTCCGGCGCGTGTTCGAGGTTCTGGATGCGGTCAATCAGACCGACCGTTTTCTGGGCGCGGCCATGACGCTGTGCAACGAGATCGCGACCCGGCTGGGATGCCGGCGCGTCAGTCTGGGATGTCTCAAAGGGCGTCATGTCGAAGTGCAGGCCATGAGCCACACCGACGCCTTCAGCCGGCGGATGCAAGCGGTGCGGGCGATCGAGGCGGTTATGGAGGAATGCCTCGATCAGGACGTGGAAGTCATCCATCCTGCCGCGGAAACAGCCCCCTACGCCTGCCGCGAGGCCGCCCGACTATCCGAGCGTCAGGGGCCTGTCAGTATTCTAAGCCTGCCGCTGCGCCGCGAAGGTTGCGCCACGGCGGTAATGACGCTTGAGCGTTCGCCCGACAAGCCTTTCACGCTTCTGGAAGAGATCGAAACCCTGCGGCTGACCGGCGACCTGTGCACTCCCCGGCTTGTGGATCTTTATGACCACGATCGCTGGTTCGGGGCCCGATTGGCCGCAGAGGCCGGGAAGCGACTGGGATCGATCCTGGGGCCGGAGCACACCGGGGTCAAACTTGCGGCCGGCCTGATATTTGTCGCCCTGGTGTTGCTGGCCACCCTGAACGGGGATTATCGCATCAACGCCCCCTTTACCTTCAAAGCCCGACATCAGCAAGCCGTGGTGGCGCCGTTTGAAAGTTTTTCCAAGGAAATATTTGCCGAACCAGGGGATTACGTCGACGGCGGCGAGACGCTTCTGGGGCGACTCGAAACCGCGGAGCTGCGGCTGAAACGCGCCGCCCTCATGGCCGAGCGGCTGAACTACCGAAAGCAGATGGCCGCTGCCATGCGTGACCGCGAAACCGCCGAGGCCCAGATTGCCCAGGCCCAAGGCGATAAGATCGCTGCCCAGATCCGGCTGATCGACAGGCAGATCGCCCAGGCGGAACTGATGGCCCCCATCAGCGGTTGGGTGGTATCGGAAGACCTGAAACAACAGATCGGGGCCCCGGTGGAGACCGGCGACATTCTGTTTGAAATTGCCCGCGTCGACGACCTGCGGGCGGAATTGTATGTCCCCGAATCCGCGATTGCGCGCGTCATGCCGGCCCAGACCGGTGAGCTGGCCTCGGTGGGCCGCCCCGACCAGAAAGTCGGCTTCGTGGTCGAACGCATCAATCCGATTGCCGAAGTGATTGACAACCAGAATGTCTTCCGGGTGCGGGCCCGTCTGGATGAACACCGGGAATGGATGCGTCCCGGTATGGAAGGTGAAGCCAAAATCGATGCGGGACGCAAATCATACCTGTGGATCGCGACCCACAGGCTGGTCGATTGGCTGCGCCTGAAACTTTGGATTTGAACGGCGGATTCCGATGCGCATGGAACGTCCCACATTCAGCGAATCCTGGTACCGGGTGGCGGACCTGACGCCTCGTCTGCTCGGGGCCGTCAATGTGCGGCGTCAACATTTTCGCGGCGTCCGGTGGTATATCCTGGAATCCCCGTTCGACAGCCGTTTTTTTCGTGTAAGCCAATCCGCCTATCACTTCGTGGCCCTGCTTGACGGCCACCGCACCATCCACACGGTCTGGCGGCTCTGCATGGATCATTGCGGCGATGCCGCACCGACCCAGAACGAGGTGATTCAACTGCTCTGCCAGTTGTACGGCGCCAATCTGCTCCAGGGCAATCTGGCCCCCGATGCCGCGGCCCTTTTCAAACGCCACCGCCAGCGTGCATGGCGCGAAGTGCGCAGCACCTTCGGCAACCTGTTCTTCGTGCGCATGCCCCTGTGGGACCCGGATCGTTTTCTGGACCGCTGGGTGGTGCCCGTGGGCAAGCTGTTTTCGGTCGGCGGTCTGTTTCTGTGGGTGGCAATCCTGGCGGCCGGTCTGTGGTCACTGGGCGGTCGCACGGAAGCCCTGAGTACCCGGGCTGCAGGCGTGCTGGATCCCGAAAATCTGCCGCTGCTGTACGCGGCCATCGTGATCGTCAAATTGTTCCACGAACTGGGCCACGGATTCGCATGCAAGCATTTCGGCCGGATTGCCGGCAGCGGCGGCGAAGTGCACCAGATGGGGGTTTCTTTTCTCTTCTTTACGCCGCTGCCCTATGTGGATGCTTCCAGTGCCTGGAACTTGCAGGATAAATGGCACCGCATCGTGATCAGCGCCGGCGGCATGCTGGTCGAGTTGGCGATCGCTGCCCTGGCCGCGGTTTTGTGGGCCCACACCACCGCCGACGGCACCCTCAACGCCATCGCCTACAATATCATGCTGATCGCCAGCGTTTCCTCCCTGGCTTTCAACGGGAACCCCTTTCTGCGGTACGACGCCTATTACATCCTTCTGGACCTGCTGGAGATCCCCAATCTTGACGCCCGCTCGAAATTGTACGTCGGCTATCTGGTCAAACGCCATCTGTGGGGGATGACGAAGGTCCTGGACCCCAGTCACGGCGAAGGTGAGAGAGGATGGCTGGTTTTCTATGCCATCGCTTCCACGCTATGCCGGGTGCTCATCCTGTTTGCGATCGTCGTTGTACTGATGGATATGTTTTTTTCGATCGGCACGCTGCTGGCGGGCATGCTGAGCATCCGCTGGGTGGTACTGCCCCTGGGACGCTTCATCCGTTATTTGGCGACAGATCGCGAGCTCGGCCACCAGCGCCAACGGGCAATTGGCAGCTCGGCGCTGGCCTTTCTGATCGCATTTGTCGCGCTGGGACTCATCCGGATGCCGGACCGCTGTCGGGCCGAGGGGGTGGTCGAACCCTGTCAGTATGCAGTGGTTCACATGCAAACCGCCGGTTTTGTCGAAGACGTTCTCGCCTCCGGCACCCGCACCGGGCCTCAGGGCCCCCCATTGATCACTGCCACCAGTCCTGAATTGGAGACCAAGGCGAAGCGTTTGCAGGCGGAATATCGCCGCCTGCAGATCAATCGCCAGGCGGCTCAGACCCGCGAGGCCGCGGCGACCCAGATCATGAATGAGAAGATTGCCGCCCTGGCCGAGCAAATTCAGCGGGTGCAGAATGAGTTGGCATCGCTGGCCCTGCGATCACCCATCGAGGGCACCTGGGTGGCCCCTGATGCCGATCGCCTGATGGCCTTGCATCTGGATCAGGGCGAAAAGATCGGGGTCGTGGCCGATCTCGACGACCTGCGTATCCGTGCCGTGGCCAGCCAGGAAGTGGTCGCACGACTGATCGAGGATGATCGGGTCCAGGTGGCAATTAAGATCCCCGGCCGCCCGGATATCGAATTGGCCGGGCGCATCGATCACATTATACCGGCCGGGCAGGAGCGCTTGCCGTCGGCGGCGCTGGGCTATTCCGCCGGAGGCTCGACCCGTATCGACATCGAGGATCCCAGCGGTCTGAGGGCCGCGGAGCCTTTTTTTGAAATTCTGGTAGTTCCGTCACAGGGCGAGGCGTTGACGCTGCGACCCGGCCAGACCACGGTTCTGCGTTTCGAAACCGCCCCCCGGACAATGCTTGCCCAGGGCTGGCGAGGTCTGCTGCAACTTTTTCAGGGGAGGTTCCAGGGTTAGCATGGAAAGCGTCATTGGCACCAGATGGCGCATGCTGGTACAGCGCCCACCATGCGAACCGCCGCCCCAGGGCCTGAATGCCGTCTGGCATCAGGCGGCCGGTCTGAGCCGGCGATTGGCGCATCGAACGTGCGCTTTTCTCGATCAGGCCGAGAAGGTCGTTTCCCGGCAGGCCGCGTTCCGCCATCTGACGGATCGCCGGCTTCGTCGCCTGATGACACCGTTGCGCCTTCGCTTTCAACTCCGACGCGACAGCCAAACGGATCGCGAAATGGCGTTTGCCATTCTGTGTGAAGTGGCGGCCCGCACGGTGGGTCTGCGTCCCTACCGTGAACAGATCGCGGCCGCATTGGCGCTGGAAGCAGGGTGTGTCGCCGAGATGGCCACGGGCGAAGGCAAGACCCTGGTGGCCACGCTGCCGGCGGCCGTCGCCGGCTGGCGAGGGCGCGGCTGCCATGTCATCACGGCCAATGACTATCTCGCCGGACGGGATGCGGAGCTCATGGCGGCGGTCTATCGCTTTTGCGGCCTGACGGTGGGCTGTATCCGTCCGGACATGCCGCCGGCCGCGCGCAAACAGGCCTATAACGCCCATGTCACCTACGGCACCAACAAGGAGATCGCGGCGGACTTTCTTCGCGACCGGTTGCTGAAAGGCCACCTGCAGGGGCTGCCGGCCGTGCTGCTGGCCAAAATGGCCGGTGACCGCGCGGATCGGGTCGACCAGCTCGTTCAGCGGGGACTGGAATGTGCCATCGTCGACGAGGCCGATGCGGTGTTTATCGACGAGGCGGTCACACCCCTTCTGATTTCAGGCCAGGGGGCCAACGAGGCACAGAGCGAGGCCTACGTGCAAGCCGCCCAGCTGGCGCGGCAGCTCGATGCCCATGCGGACTTCCGGATCGATTCCGCTTCCAGCGATATTCAGCTGACCCGGAAGGGGCGAGAGCGTCTGGACGCGCTGACCCGCCCCCTGGGGGGCGTCTGGCGTGGCCGTCGGCGGCGGGAGGAACTGACCCTGCAGGCCCTGACGGCCCGCATCCACTTTCAACGCAACCAGCATTACGTGGTGCAGGACGATCGAGTCTTGATCGTGGACGAATTCACCGGACGTTTGGTGCCCGATCGCACCTGGCGCCATGGCCTTCATCAAGCCATCGAAGCCAAGGAGGGGCTCACGATCCATCCGCCCAAGGAAACGCAGGCCCGGATCAGTTTTCAGCGTTTTTTTCGTCGCTATCGCAAATTGGGGGGCATGTCCGGCACCGTCGCGGAAGCACGCGCGGAGCTTTGGGGAATCTACCGATTGCCCGTGGTGACCATCCCGACCCACCGTCCCTGTCGTCGGATTATCGAAGCGGACCGCATCTTCACCACCGAGACGGCCAAGTGGCGCGCGGTGCTGACGGCGATCACCACCGTGCATCGCACCGGACGGCCGATTCTGGTCGGAACCGGCAGTATCCGCGCCAGTGCCCACCTGAGTGATCTGCTGACCACCCACAACCTGCCGCACCGTTTGCTGAATGCCGAGCACCAGGCTGAAGAGGCGGATATTATCGCCGCGGCCGGGCAAATGGGGCAAATCACGGTTGCCACCAATATGGCCGGGCGGGGAACGGATATACGACTGGGGCCGGGGGTGGCCGATCGGGGCGGTTTGCATGTCATCGCCACGGAGCGCTTTGAAGCGCGCCGCATCGACCGGCAGCTATTCGGTCGCTGCGCCCGCCAGGGCGATCCCGGAAGTGCCCAAGCCTTTGTCAGTCTGGAAGATGAGCTGAGCCGAAAATTCGGATCGCGTTTTGCGAGCCGGTTGCTGTATCGGTGGGGCCGGCAACGTGAAGAGATATCCTCCGCCTTCTGGCGGCGGCGGATCGAAGCCCTGCAGCGGCGGGCTGAAAATATCGCGCAGCGGGCCCGTCGCGAGGTTCTACGCGCGGACAGCTGGTTCGATGCGCATCTCGGTTTCGCGCCCCATGAACTCTGAAGGGAGACAAATTAATCACATGAAAGCAAGACTAAAAATTGCGGCTTGCGGCCTTGTGGTGAGCCTGGCCTTGCTGAGCTTTTCTACGGACGGGAACGCCGCGGCCAAAATGCCTCCCGCCGCCGGTCCGGCCCATGAACCCTCGGGCCCGTCGGTGGGGGAGGACCCCGCTGCCGAGCGCTATGCCATTCAGGTTGCCGCTTTCAAGGCGGTGCATCGTGCGCAAAAGGAAATGGCACGGCTTGCGGCCGCGGGCGGTCGACCGTTTTATCGCCACGAGGATACCGGCACCAGGGGTGTGTGGTACCGTGTCTACGCCGGAAGTTACGCCACGCAAAAGGAAGCGCGCGAGGCCGCCGCGGCGCTGAAGCGTGAGGGTGTCATCGGGTGGCATATCATCCGCAAGGTGGATGCTTCCAGCGCAATACATTACGGTAAGGCCGGACCCCCCGCTGCACAGGGGTCGGCCGTCCCCCGCCCGCCAGCACCCGCGACCGCTGCCGACATCCATACGGTCGGCAGGGAACCGGCGGCGGTTGAGCGCGCGGCAACCGAAACCGCCGTCACCCCGCCACGCCGTGCAGGTGCTCCGCCCGCGGGC
>JASJCV010000252.1 GCA_030065275.1 Desulfobacterales bacterium | reverse complement strand
GCCCAGGAAGATATTGAATTCGTCGAGGACAGCGGGTTTGCGACGACCATGCGCCCCCGGCCGGCTTTCATGCCCGACGAACACAACGAAAAAGCCGAAATCGAAGACTGCATCGAGTGCCACCATGTGTATGATGAATCCGGCAGCCGCCTGGAAGACGAGAGCTCCGAAGACCAGGAATGCTCCGAGTGCCACGGGGCCCAGGGCGACGAATACCCCATGGAGCTTGTGCGCCGCTATCACATGAACTGCAGGGGCTGCCACCAGGCGGAAAAAGCCGGCCCGGTCACCTGCGGGACCTGCCATGTGGGGACGCAGTGATGACGATGCGATCGCAGCAAAACCTTTGCAGGGTGGCGGTATGGCCGCGATCGGTACCATCAGCGCAAACAATCAACAGAAAGGCCGACCCATGGGAAATTACATTCTGATTATCGACGACGACCCGGTGGTGGTCAAATACTTAAAAACCCTCTTTGAGGAAAGTGACTACGAAACCGATTCCGCCTCCAACGGCGTCGAAGGCATGGAAAAGATGAAGGCGCGCAAACCCGATCTGATCACGCTCGATCTGGAGATGCCCGAGGAGTGGGGCTCGCGGCTCTATCGCAAAATGAGCAAGGACAAGACGCTAAAGGACATTCCCGTTATCGTCATCAGCGGTATGTCCGGCCGCCACGCGGTCAAATCAGCGGTCGCCTACGTGGCCAAGCCGTTCGACCCCGACAAACTCCTGGGCATCGTCAAAAAGACCATCGGATAACAAACAAACCATCCTGCGGCGGTTCCGCGCGAGCGCTCGGGCGGAACCGCCGTTGTTTGACACCGCTGTTCCTCTGATCCCTCCTTATCGCGCGCGCTCGGGCGTGCAGCGCCTTGCCGACAATGACCAGCAAATTTCCTTTTGCTGTCGCGCTGGCGTCATCGCGCCGACCTCTTTGAGGGTGATCTGATAGGGCCTCTGAATAACCGCTCGGTTGTCTTTTTTCCTAACACGTATGGCCATAAATTCAGGTTAGGCGTTCTGCCCTTTTTCGGAGGGAAGTAAATTCCCGCTCTAAGCGCTTAGGGGCGAGACACGCATACGCCCCAAAATGGCTGGTCGGCCAGTTTGACTCTCAACGGGTCGAGGCGTTGATGGGTAGATTGGGGTTCCAGGCAAGGCCGCAGCCATTTGACACCCGATGGCGAAGCTGTCCTGCGACAGCAGGCGCAGCCCACGCTACGCCGAGGACCGGCAAAAGACGAGCAAAACTATTGTTCAATCACGAGGGCCGGGCAGGAACGGGTAGATTGAAGCCCAGGGCAAGGCCGCAGCGACCCGACGCCCGCAGGCGTAGCCCCGCTACGTCGAGGACCGGCGGGGAGCGAGAACGCCGCTCCTGGGCTTCAAGATGCCCGTTCCTGCCCGGCCCTAGTTGGTTTTTTGAATGTCGTAGCGCTTAATCTTGTTGTAGAGCGTGGAACGGTCGATTCCCAGCAGGCGGGCGCAGCGGGTCATATTCCAGTCGTTTTCATTCAGAATATGGGTGATATGGGCCCTTTCCATCTGGCGCAGGGAACCGTTGAACAGCGGCGGCGGGCATTCCGGCCGAAAAAAAGGAAGGTCATCCGGGACGATCTGATCGGTCTTGCCGATCACCACCGCCCTTTCGATGGCGTTGCGCAGTTCGCGGACGTTGCCCGGCCATTCATGCAGCATCATTTCGTCCATGGCACCGCGACTGATGCGGCGCACGGTCTTGCCGGTCTCCTGGATGTAGTGCAGGAGAAAATGCTCCGCCAGCAGCGGGATATCCTCCTTGCGCTCCCGCAGGGGGGGCATTTCAAACGAGATCACATTCAGGCGGTAGTAGAAATCCTCCCGGAAATCGCCGTTCGCCACCGAAGCCTTGAGATCGCGGTTCGTGGCGGCGATGACCCGGAAATCGGCCTCCAGGGGCTGCGTGCCCCCGACCCGGTAAAAGACACGGTTTTCCAGCACGCGCAGCAGGTCGACCTGCATGCGCATGCTGATTTCGCCGATTTCATCCAGGAAGAGGGTGCCCCCGTTGGCCAGCTCCAAGCGGCCTTTCTTGGTTTCGGCCGCACTGGTAAAGGCGCCCTTCTGGTAGCCGAACAGCTCGCTTTCCATCAGGTTTTCGGGCACGGCCCCACAGTTGACGGTAACGAACGGTCCGTTGCGGCGGGGGCTGTTGGAGTGGATGGCTTTGGCGGCCAGCTCTTTGCCCGTGCCGGTCTCGCCGGTGATCAGGATGGTGGTATCCATGGGGGCCACGTCCTGGATCAACTGGAAGATGCGCTGCATGGCCACGGACTGGGCGATCATGCTTTCGAATCGATCCGTCGGAATGATAAACTCGCTCGACGCCGGCCCGTTGCCCGGCTCCGCGCGGCGGGCCATGATTTCATGCAGCCGTCCGCAGAGCTTGTCCGGCTGGACGGGTTTGAGCAGGTAATCATGGGCCCCTTCGCGCATGCAGTCGACGGCGTTGCGGATGCTGCCGTAGGCGGCCATCATGATGACGACCCCATCCGGATCGCTGGCTTTGATCTGCTTCAAAAGCGTCAGGCCGATGCTGCCATCCTCACCGACATCGATCAACAGAACGTGAAAACGCTGATTGTGCAGCAGGGCCAGGGCGGCGTCCCCGGGGGCGGTCGTCGTGACGTCGTAGCCCCTTTCCGTCAGGCAGTCGGCCAGTTTCTCACGGGCCTCCTGCTCGGTATCGATGATCAGAATCCTGCCGGTAAAGGGAATCATCTAAGCCACCCGCGGCGTTATACGGCCATCAGGGCCAGGGCCCGCGCGACGACATTGTCCACGGTAAAGCCGTAATTGGCCTGCACCACCGGCCCCGGTGCCGAGGTACCGAAAGTCTCCACACCGACCATGCGATCGGAACCCAGAACATAACGCTCCCACCCCATCTGCCGACCGGCCTCCACGGCGAGACGCGTGGTCACCTCCGGCGGCAGCACCTGGTCGCGATAGGCCGCCGGCGCGGCCTCGAAAAGCTCCCAACTCGGCATGCTGACCACCCTGGCGCCAACCCCCTTTTGCCCGAGCACCGCGGCAGCCTCGACGGCCAGATGAACCTCGGACCCGCTGGCGATCAGGATGATATCCGGTGGCCCGTCGGTGTCGACCAGAACATAGGCGCCGTTGCTCAGGTTTTCGGCGGAGGGCATCTTCTGGCGGTCCAGGACCGGCAACTTCTGCCGCGTCAGCACCAGCGCCACCGGGTGCTCCCGGGACTCGAGGGCCAGGCGCCAGGCGTGGGCTGTTTCGTTCGCATCGGCCGGCCGGACGACGGTCAAGCCCGGAATGGCACGCAGGCTGGCCAGGTGCTCGACGGGCTGATGGGTGGGCCCGTCCTCACCCACGGCGATGCTGTCGTGGGTGAGCACATAGATGACGGGCAATCCCATGATCGCGGCCAGGCGGATGGCTGGCCGCATATAGTCGGCAAAGACGAGAAAGGTGCCCCCGTAGGGCCGCACCCCGCCGTGCAGCTGCATGCCCGACAAGATGGCGGTCATGGCATGTTCGCGAACGCCAAAGCGAATGTTGCGGCCTTCATAGGATGTCTTCTGAAATTCCGGCGAGCCGTTGATGAAGGTCTTATTGGACGGCGCCAGGTCGGCCGAGCCGCCGATGAGATTCGTCACCCCGGCGGCCACGGCATTCAGCACGGTCCCCGAGGCCGCTCGAGTGGCCAGGGGCCCATCCTGGGGACCGAAAGCAGGCAGCCCCGCCGCCCAGTCCGCGGGCAGGCGGGCGTCGATGAAGGCTTGCCATTGTTCGGCCGCCTTGGGCTGACGGCTTCGGAATGCGTCCAGACGTGCGTTCCACTCCGCCTCCAGGGCCTGGCCGCGGGCAAGGCATTCACGGTAGCGATCGGCAACTTCCTCGGGAATACAGAAGTCAACGTCATCCCGGCATCCCAGGCACTGCTTGGTGAGACACACCTCCTCCTCGCCCAGCGGGGCGCCGTGGGCGTCGGCCGTTCCCTGTTTGTTGGGGCTGCCAAAGGCGATCTGGGTGCGCAGCATGATGATCGAGGGGCGCTCCACTTCGGCCTGGGCCGCTTCGATGGCCGCGGCAATCGCCTCCACGTCGTTGCCTTCCGCCACTTTCTGGACATGCCAGCGGCACGCCTCGAACCGCTGGCCGACATCTTCGGTAAAGGTGATGTCGGTCGGCCCCTCGATCGAGATCTGGTTGTCATCGTAAAGCACGATCAGCTTCGCCAGACCGAGATGACCGGCCAGAGAAGCGGCTTCCTGGCTGATACCTTCCATCAGATCGCCGTCGCCGCACATGACGTAAGTGTAGTGATCCACAGGTCCCTCGCCGTTCGCGGAGAAGCGTGCCGCCAGGTGCCGCTCGGCCATGGCCATGCCGACGGCGTTGGCAAAGCCCTGACCGAGGGGGCCGGTCGTGGTTTCGACCCCGGGGGTGTGGCCATATTCGGGATGACCGGGGGTCTTGCTCTGCCACTGCCTGAAGTTCTTGAGATCGTCCAGGCTCAGATCGTAACCGACGAGATGAAGCAGACTGTAGAGCAGCATGGAGGCGTGCCCCCCTGAAAGGACGAAACGGTCGCGGTCGGGCCAATCCGGGTTGGCCGGGTTGTGGCGCAGATAGCGCGTCCAGAGCACATGGGCGGCCGCCGCCATACCCATCGGGGCGCCGGGATGTCCCGACTTGGCTTTTTCAACCGCATCCATGGCCAGGGTGCGAATGGTGTTGATGCACATCAGGTCGAGATCTAAACGCTTGGCGGTCTGGCCTTCACTCATCTTGCAGATTCTCCTTTTCTATCGCAGCGGTATTATTCGAAAATCGTCTGGCCCGCGGCAGCGGCCCTTTCCTAAAGAGCCCGGAGGTATTCCGGCTTCAGTTGGATGTCGCCGTCGAGGGCCTGGCTGATCAGTTGGAGCGTTTTCTCCTTATCGGCCGGCATCCGGGCGCGGATCGGCAGGTAATTCGATGCGTGGTTGGCATGGAACAGGCCGCGGGTCATGTGGGTGTGCGCCAGCATGGTGCCCAACTCCTGCAGCATCTCCCGGGGACCGATCAGTTCGAACCGGCCATTTTCGTGGTCGGCTTGCAGCGGGGTGCCGGGAATCAGCATCAGGCTGAGCGCCCCCACGAATTCGGGATCGATGGCCGTCAGCACGCGGCCGGTCTCCCGGGCGTGGATGTCGGATCGCTCGCGGCCGGCCACCCCCAGCAGCACCGTCAGCGACAATCGGATGCCCGCCTGACGAACTTTGCGCCCTGCGGCGATCATGCGGGCGGCATCGGCTCCTTTATTGACCTTTCTGAGGGTTTCCTCGTCGCCGGATTCGATTCCCATGTAGACGATGCCCAGACCAAGCGCGGCCAGGGCGGCCAGTTCATCCGGGGTTTTCCTCTCGATACTCTTGGTATTGGCGTAAACGCCGACCCGGGTGACCCATGGAAGCCGGCCCCTGATCTTCTCCATAATGGCCGCGAGGCGCGCCTGCGGAATAATCAGGCCGTCGCCGTCGCAGATGAAAAGCCGTTTCTGGTTGCGGCAGTGCCGCGCCGCAAAATCGATATCGGCATCGATGATGTCGTCCGGCTTGATCTTGAAGCGCTCCCCTTTGTAGGCCCCGCAGAAGGCACACTTGTTGTGTGAACAGCCTACGGTGGCCTGCAGCAGGATACTGTTGGCCTCGCTGGGCGGCCGAATGATGTTGCCTTCGTAATGCATATTGTCCGTTAGCTCCTTACATCATCCCCGGCGGATAGACGGCGGGCCGTTGCGATCGATCGGCGGCCGCCATACCGGGATGGGCAACCCTACCCCAGGTGGTGGTGTCGAGGCAACCCGGTCGAACACATGAACCGGGGCCCGCTGGCGCCCGCCCGCAGCACCGTGTGCTCAGGCGCCGCGCTCCAGCCATTTGAGGATCAAATCATAGATCAAAGGAATAGCGATGGCCGGAAGCATGTTGCCGATCCGCAGACGTTTGAATCCCAGAATATTGAAACCGATCGCCAGGATGAGCAGTCCGCCCACCGCGGTCATTTGCTCGACCACCGCCGGCGTCAGCAGCGGTTTCAAATAGACCGCGGAAAGCGTGATGGCGCCCTGATAGACCAGTACCGCCAGGGCGGAAAATATGACGCCGATGCCCAGCGTGGATGCAAAGACGATGGACGTCACCCCGTCCAGAAGCGATTTGGCATAAAGCGTCTGGTGATTGCCGGTCAGGCCGCTTTCCAGCGAGCCCACCACCGCCATGGCCCCGACGCAGAACACCAGGCTGGCGGTGACAAAGGCATTGGCAACCCCGTCTTCGGAACCGGCCAGCCGCCGACCAATCCAGCGTCCCATGCGCTCCAGACGATCCTCGATGCGCAGGAACTCGCCCAAGAGACTGCCGGCGGCCAGGCTGACGATCACCAGGAGAATGGCGTTTGTCTGCAGTGCGCCCTTGGCCCCGATCAGCAATACGGCCAGCCCGATGGCACCGATAACCGTCTCCTTGTAATGCGGGGGGATGCCGCCCTTGAGGCCGATCCCCACAAGGCTGCCCATGACGATGGCCAAGGCATTGATCAGTGTTCCCTGCACCCGATTCCTCCTGAAAGCATTTGCCGCCCGACCCTATTGAATCTGCCATTAAAATGCAATGACCAAACGCGGTCGTGATCTAGCCGCGGCATCGAAGACCCCCAAGGAAAACGTCGGCATTTTTTGGTGTTGAAAGACGCGAAGACATCGGACGGCAGTACCGCTTGACCGTCAGGCCGCCCCTTGAGGGCCACCGTTGGGAGGGCGTATCGGCGGAAATTCATCGACGCGGCCATCCCTCAAAAAATCATAAAAGCTGATGGGCTTCGGCTGACGGATGAAATGGCGGATGTTGCGGATCAGATAGGCGGTCGTCTCGGCCTCACCGTCGTTAATAAGGCGGAAGGCGAGCATGCGCTGCAGCCGCTTGTCGTCTTTGTCGCGGTCGGGGACCATCCGCATGACGCGTTGAAAGACGGCCCGGAACGGGCCCGTTCGTTTCTCGATCG
>JASJCV010000251.1 GCA_030065275.1 Desulfobacterales bacterium | reverse complement strand
CTCTGCGAAGGAACCGATTTTAGCGGAATTGCGTCAGCCTTTGAATTTGAATTCAATGCCGAAGTCGCCCTCAATTTGGGAAGCCCGATTCTTCTGCTGGTCAACGGGCGCAAGAAAAAGGCCGCCGATATCATTGACGCCGTCGAACTGGCCCTGGAGTCATTCGTAAGCAAGGGCTGCAGCATTGCGGCCGTCATCGCCAATCGGGTCGAACCCGTGCATTATGAAACGGTCGCGTCGCGGTTTACGAATAACAGCGGTGTGCCTGTATACCTTCTGCCGGAAATCGACGTCCTTGGCAAACCCACGATCAAAGAGATCGCCGAGAGCCTGCAGGCTCAAATTCTCCAAGGCGTGCCGGAGGAGCTCTTTCGCACGGTGCAGGGTCTAAAAGTCGCTGCCATGCGCTGCGATCATTTTCTGGACTACGTAGCTGACGGTGACCTCGTCATCACCCCTGGCGATCGAGCGGATGTGATTCTGGCCAGCATGGCGGCCGCCTTTTCCGATACCTTACCCAATATTGCCGGGATGCTGCTGACCGGCGACCAGCCGCCGGCCCCGCAAGTGATGCGACTGGTCGGGGGCTTTCAGACAGCGGCGTCGATTCCGATCATCCGGGTGGTAACTGACACTTTCACCACCGCCGTTCGGGCCAGCAACGTTCCCCCGACACTGGACCCCGATGACCACCGTAAAATCGCGGCCGCCCTGGGGGGGTTTGAAGCCCATGTCGACCTCAAGCAGCTTGAAGCGCGCATCGAAGTGGTACGCTCCCAGAGGGTGACACCGATCATGTTCGAGTACGACCTCATCGGTAAAGCCAAGGCCGACTGCCGGCACATCGTATTGCCGGAAGGCGATGAGGAACGTATCCTGCGATCCGCAGAAATCCTGCAGCAGCGCGGTGTGGTCGACCTCACCCTACTGGGAGACCCCGATGCCATCCATGCCAAAATCGGTCAGCTGGGGCTGCACCTGGACGAACTTAAAATCATCGATCCGGCCACCTCGGAAATGCGCGCGAAATTCGCGGTGACCTACCACGAACTGCGCAAGCACAGGGGCGTAACCCCTGAGATGGCGATGGACACGGTGGCCGACGTGAGCTATTTCGGCACCCTGATGGTCGAAGCCGGCCTGGCCGACGGCATGGTCTCCGGCGCAGTGCACACCACGGGCGATACCATCCGGCCGGCCTTGCAGATTATCAAAACCAAGCCGGGCACCTCGCTGGTTTCCAGCGTGTTTCTCATGTGCCTGGCCGATCGGGTGCTGGTCTACGGTGACTGCGCCGTCAATCCCAACCCCAATGCGGCGCAACTGGCCGAGATCGCCATCAGCTCCGCCGCCACGGCGCAGGCCTTCGGCGTCACGCCGCGCGTGGCCATGTGCTCCTACTCCACCGGGGCGTCCGGCAAGGGGCAGGACGTCGACAAGGTGCGCGAGGCGACCGCCATCGCCCGCGAGAAGGCGCCGGATCTGAAGATCGAGGGGCCGATTCAATATGACGCCGCCGTGGATGCCGGGGTGGCCAAGACCAAACTGCCCGAAAGCGAGGTGGCCGGCCAGGCCACGGTATTCATCTTCCCGGACCTCAACACCGGCAACAACCTCTACAAGGCGGTTCAGCGCTCGGCCAATGCCGTGGCTATCGGTCCGGTGCTGCAGGGGCTGAACAAGCCCGTCAACGACCTGAGCCGCGGATGCAAAGTGACCGATATCGTCAACACCGTCGCCATTACCGCCGTGCAGGCCCAGGCCCGGAAATGAAGAACAAGTGAAAAGTGCCTAAAGTTTGAAAGGAGCTAATGTTGAGGAGGCGCGTTGCGCCACCGATTTTAAAATTGTGTGTCGTGTCAATGTCAATTTCGGTCAAAATGCTGGAAATTAGATGGAAAACAGAGACTTTGCGCAACAGCTCGACAAGCGAACACGAGAATTCGCCATCGCGATAAGTAATTTGTCATCGCGTTTGCCAAAGACGCCCGAAGGACAAGTTATAAGGAACCAGATAACCACGGCCGGCACCTCTGATGGGGCTAACTATCGAGAAGCCAAGAGCGCCAGGAGCAAGGCCGATTTCCGCAACAAAATCAAGATATGCGAAAGCGAGAGCAGTGAGACACACTATTGGTTTGGAGCTGATAAACGATTTGAACTGGGTACCGAAAAAAGAAAGAGAACCCGTTTTCAATGGGTGCAGCGAATTGCTTGCGCTGTTTACTTCGATTGGAAAGAATAGATGATGTGCATGCAGGGCACACCTTAACTATAGGCACTCTAGTTCACTTCAGACACTTTTCAATTAAGAATACTTTAAATCACTTCAGGCACTTTCTTGTCACCCCAGGAACTTGGAAAAGGGAATACCGCCATGAAAATCCTGGTCATCAACTGCGGCAGTTCTTCTTTGAAATACCAGCTTCTCGACATGACCACCGAAACAGCCCTGGCCACGGGCCTGATCGAGCGCATTGGCGAACCCCAGGGCATTCTGACCCATAAGCACCATCCGGACGCGGAAGGCGAAGCCAAAATCGTTAGGGAGAAGCCGATTCCCGACCACGAAGCCGGCCTGCGCCTGGCGCAGGCCGTCATGGCCGATCCCGAGGCGGGGGTCCTCAACGATGCGTCCGATATCCAGGCGGTGGGCCACCGGGTCGTCCATGGCGGCGAAGCCTTCAAGGCTTCGGCGCGGGTCGATGCGGATGCCATGGCCGCCATCGAGAAGACCATCCCCCTGGCGCCACTGCACAACCCCGCCAACCTGACGGGCATCCGGGTGGCAGGCGAACTCTTCCCGGATGCGCCCCAGGTCGCCGTATTCGACACGGCCTTTCACCAGAGCATGCCGCCCAAGGCCTATCATTATGCCTTGCCATACGAATTCTACGAAGAAATGGGGGTGAGACGTTACGGCTTTCATGGCACCTCCCACAAATATGTGGCTGCCGAGGCCGCCGGCCTGCTTGGCCGCCCGCTCCAGGAATTGAAACTGGTGACGGCGCATCTGGGCAGCGGCGCCAGCATTTGCGCCATCGACAAGGGCCGCAGCGTCGATACCACCATGGGCATGACCCCCCTGGGTGGCGTGATCATGGGAACCCGCGTGGGGAACATCGATCCCGGCGTCGTGATGTATATCGCCCAGCAGAAAGGCTATTCGGTGGAAGAAATCGACCGGGTGCTCCAGAAGGAAAGCGGTCTGAAGGGTATCTGCGGCAGCAATGACATGCGCGACATCCACACCCGGGCCGCCGGGGGCGACGAACGCGCCCGCCTGGCCGAGGAGATGTTCATCCACCGCATCCGGCAGTATATGGGGGCTTATTTCTTCGAATTGGGCGAGGTCGACGCCCTGGTGTTCACCGCCGGCATCGGTGAGCACGACCCGCTCACCCGGGAGAAGTGCTGCCAGGGGCTTGAATATTACGGCGTGGTCATCGACCCGGAGAAAAATCAGGCTGCAAGGGGAGAGGCCCGAACGGTCAGCGCGCCGATAAGCGCGGTCAAGGTGCTTGTGATCCCCACCAATGAAGAGCTGGAGATCGCCCGTCAGACGGTTGAGGTTTTGAAGGCCTAACCAGGGGTATGGTTAAAAAAAAAAGGAACTAAGGGGCCAAGGATTCAAGAGAGAATATAAAGTTAAAAGTGCCTAAAGTTTGAAGTGATCTAAATTTGATGTGGCGCGCTGCGCCCCCTGTTTTTAAAAATAGCTTGCTTGTCGCGTGTTTTAGAATGATTAGGAATTGTTGGTTTTTTTAATGGATAACAAAGACTTTGCGCAAAAGCTTGAAAAACGAACGCGAGATTTCGCCATCGCCATAATTAATTTGTCGTCGCGTTTGCCAACTACGACAGAAGGCAACGTCGTCAAAAACCAGATAACCAAGGCCGGCACCTCTGTCGGCGCCAATTATCGCGAAGCCAATAGGGCAAGGAGCAAAGCCGATTTCAGAAACAAAATAAAAATCTGTGAAAGTGAGGCAAGCGAAACACAGTATTGGTTGGAAATGATAAGCGATTTGAATTGGATGCCAGAAAAAGAAATTGGATCCATTTCAAAAGAGTGCAGCGAGTTATTAGCACTTTTCACCTCAATCGGTAAGAAAAAATGATGTGCACGCAGGACACACATCAACATTAGGCACTCAGGAGGGGAGGTGTGAAGTGCCAAAAGTTTGAAGTGATTTAAAGTTGATGTGGCGCGATTCGCCGCCGTTTATATAAAAGAAGTGCTGTAGGCACACCTGAACTTTAGGCACTTTAGCTCACTTTAGTCACTTTCAACTTATAATAAAGCTAAATATAGGCGGGAGATCTGAATGAACCCCTATCTCGATTTTTTCATGGCGGTCCTGCCCCTGGTCATCCTGATCTGGATGATGACCAAGAAGAACAGCGTGCCTTCCAATGTGGCCCTGCCGCTGACCGCCCTGATCGTCTACGTGCTGCGGCTGGTCTATTTCGCCTCACCGCCCAACCTGATAAACGCCTCCGTGGTCAAGGGGGCGCTCGAGGCATTGACCCCCATCACGATCATCTGGGGGGCTATTCTCCTGTTCAAGACCATGGATCTTTCGGGCCAGCAGGACGTGGTCAACCGCTGGCTCAACCAGGTCAGCGGCAACCGGGTGGCCCAGCTCATGATCATCGGTTGGGCCTTTGCCTTCATGATCGAGGGTGCCAGCGGTTTCGGCACGCCGGCCGCCATCGCCGGGCCCATCCTGGTGGGCCTGGGCTTCGAGGCGCTGCCGGTGGCGATGCTGGCACTGGTGATGAATTCGGTGCCGGTCTCCTTCGGGGCGGTAGGCACGCCCACCTGGTACGGGTTCGGGCAGCTGAATCTGGACGCCGATATGCTATTGCTCATCGGGCAGAAGACGGCACTGATCCACGCCGCGGCGGCCCTGGTCGTCCCGGTGATGGCGCTGCGTTTCGTGGTGGGCTGGAGGGAGATCCGCGCCAACCTGGTTTTTATCTATCTTAGTATCCTGTCCTGCGTGGTGCCCTTTGTCCTTCTGGCCATGGTCAACAACGAATTTCCGTCCCTGGTGGGCGGTGCTGTCGGGTTTGCGGTGTCGATCGCACTGGCCCGCAAGAATGTCGGTCTGCAAAAGTGTGAGGTCGAGCCGGAAACCCGCGAGGGGGCGGAACCGGTCGAAGCGAGGGCCCTGATTCGTGCCCTGTCGCCATTCATCGCCCTGATCGCGATCCTGGTGGTGACCCGGATTCCGGCGTTGCCCTTTCGCGCCTGGATGGGGGCGCTGGCGCCGGCCTGGTCGATCGAACTGGGATCCTTTGCCTTTTTCAGCGTGAGTGCGGGCCTGGTGCTTAATTTGACCGAGATCTTCGGTACGAATGCGACCTGGGCTTACAAAGCCCTCACGGTACCGGCCTTGATCCCCTTTTTCCTGATCTACCTCCTGTGCATCCCGATTCTCGGCATTTCGCGCAAGGTGGCCCGGCAGATATGGGCGGAAGCCGCCGGCCGGATGCCCAAGACGGTGGTCACTTTGGTCGGAGCGTTGATCATGGTTCAGCTTATGATGGTGGGCGGCGCCCGCTCGCTGACCACCATGATCGGACGTACTTTCGCCGAGGTCTCCGGCGCTTACTGGCAATACTTCGCCGCGTTCCTGGGCGCGCTGGGATCCTTTTTCTCGGGCTCCTGCACGGTGTCCAACCTGACCTTCGGTGGCATTCAGGAGGCCATCGCCGGGAGCGTGGGCCTGGACAAGGGCCTGATCCTGGCCATGCAATCGGTGGGCGGGGCCATGGGCAACATGGTCTGCATCAACAACATCGTGGCCGTCTGCATGATCCTGGGGATCTACAATCAGGAGGGGGCCATCATCAAAAAGACCGTCATGCCGATGTTGGTCTACGGTGTCATCGCGGGCCTGATGAGCCTTGTTCTGCCCCTGGTCTTCAGCGCCTAGCCCGGCTGGTTCACGCCCCTGAGGTGTTTATGGACGAGGCCTCTTCAGTTCCGGCCCATCGGCTGCGTATTGGAAACAATCGATTGTAGGCGGTTCGTGCCCATGATGACCAGATCGGCGCCCTGACGCTCACGCTGACGATTCAAAATGGGGGCGCTAACGACGATATAGCGGCGGCCATTGAGCGGCAGTGGCTCCAAGAGCGAGATATTGTCGGAATGACGCGCGGCGACGGCTTTCGCCTGGATCGATGCGTCGTTGCCGTAACCGCAGGCGGCAGCAATCGGCTGGTTGGCGGCCAAGCGCAGGATACCGATGATCTCGGTGGACAGATCCATGGCATCCTGAAGCTTGGGCGCGGTAATGGCTTTCACCTTTTGGAGGGGGAATTCTGCCCTGATTGTATTTTTCAAGCGCCTGCCGAATCCGGGTGTGACTGGTGATCTGCCACGCCAGGTCTTTCGCCTTGCGGCACCACCCGGCGATGGTCATGGCCCGTGTTTGGTCGGTATGGACGATGTTGTTGTCTTCCGCCCGTTTCAAATGACCGAACAAGGTCAGTGAAAGGGTCAGCGCCAGTGCGGGCACCAATACCAGCAGGGCGGCGGCCAGATAAAAGATCAGGGTCGTGGGGAGCCTGCCCGCGGATTCTGGGGATGCATCCTTACCTGTCATGCGGTTGGCTTGGACCGCACGGTGAAAAGCTGCCGCCACACGTGCTGGTCGATTGCATCCCTTTAAATTGCCCGGATGATAATCGAACGGTCGGGGGACCTGTACACCCCGCAGGAAAATAATGCCTCTAAACCGAATATTTCACGCGTTCGAGATGTTCATTGGCAAGGCAGCAGGGGTGCCACTGTACGCCTGTACCGCAAGCCCCTGATAACGCGGCCAATGAGCATCTCGGGCGCGCCCGCAGGGTGAAATTTAAGCGATGATTTTGGAAAGTGAGCAAAGGTACAAAGTGTCACCTGAAAATCACACCCCGAATAGCTTTGATACCCCTGAATAGTTGCATAAAATTTATTGTGTAGAAAAAATTTCATGAAATGTTCGGGCT
>JASJCV010000008.1 GCA_030065275.1 Desulfobacterales bacterium | reverse complement strand
CATCGGGACTATTCCAACATTCCTGAAAACCTGACTCGCGAGCGTTCTATCGAGGGCAACATAAAAGGCACCGTTGTCAGTGTGTGCGATACACTTGCCTACTTGATCGGTTGGGGTAAACTTGTTCTCAAGTGGCATATCCGCTCGGAACAAGGGCTACATGTAGATTTTCCCGAAACCGGCTATAAGTGGAATGAACTTGGTCAGTTGGCTCATTCGTTTCATGAGCAGTACCGAGGTTGGTCTTACACAAGTTTGCTCGACGAGCATAAAACAATTACGCATGAAATCGTCAGACTCGTTGACAAGCTGGATAACCATACTCTTTATGAAATTGCGTGGTACGAGAAGTGGACACTTGGTCGCATGATTCAATTCAATACTTCATCTCCAATGAAGAACGTGCGCACCAAGGTTAGAAAGTTCAAGAAAGCGAACGGTATCAAATAAGCCATTCACATAACCCGGTGCTCAACCGGACATCAAAAGTCACGCTTCGCGCTGCAACGCCTTCGTTTCCGGTTAGCTCAAGCGTTGAAGCTGTAGAAAAACCCTTTAAAGCATATTATAGCTGTGTTAAAGCCACATTATCTCTCCTAAATCCTCTCAGTTCTTAAGAAGGAGCATTGAGTGGCCCACTACAAAGATTTTTCTCGAAGGCAGACAAAGTTTATCCCAGTCGCGTTTGACGAGCAAATTATTCCTGGTACCTTCGAGCATGCCCTGGACCATCTAATCGACCATTGCGTTGACATATCAGTGTTCGAAAATCGTTTTCAAAACGATGATACCGGAGCACCGGCCTACCATCCAAAGATCCTTTTAAAAATCATCTTATTTGCCTACTCACGGGGTGTGATCAGTAGCCGCAGGATAGCAGCGCTTTGTGAGAACAACGTTGTTTTTATGGCCCTAAGTGGTGACAGCCGACCGCACTTTACCACCATTGCCGCATTCGTGAGCCGCTGTGAGGACAAGGTCATTGCGGTTTTTCGGGATATTCTTCTCGTCTGCGATCAGGAAGGCTTGATCGGCAAAGACCTGTTCGCCATTGACGGGGTGAAGATGCCGTCCAACGCCTCCAAAGAATGGAGCGGCACACGGCAGAAGTTTGAAAGGAAGCTTACCAAGCTTGAGGCCGCCATTGAGTCAATCGTCGCCAAGCACCGCCGTGAAGATTTAGGAAAGGCGGATGATGCGATCCAAGAAAAAGAGAGAAAGCGCCTTGAGAAGTTGACCCGTAAGTATGACAAAATCAAAACCTTCATGGCAAACAATGATGACAAGCGCAGTCTGGCCGGTAATGTGGTTCAAAGTAATATCACCGACAATGACAGTGCCAAGATGAGCACGTCGCATGGGGTTATCCAGGGATATGACGGTGTTGCCGCGGTGGACGCCAAGCACCAGGTGGTCGTCGGGGCCGAAGCTTTTGGAGAAGCACAGGAAAACTACCTGTTGAAGCCGATGATCGAGACCGCGCACAACAATATAGAGGCGATCGACAAAGAGGGGGGCGAGGTTTTAAAGACGACCCGAGTTGTAGCCGATGCTGGCTTTCACAGTGAAGCCAACATGCAGCACTTGTTCGAAGAGGACATCGACGGCTACGTTGCCGATACGCATTTTCGCAAACGCGACGAACGCTTCCAAGATCAGAAGCCCTACAAAGAAAAAGCGCGGCGACAGCGCCAAAAGAAATCCGCAGCAACGAAGCGCTTTACGGTTGAGGATTTTGTATATGACGCCAACAATAAAGTTTGCACCTGCCCAGCCGGCAAGCGTCTTTACAGTAAGGGCGGCATCACGACCATTCGCGGCTTTGAGGCGATCCGTTTCAAGGCCCGCAAGAGCGCCTGCAGCGTCTGTCATTTACGAAGCCAGTGCCTAAAATACCCGGATCGCACCGAAAGTCGCCAAGTGGCCTTTTTCCTTGGGAGGGCCAAGACCGGTCGCGAGAGCTATACGGACAAAATGAAGCGCAAGATCGATAGCGCCTATGGCCGTTTTATCTATGGCCAACGACTCGGTACCGTGGAGCCGGTGTTTGCCAACATTTGCAGCAACAAGGGTATGAATCGGTTCACCCTGCGGGGTAAAATAAAGGTCACTGGTCAATGGCTGTTGTATTGCATCGTTCACAACATCGAAAAGATTGCCAACTATGCCCCATCATTTGCATAGGCAGGGTGTAGAGGGTAAAATACAGGTCACTATAGGCCAATTTTGAGATTGATCGAACTGTCAGGCTATCACCTGTTCAGAGGTTTTAAGTCTTTTTGGCCAAGTTGCATTGAACAGAGAACATCGACTCAGGATTGGTTTTTAAAAACCACTTATCCTACATGCTCGTTAGAGATTACTTAAGTCAACTTCCCGACACCCATAATGGCGTACTGGTTGAGGGCCGTGTCGAAAAACAAAATGAAAAGATAACTGATTAAGTCGATGGGCAATAAAAGACATCCTCCTAATGACTATGTGGCAAAAAGTAGGGCTCTTACCGACCCAAAAAGGCTTTGATGCGTGTTGACACATTTTCTTTATCTTCATAAATTTGAACGTAGAGCTTGCGCTTACCACGAAGGAAGTGTGAGCGGTAGCATATAGCATTGAGGATTAGAGCCGTAGTCATGGATTTGACCGCACGGCCATTTGGAGTTTTTACATCATGAAAACGCGAGATCACATATCTTTGTTGGCTATCCTCGCCGTGTTCCTGCTTAGCGGCTGTGCTATCCATCAGACCACGGAGCCGAGTGTTTCCGCCCAAAGCGAAGAAGATGTCCGCATGGTGCTTCAGTCTTATGTGGCTGGTCGGCAAGCACGTGACCTGGAGGCGGTAAAAGCGGTTTTAGATCCGAATGTCGACCAGTTGACCTCTCGCGGGGAGTGGCGACGTGGGCTTGAAGCAGCCACGGCTGGTATGAAACGAAGCAGTAAGAAAAATCCCGGGAACCGCTCCCTGACCGTAGAATCGGTGCGTTTTCTTCGCCCGGATGTCGCGCTGGCCGATGCACGTTATACGATTGAGGTTACCGATGGGCCGGATCGCATCCTGTGGAGCAGCTTCACTTTAGTCAAGGGCTCCGACGGAAAGTGGCGCATCACTTCCATCCGCAATCAGAAACCGACGGGCTAAGCCATATCGGTTTCAACCATTCACGGGGCAAACTTTCGGACGATCATACTTCTCACTGAGAGGATAGAGCCGGGGCAAATCGACTCTATAAGAGGGCGCTTCCACGCGCTGGTCCTCACCCCCCCCGCTAAAAACGAAGCCATATAGTGGGCCTACCCGCTTGCACATGCGGGTATGTAAGCCGGCGGCCATATCGTGGGGAAGTATTGGCGCGTTGAAAGGCTGGCCCAACGAGTGGATGCACCTGTCGGCATGCGCTGTGCGCATCCGCAGGTGACCGCAACATTATTGCTTTTTCCACCTCAACCACAACCACGTATTCCCTTCTTATTCTTTTGACGCCAGCCCCCACAGATCAGCCGCATTCGCCCCCAGAATGCGCTCACGGTCTTTACGGCTCAGGCCGGCCGCATCCAGCTCCTCAAGATAGCGGCTGGGCTTGAGCAGGGGGTAGTCGCTGCCAAAGAGGATGCGGTCGGCGCCGATAACGGTGCAGGCGGTGGACCAGATGGCCGCGTCGTAAAGGTAGGGGCTGGCCGCCGTGTCGAAGTAGACATTCCGCAGAACGTCTTTTACTTCCTTCTTGAGCAGGTGGTAGAAGAAGATCCCCCCGCCCCAGTGGGCCAGAATGATGCGGTTGTCTGCAAAGCGCCTCACGAGATCGTAGATCTGCCGCAGGGTGTTGGGTGCCTTGCCCGGGTATTGGTGCCCCACGGGCTCGTTGGTGTGCAGCATGACAGGCACCTTGTGTACGCGACAGATGTCCATCACCGGGGCCAGTTTCTCCAGGTTGGCGGCCGTGATGCCCGCCTCGTAGAAAGCCAGCTCTCCCACCCCGCGAAGGCCGCCGTCCAGGCCGCGGTGGGTTTCCGCGGCGCCCTCCGGGTGTACGGCGTCGAAGCAGGCCAGGCCGATCAGGCGCTCCGGATAGGCGGCCACGGCGTCCATGATATAGTCGTTGTGCCACTTGAAAAGTCGGGCCTGCCGCCAGGGAAAGCCGAAAACCACGGCCCGTTCGATGCCCTCGGTATCCATGCTGGCGATCAGTTCGCGGGCTCCGACCATCCGGGAGCGCGGATCGCCGTATAGCAGTTCGAAAGCCGACTCGTTCGTGAAAAATTGCTCGCGGGTCTTACGGATTTCAGGCGGGAACAGGTGGTTATGGCAATCGATGAACATGGTGGTCTTTCCGTTTGGCCTGCGGCGGCCTCGGCTTGGATTGACAAGCGCGCCGGGCAGTGCTTTAGGATACGGGTTTGAGAACCGTTAAGATCATTCGATTCTGCTCATATGGCCCGTTTCCAATTTTAGACGCTCTCCATCCAGAAGCGGTCGATTTTGGCTCCGGGCCAAAACGCGTGAACGCCGACATGGGCCGAAAAAGGCATTTTATGGATGGGCACGGGTTCTATTACCCCAGCCCGAGCTGCCTGCCAAGGGGGGACCGCCATGTATTTCGACCGACCCGGTAAGGCCAATACCGAACGAACGCTAAGAGCGGCGGCAGAGCACGGCCGTGCGCGGGAGCTGGACGAAATCGTGCTGGCCACCACCTCGGGGGAAACGGCCTATCAGGCCCTGGAACACTGCCCGGGATTCAAGGTGACGGCGGTGACCTATCACTGCGGCTTCAAGACGCCCTTCGATCCCGTTATGCCCACCGATGTGCACCGCGACCTCACGGCCCGGGGCGTTCGGGTGGTCACCGCCACCCATGCCCTTTCCGGGATCGAACGCGGTCTTTCCAAAAAGCACCCAGGCATCTATCCGTTGCTTCTTATGGCCGACACCCTCAAGCTTTTCGGCCAGGGTACCAAGGTGGCTGTGGAAGTGTCGATCATGGCCGCCGACGCCGGCGCCCTCAGCGGGCGTGACGTCATTGCCGTGGGCGGTTCATCCAAAGGCGCGGACACGGCCCTGGTATTGAAACCCGCCCACGCCGCCCATATCTTCGATCTCAAAATCCGTGAAATCATCTGCAAGCCGCAAGATTTTTGACTATCTAAAGGAATGTCCGATAGCGTACCGAATGCGTATTCAGTGATCGGCTTTCCCTTTTGCCCCGCGCCGAGCATCGGGGATGTAGACGGAGAAAGCGCGTCGGCCTGTTTGAGCGAAGCGAGTTCCGGCGCGCGCCGTCTGCACTCCCGACGCGCAGGATTAAGCGGGGCAGGGGCGCCTTCTTGTGGTTATTTTCTTAGCGCTAAGAAAAGTAACAAGAAAAACCCGATTCCGATAGCGATCTCGACCCCGATAGGCGACAACGAGGGCAACCGATGAAAACCACGCCCGCAGAGAATCATCAAGCGCCCCCGTCGACCGACGAAAACGGCTCCCCCCTCGAGCGCCACGTCGTCCTGGTGGCCCCAGAGGTGCACTGGAACACGGGCAATATCGGCCGCACCTGTTTGGGGGCCGGGGCCTGGCTCCACCTGATCCAGCCACTGGGTTTCTCCCTGGACGACCGCCACCTGAAGCGCGCCGGACTGGACTACTGGCCCCGTGTGAAGCTTGCCGTCTGGGACCATGTGGGTGCCTTCCTGGAGGCGATGCGCCCTGAACCGGGCGAGATCTGCCTGTTCTCCAAGACAGGCGAGCGATCGTTATGGTCCCTGCCGGACAAAAAGCGCCTGTTCCTGATGTTCGGGTCCGAAACCCGCGGCCTGCCCGAGACACTGCGGGCGCGGTTTCCCGAGGCGCTCTACCACGTGCCCATTTCAAAGGAGATTCGCAGCCTGAACCTTTCCACCGCCGTGGGCATCGTGCTCTACGAAAGTTTGCGGCGCGTGCCGCCCGCGCATGACTGGGCGCCAAAACATTAACTTTTGTACAAAATTACTTTAAGTAATGATATTGACACGTCATAAAAAAGCCTCACTTTAAGCCTGTTTATACCGTGAAACAATTGCGCTTCCAGGAGGTTATAAATGCGCTTTGACAAGCTGACCATCAAGTCCCAGGAACTGGTCCAGAACGCCCAGTCTCTGGCCTCGCGATTCAGCAACCCGCAGATCGAAAGCGATCACCTGCTGTTGGCCATGCTGGAGGAGAAGGAAGGCATGGCCCGGGCCGTGCTCCGCAAGCTGGGGGCCTCGCCCGATCGTGTGCGCGACGACGTGCAGGCCGCAGTGGAGCGCAAACCCAAGGTCAGCGGCGGCGCCGAGGTCTATCTCTCCGCCGATGCCCGGGCCGTCCTGGAGGGGGCTTTTGGCGAGGCGACCCAGATGAAGGACGAATATGTCAGCATCGAGCACATCCTGCTGGTGATCGCCGACCGCAAGGGCAGCGACGCCGCCGCTATCCTGGCGCGCCACGGGGTTAACCGCGAAAGCCTGCTCAAGGTGCTCATGGAAATCCGCGGCTCCCAGCGCATCAGCGATCCCAACCCTGAAGATAAATACCAGGCCCTGGAAAAATTCAGTCGCGACCTCACCGAGTTGGCCCGCCAGGGCAAGCTCGACCCGGTCATCGGCCGCGACGACGAAATCCGGCGCATCGTTCAGGTGCTCTCCCGCCGCACAAAGAACAACCCGGTCCTGATCGGCGAGCCCGGCGTGGGCAAAACCGCTATCGTCGAGGGACTGGCCCGGCGCATCGTGGAAGGCGATGTCTCCGAGAGTCTCAGGGACCGGCGCCTGGTGGCGCTCGACATGGGGGCCCTGATCGCCGGCGCCAAATACCGCGGTGAATTCGAGGACCGCCTCAAAGCCGTTCTCAAGGAAATCGAGGCCGCCGAGGGCGAGGTGATCCTGTTCATCGACGAGTTGCACACCCTGGTGGGCGCCGGCGCCGGCGAAGGCGCCATGGACGCATCCAACATGCTCAAACCGGCCCTGGCCCGCGGCACCTTGCGCTGCGTGGGCGCCACCACTTTGAACGAATACCGCAAATACATCGAAAAGGACGCGGCGCTCGAGCGACGCTTCCAGCCCGTGCTGGTGGCCGAACCCAGCGTCGAGGACACCATTTCGATCCTGCGCGGTCTCAAAGAAAAATACGAGGTCCATCACGGGGTGCGCATCAAGGATTCGGCCATCGTGGCCGCCGCCGGCCTCTCCCACCGCTATATCGCCGACCGCTTCCTGCCCGACAAGGCCATCGACCTGATCGACGAATGCGCCTCCAAGCTGCGGATCGAAATCGACAGCCTGCCGGGGGAGATCGACGAAATCCAGCGCAAGCTCACCCAGATGGAAATCGAGCGCCAGGCGCTCAAGAATGAAACCGACCGGGCTTCACAGGAACGCCTCGGCAGTCTGGCCTCCGAGATTGCCAATCTCAATGCCGCCGTCCGCGAAATGAAGGCCCATTGGCAGCACGAAAAGGAGCTGATCCAGCAGATCCGCGGCATCAAAGAAAAGCAGGAGCAGCTTGGCGTGGAGGCCGAACAGGCCCAGCGCGACGGCGACCTGGCCCGGGTGGCCGAAATCCGCTACGGCAAAGCCGGCGAACTCGAACGGCGCATGGAGGACGTCCGCCAAAAGTTGGCTGCGCTTCAGGGCGAAAAGAAGATGCTCAAGGAGGAAGTCGACGATGAGGACATCGCCGAGGTGGTCTCGCGCTGGACCGGCATTCCGGTAAGCAAGATGCTCGAAGGCGAGCGCGAGAAGCTGGTGCAGATGGAGGAACGGCTTGGCCGCCGGGTTATCGGCCAGACGCAGGCCATTGAAGCGGTTTCCAATGCCGTGCGCCGGGCCCGCTCCGGGCTCCAGGATCCCGACCGGCCCATCGGCTCCTTTATCTTCATGGGACCCACCGGCGTGGGCAAGACCGAGCTCGCCAAGGCCCTGGCTGCCTTTATCTTTGACAGCGAGGAGGCCATCGTACGCATCGACATGTCCGAGTACATGGAAAAGCACGCCGTGGCGCGCATGATCGGGGCCCCGCCCGGCTACGTGGGCTACGACGAAGGCGGCTACCTGACCGAAGCCGTCCGGCGCAGACCCTATTCGGTGGTGCTCTTTGACGAGATCGAGAAGGCCCACCCGGACGTCTTCAACGTGCTCCTCCAGATCCTGGACGACGGCCGCATGACCGACGGCCAGGGCCGTACGGTGGACTTCAAGAACACCATCATCATCATGACCTCCAACGTGGGCAGCCAGATGATCCAGGAACTGGCCGGCCGCGACCGGACCGAGATGGAGCGCCGCGTCATGGAAGCCCTGCGGGCCGGCTTCAAGCCGGAGTTTTTAAACCGCATCGACGAGACCATCATCTTCCTGGGACTGACCCCCGAGCAGATCGCGGCCATCGTGGACATCCAAATCCAGCACCTGACCCGGCGCTTGGCCGAGCGCCAGATGACGCTTACGCTCAGCGAGGATGCGCGCGGCTTTCTGGCCCGCAGGGGCTACGACCGCGTCTATGGCGCCCGCCCGCTGAAACGCGCCATCCAGCAGTATATCGAAAACCCGCTGGCCATGGACATCCTCAAAGGCCGCATTGGAGACGGCGACGCCATCCGCGCCGATCTCGAGGGAGAGCAGATCGTCTTTGCGGCCGCGTGAGACCCAAGCGCGATCGGCGACGGCGATCACCCCAAGCCGGCTGGCGCAGCGGCTCCCTGACCGCCGATGTGATGCACGCTGTCCGTCTTGGTCATCGGGTTTTCTCCTCATGACCCGTGCGGCCCCAGGGGCGCGAAGCCCTTCGGCCCACCGCTGCCAGCCCGCCCCGTCAAAAGAAGACTTGCCATGGGGGCCCGTTTCCCGGTAAATAAGTCCAACCCCGGAATACCCCCCCTGCCTCCGGGTGTCCTCCGCGCGGCGGGAATTCGTATCGAATCGTGAGGCGACGGAGGGTCGTGAGCCAAGCAAGGGCGCGGCGTCTGCGCGTCCGCACCGTCTCGCGCCTTGCCGGGAATTCTGGTTCTGGTGTTGGCGATACGCGCATACGCATTCATGCCGGCGGTGGTCGCCCAATCCGCCTGGTGCGGTCCGGCCGCAGCGGGCACTGAAAACGTTCCTTGATTCGCCAAGCCCCTAACATCACCTCAGCCGACTTGAGAAACGGAGGTCGATTTGAAAGACAAAACCCGGGCCAATATCCACAAGGCGTTCATTGGCGAGGCCAAGGCCTATTTTCGGCTGCTGGCTTACGCTGAAAAGGCGCGGGAGGAAGAACTGCCCCAGGTCGCGCTGCTGTTCCGGGCTATCGCCGAGGCCGAGCGGGTGCATGCCACCCGCCAGCTGGGTCTGGTCAAGGACCTGGTCGTCAAGGACACGGATACCAACCTGGAAAAATCCTTCCAGCGGGAAAAATCGGTCAGCGAAAACATCTATCCCGATTTCATCAAGGATGCCGAGGACGAGGGCGAGCAGGCCGCCGTCCTGACCTTCAGCCACGCCCGCGATGCGGAATCCTATCATGCCAAGCTTTACGAACGTGCCATCATGAACCTGATCAAGAATGTGGTCAAAGCCTACCACGTCTGTCAGGTCTGCGGTTATGTGACCGACAAGAAAATCCCCAAGAAATGCCCGGTCTGCGGCGCGCCCCCGGAGCAATTCAAAACCATCGAAGACTGATCATCGCCGCGGGGCCGGCTTCCTCCGAGGGCACGTGCCGACACGTTCGCCCGACAGGAATACCCGATGACCGATCCGATCACACAACTGAAAACGGGCGATCTGGCCCTGATCGGTCTGTCGAGCGACGTGAACGCGAGCTTCATGCAGGGGCCGGCCGGGGCGCCACCCGCCATCCGGGCCGCGCTTTACAGCGGGGCCTGCAATCTGACCACCGAGTCAGGTCTCGATCTGGAAGAACACCCCGCCCTCGTCGATCTGGGCGACCGGGAAGTCCCCTCGGACGCCGGGGCCGTGCCCTATATCGAAAAACTGGTCGCGGCCGTCCTCGCGCGCGGGGCCCGGCCGCTGATCCTGGGCGGCGACCACAGCGTCACCTATCCGGTCCTTAGGGCCATGGCAGCACAACACGGCCCGGTCGACATCCTGCACTTGGACGCCCACCCGGACCTCTACGACGCCTACGAGGGCAATCGCCTGTCCCATGCCAGTCCCATGGCGCGCATCATGGAAGAAGGTCTCGCCCGGCGGCTGGTGCAGGTGGGCATCCGCACGCTGAATGCGCATCAACAGCGCCAGGCCGATCGCTTCGGGGTCGAGATACATCCCATGCACCGCTTCGATGCCCGCTCCTTCGTGCCCGACCTGGCCGGCCCGGTCTACCTCTCCTTTGACCTGGATGCCCTGGATCCGTCCGCAGCCCCGGGCGTGTCCCACCACGAGCCCGGCGGTCTGACGGTGCGTGAGGCCCTGGGTATTCTGCAGCGGATCGAAGCGCCACTGGTGGGCGCGGATATCGTGGAATACAACCCGCGGCAAGACCTGAACGCGATGACCGCCATGGTGGCGGCCAAGCTGCTTAAAGAGATCGCGGGCAAGCTCCTGGCCAGCGGGGAAAACTAGCGCCGAATTACCCTGCGCTTGGCACCTGCGGGATGAGGACGCAGCGAAGCTTCGCGTCCCGCAGCTGTTCGCCCTCGTTAAGGAAAAGCCCATGTTCGAGCACGTGCTTTGCGTCTACCCCTACCGGAAGGATCTCAAAAACTTTATGTTCGTCCCACCCCTGGGCCTTGAGATCATCGGGCGGATCATCGAGCCGTTCGCGCGGAGGCTGGACATCGTGGACCTGCGCACCGATCCGGGGCAGACACGCGACCATTTGTGTGCCGCCACCGACATGGTCTGCTTCTCGGTGAACTGGAAGCGCCGCCCGGACTTTATCCGGCGCCAGATCGCCGCCGTGCCGCCGGATGTTCTCACCGTCATCGGCGGCCGGCACGCCACCGAGGACCCCGGCGGCTGGCTGACAGCCAATCCCCACCTGGATGCGGTGGTGCGCGGAGACGGCGAAGAGACCATGGAGGAGCTCTGCCGGGGGGTGCCTTGGGATCGGATAGCCGGTCTGAGCTACCGGTGCAACGGGCGCATCGTCCACAATCGCAACCGCAGCAGCAGGGCCGTGCGCGACGATTACGGCCCCAACCGCCGCCGGCGCCGCCGGCCCTATGAAATCGTCCTCATGAACATTCCCACCAGGATTGCGTTCGACGCCGTGTCCGGGTCGCGGGGCTGCCCCTATAATTGTGCCTTCTGCTCGTTCAGCCGCAACCCCTGGGGCGAAAAACGGAAGTGGTCGGGGCGCTCGCCCGAATCCATCGTGGACGAGCTGGCCGGAATCGAAGCGCCCCTGCTGGGGTTTACCGACGACATCTTCACCCACGACCTGAAGCGCGTCGAGGAAATCTGCGACCTGATTATCGCGCGCGGAATCCACAAGAAATACGTGATCAACGCACGAATCGAAATCGCCCGTCACCCGGCATTGTTGCAAAAAATGGCGCAGGCCGGCTTTGCCATTCTGCTCCTGGGCATCGAGTCGGCCCAGGACAAAACCCTGCGGGCCATGAACAAGGGCTTCGACACCGCGCGCATCCGCAAATATGTCGCCCGGCTGCGCCAACACGCCATGCTTCTCAACGGCTATTTTATCCTGGGCAACATCGGCGAAACCATTGGTGAAATGGAGCAGATCGTGCCCTTTGCCCACGAGCTCGGCCTGGACACCATCCTGCTCTCGACCCTGCGCGACAGCCCCTATTCGGGCCTGACCGATCTCGTGGCCCGGAACCCCGGCTACCACATCGGCGCCAACGGCAAGATTTACTCCGACCATTGTTCGCTGCCGGAACTCAAGGCCCTGCGCCGCCGCCTCTACCATCGGTTCTACAGCCGTCGCCAGATCCTGCGGATTGCCGGCAAGGCCTGGCGCAGCGGTCTGCTGAAGATCTTTCTGGGCCAGAACGCCCGCCACAGCGCTTATCTCCTCTGGGCCTTCGGCCAGGCCTGGCGCCGCCGCGCCCCGGACGTATCCGACCGGACGGCAGCTGCGCCGGGCTGACCCGGCTGGAACGGCACCAAGATGTCCCGATGATTGACAGCGCCGGTGTTTTTCGCTATTTACAATGAATCTGGTAGGTTGCCCTGCGTCTCCTCTACCCTGCCCCATCGCAGTTTTCTGGCTGCAGAACACTACCTGAAGCAGGCACCGGCCCCCACACAGCCGGGAATGAAATCGGCACTTCATCATCCGGCCGATATGACCGTGCCATGCAACGTATACCGGCATCCATGGTCGAGCTTTCCCCCCATGCCCCTGCGCCGCGACAATGGGATCGGATATTTCCATGACCAAGTGCCCGCTATGCCAGACCCGCATCGAACCTGACGAAGCGTACTGCAGCCAGTGCGGTCACAAGCGCGAGGCGACCTGTCCGGCCTGCACCCATCCCACGCCGCCCAACTATAAGTTCTGCGGTCACTGCGGTCACGACCTGGGCCGCGCATCGGCGGGGACCCCCGGCGCACTCTCACCGGACGAAAAGCTGCGCAAAATCAAACGCTACCTGCCCGATGGCCTGTCGGCCAAGATCCTGGCCCAGAAGAGCAAGATCGAGGGCGAGCGTAAACTGGTCACGGTGATGTTCTGCGACATGGCCGGTTTTACGCCCATCTCCGAGAAGATCGGCCCCGAGAGTGCATATGCCGTCATGGACCAGGTCTACGAAATCCTGATCAACAAGGTCCACGAACTCGAGGGCACGGTGAACGAGATGACCGGCGACGGGATCATGGCCCTGTTCGGCGCCCCGATTGCCTATGAGGACGCGCCCCAGAGGGCCATTCGCGCCTCCCTGGGCATCCACCGTGAAATTGTCCGCTTCAGCGAGCGCATGCAGCGCGACCTTCGCGAGATGTCTCCCATCCGGATGCGCATCGGCATTCATACCGGCCCGGTGGTGGTGGGTACCCTGGGCAACGATCTGCGGGTCGAGTTCAAGGCCGTGGGGGACACGGTCAACCTGGCCTCACGGGTGGAAGGCCTGGCCCAACCGGGCACGACCGTCGTCACGGCCGCCACCTATGCGCTCACCGAGGGCTTTTTCCGCTTCGAGGCCCTGGGACCTTGCCGCCTCGAGGGCAAGACCGGCCCGGTGCAGACCTACCGGGTGATTGCCCCCAGTTCGCGCCGTACGCGCTTCGACGTCAGTGCCGAGCGCGGGCTGACGCCCTTTGTCGGCCGGCGCAGCGAACTCGAATTGATGCTCGACAGCTTCGAGCGCATCAAGACGGGGCGCGGCCAGGCCTTCTCGATCATCTCGGAGGCCGGTCTTGGCAAGTCACGACTGCTGTACGAATTCCGCAAGGCCATCGCCAACGAAGACGTTCATCTGCTCGAGGGCAAGTGCCTCTCCTTCAGCAAGGGCATCGCTTTTCACCCCGTCATCGACATCCTCAAATCCATCTTCCGCATCACCGACGAAGACCCGGACAGCGAGCGCATACGCAAGGTCGATTCCGGCCTGGCACCGATAAACGTCGATCCCGAGGCGACCCGGCCCTATGTCCTGGACCTGCTTTCCGTACGCGACAGCGGGCTTGAACAGGCCCAAATGAGCCCCGATGCCAAAAAGGAGCGGATCACCGAGGCCCTGCGGATGATCCTCCTCAAGTTGTCCCGCCGGCGCCCGCTGGTAATCGCCATCGAGGACCTGCACTGGGTCGATCGGAATTCGGAGGAGATCTTCGCCTATATTCTGAAGAGCATTCCCGGCTACCGCATCATGCTGATCTTCACCTTCCGCCCCGAATTCCGGCCCCAATGGGGGACACGCTCCTACCATAGCCAGCTGACCCTCAACCGACTGGCCAACCGGCACGTGATCGCGATGATGAAACACCTCCTGGAGAATGCCAGCTTCGACCTCCAGCTGGAAAAACTCATCATCGACAAGACCGAAGGCGTCCCCTTTTTCATCGAAGAGTTCATCCTGTCACTCAAAAACTTGAACATCATCGAGAGGAACAGCGTGGCCTACCATCTCACCGCGCGCATCAACGAGGTGGCCATTCCCTCGACGATTCAAGACATCATCATGGCGCGGATCGACGCCCTGCCGCCACCGACCAAGGAAATTCTGCAGATCGGTTCGGTGATCGAGCGCGAATTCAGCTATGTAATGATCAAGACGATCACCGCGCTTCCCGACATGGAGCTCAGCAACCACATCGCGATTCTGAAGGACGCCGAACTGATCTACGAACGGCGGACCTTTCCGCAGACCACCTACCTGTTCAAACACGCCCTTACCCGGGAAGTGGTCTACGAAGCCATTGTGGGGACGAAAAAAGGCCGCCTGCACCACAAGGTCGGCAAGGCCCTCGAAGCGCTCTACCCCCAGGAGCTCAACGAATACGCCAGCGTGCTGGCCAGCCATTTTATCCAAAGCGGCCAGCTGGCCAAGGGGGCCGAGTATCTCCGGCGGGCCAGCAAGCGCGCCGAGGAGAGCGCATCCCTCAACGATGCCATCGCCTTCGCGCGTCAGCGGGTGAAAGCCTTGGAGGCGCTGGCCCCCGATGCGTCGGTCGAAAACCAGATCATCGAGGCCCGCACCTCGCTGGGACTCTATACCTCCCAGACCGGCCGCCTGGGGGAAGCCCGCGAAGCCATCGCCCCCGTCATCGCGCGGGCGGTGCGTAAAGGGGACAACCGACGCCTGGCCCAAATCTACACCATCCTCGGAACCCACCACTATATGTTCGAGGAGGCCTTCGAGCCGGCGTTCCAGGATCTCGGAAAGGCGCTGCGCCTGGCCGAGGAAACCAACGAGATCATCGTGACGGTGCTGGCCAACTACTACCTGGGCGTGGCTTACACCTTCGATTGCCAGTTCGACCGGGCCATCGAGCACATCAAGAACGCGCTGTACATCAACTCGGCGGTCAAGAACCTCTGGGGCATGTCGGTGATGCAGAGCCATTTGAGCCTGCCTTACAATTACAGCGGGCAGATCCGCACCGGTTTCCGCCACAGTGAGGAGGCCGTGCGCCTGGCCGAAGAAAGCGGAGACATCTTTTCCAAGGCGATGGCTTACACCCTGCACGGCTTTTCGTGCTATTACATGGGCCGCTTTCCGGAGGCCATTTTCAACCTGACCCAGGGCGCCACCCTGGGCGAGCGCATGAACTATTTCGCCTGGAACGCGGTCTCCCAGTACTATCTGGGTGAATCGCACTTCGCCATGGGCCACTATGGTCAGGCCCAGTCCTTTTTCGAGAGCGCCATCTGGTTTCTGCAGAACAACATCTGGTTTCCCTCTTTTAAAAATTTCAATCGCATCGCCCTGGCTCATACGCAGCTGCGCCACCGGTCACAGGAGATCCACCTCAAGCCGCTGTGCCGCCACGCCGTCGAAAACCGCCTGAAACTATTCGCGGGGCAGGCCCAGCGCAAGATCGGCCACATCCTGATGATTCAAAGCGGACGCCGCCAGCTGCCCAAGGCCGAAAAATGGATCCGGGGGGCCATTGAGACCAACCGACGCAACGGGGTGAAGTTCGAACTGGGACAGGATCACGTGCTGCTGGCCGCCTACTTCCGGCGCCGCGGCAATCAGACCCGAGCCCGCCAATGCCTGCAGTACGCCCGCGAATTGTTTCGGGCCTGCGAGGTGGAAGCCTGGATCAAACCCAGCGAAGCGACGGTGGAGGACATGGGGGCGGGCCGCGGCTGACAAGACGCCGCCAACACCCGTATCTCCGGGTTGAATTCATTCCGGTCTGCGCATATACTGCAGGCGTCTATGAAGATGCGCAACCGCAAAAGATTGCAGCTTTTTTACGACCGGTTCGTTGGCGGCGACCATGTCCTCATCCTGATGACGGCGGATCCGGACGCCATGGCCAGCGCCATGGCGGCCAAACGATTGCTGTGGCGCAAGGTGTCCAGTATCGCACTGGCCCACACCAACGTGATCCGGCGACCGGACAACCTGGCCATGATCCGGCTTTTGGGCATCGACCTGCAGCATGTGGATGACATCCACATTGAAGACTACAGCCGTTTCGTGCTGTTGGACTCCCAGCCCAGCCACCACGAATTTTTCGAGGGACTGACCTTCGACGTCATCATCGACCACCACCCCGACACGGCCCCTGCGGCCGGCTTCAAAGATATCCGCCCGAGCTACGGCGCCACCGCCACCCTGATGACCGAGTACCTCCGGGCGGCGCGGATCAAGCCGTCCAAAAAGCTGGCCACCGCGCTCTTTCATGGCATTAAAACGGATACGCGCAACTTCGAGCGCCAGACCCAAATCGAGGATGTGGTCGCGTTTCAGTACCTTTTCCGCTATGCGAATATCCCCCTGGCACGCCACATCGAAAAGGCCGACCTGCAGATGAATTTCCTGAAGTATTTTCGCCGGGCGATCGATGATCGCCGCCTGCGCAAGGGCAAAATGTTTGTCCACCTGGGGGCGGTCCACAATCCGGATATATGCGTTCTTGTGGCTGAGTTTTTCATGCGGATCGATACGGTCCAATGGAGCATCGTTTCCGGCGTCTGCGACAAACGCCTCACCGTCGTCTTCCGCAACGACGGACTGCGGCGCAACGCCGGGCAGGTGGCCCACGAGAGTTTCGGCGCGTTCGGATCGGCCGGCGGCCACCGGACCATGGCCCGCGGCGAGCTGCCGCTGGCGACGCTGCCGGAAACCGTGGACACCCGGGACACGCGCAAATTTACGAACTGGTTGATCCAGCGGGTTCAAAAAAGGGCCGATGCGAGATGACCAGGGACCGGACCACGGCCATCGGGGTGACGGTTTTGGGCTCGGGCACCTGCGTTCCATCGCTCACGCGCAGCGCCTGCGCCCTGTTGATGACGGCGGGCACATCGAAGCTGATGTTCGATGTGGGCCCCGGAAGCATGCGACGACTGCTTGAAGCCGGTGTCCGTGTACAGGAAATATCCCATCTGTGCGTCACGCATTTTCATCCCGATCACACCGGCGAGCTGGCCCCCCTGATCTTTGCCAACAAATACCCGGATGCCAGCTTGCGCCGGGAGCCGCTGACCATCCTGGGCGGACCCGGATTCATCGACTTCATGACACGCCTGGAAGGCGTATACGGCCACTGGATCAGGCTCGAGGGCGGCGCGCTCGAGCTGTTTGAAGCCGCGGCCGGGGAACGCTGGCACTACGCCGCCGATGACTGGCGCCTGGAAACCATGCCCGTTCGCCATAACCCCGAAAGCGTGGCCTACCGCCTGACCGCCGGCGACGGTGCTGCGGTGGTTTATTCAGGGGACACCGATTACTCCGAAAATCTCGTGGCTCTGGCCCGGGATGCCGACCTGCTGATCTGTGAAGCGGCCCGGCCGGACGAACACCCGGTGGCCGGGCACCTGACACCGTCCATGGCTGGCCGGATGGCTGCCGAAGCCGGGGCGCGCCGGCTGATGCTGACCCATTTCTACCCCGATTGCGAGGATGTGGACCTGGCCGCCCAATGTCGCCGCACCTACGACGGACCGGTCATTCTGGCCCGGGACCTGATGCATCTCGAAGTGAGCCGATGATATGCGCTACTTTCCCGTTAATCTTGATGTCCGCGATCGCACCTGCCTGGTGGTGGGCGGAGGCGCCGTGGGCACCCGCAAGACCCGGACCCTCCTGCGCGCCGGCGCCCGGGTGACGGTGGTCAGCCCCGAGGCGAGTGCGGACCTGGAGGCGCTGGCGGCCGACGGCCGTATCCGCTTGCATCGCCGGGCCTACACCGCCGCCGACTTGGCGGATGCTTTTCTGGTGTTCGGCACCACCGACGATCACGACCTCAATCGCCGGATCAGCGAGGATGCCCGGCGGAAGTGCATTTTGTGCAACATCGCCGATCAGCCCGATCGGGGCCAGTTCGTACTCCCGTCGGTGGTCGCCCGCGGCGACCTCTTGATCGCTATCTCCACATCCGGTAAAAGTCCGGCCCTGGCTCGCCGCATTCGCCTCCGGCTTGAAAACGACTTCGGTGAGGAATATGCTTTGTTGGTCGACCTGCTCGGGGCCCTGCGGCGGCGCCTGCTGGCCAGCGGGCACGACCCCCGTGGCCACAAGCAGACGTTTGACGCCTTGCTCGACAGTGATCTGCTGGACTGGATCCGCAGCGGCGACGCCGCACGGATCGACCAGCTCCTCGAACGCCATTTCGGCGGCGGGGTGACATGGAAGCATTTGACTGACACGACGGAATAGGCTCCGCCGCGCGGTCAGGGGTCAGGCGACGAAAGACGACGCCATCCCGCGGAAAACGGTGACGCCACGACGCTCAACCCCTAGAACGGAAAGTCCGGCAACGGTCCATGGAAATTATGATCTTACTGACCATCGTGTGCTACGGCGCCAGCACGGCCGCCTACACCGCCTTTTTGGTGCGCCAGAAAAAAACCTTCTACCACGCCGGCGTGGCGTTGCTGTCGGCCGGGTTCGGCCTTCACCTGATCCTGGTCCTGACCGGGACCTTCCATTCCGGCCACCTGCCGGTGAACACCATGCGCGACACCCTATCCTTCGGGGCCATGTGCGTGGCCGGAGTTTTCCTGCTGTTTCAATACCGCTACCGGCTCAAGGTCCTGGGCGTGTTCGCGGCCCCGCTGGCGGCCGCCACCATGGTGATCGTGTCCCTGATGCCCGCGACGTCGGCACCGGCCCAACCGATTCTGAAGAGCCTCTGGCTGGTGGCCCACGTGACCTTCATTTTCATGGGGGAGGCCAGTCTGGCACTGGCCTGCGGCCTGGGCATCCTCTACCTCGTCCAGGAAAAGGCCATCAAATCCCGCAAACCCGGGTTCTTTTTTCGCCGACTGCCGTCCCTGGACCGGCTGGACTCGGCCGGTCAAACTTGCATTCTGGCCGGCTTCGTGCTGATGACGTTGGGGCTGGCCACGGGGTTGGTCTATGCCAAGGCCGTCTGGGGGCGATTCTGGAGCTGGGACCCCAAGGAGGTCTGGTCGGGCATCACCTGGATGCTATACGCCGTTCTGATTCACGAACGCCTGGCCCTGGGATGGCGCGGCCGGCGGGCGGCCATCATGGCCATTGTCGGTTTTGCCACCGTCCTGTTCACTTTCCTGGGCGTCAACCTGTTCATGAGCGGCCACCACGGCGCCTTTTCCGGCTGATGGCGGCTCCGATGAGAAAATCGAATGGATCGGCGCGATCGGTCGATCGCACCCGCGAAGATATGACCGCGAAACTCGATATTATTCTGGTCGGCCTCAACCACAAGACGGCTTCGGTTGAAATCCGTGAATGCCTGGGATTCAACGACGAGGATCAGGATGCCGCACTCGAAGGGCTCAACGCCTTGGATACCGTGCGCGAAGTCCTGCTGGTGTCCACCTGCAACCGGGTGGAGGTGCTGCTGACCAGCACGGCCACCGAAGCGGCCGTCGAAGCGGTCGTCGAATTTCTGGCCGACGAAAACCGTATTCCAGCGGAGGATTTCCGGGACAAGCTCTACGTCCACATCGGCGAGAACGCCGTACGGCACATCTTCCGGGTGGCCGCCAGCCTGGACTCCATGGTGGTGGGCGAACCCCAGATTCTCGGTCAGATCAAGAGCGCCTATTACCAGGCCACGCTCAAAAAGACCTCGGGCGTCATACTCAACCGGCTGCTGCATAAGACTTTCTTCGTAGCCAAAAGAATTCGCACCGAGACCGGGATTGGCGACCACGCCGTTTCCATCAGCTACGCCGCCATCGAGCTGGCACGCAAAATTTTCGGCGAACTCGAGGGCCGCAGGGTGCTGCTTATCGGGGCCGGGGAAATGGCCGAGCTGGCGGTGGAGCACCTGATCCGGCAACGTGCCGGGGACATCTTCGTGGCGAACCGCACCTTCGAACGGGGCGTTGGGCTGGCCACCCGCTTCGGCGGCCGCGCCATAAAATTCGAAGAAATCCCGGAGGCCCTCAAAGACGTGGACATCATCATCAGCTCCACCGGATCGCCGGACTACGTGGTGGCGCGGGGGCAGGTCAAGAAAGTGCTGCGCAGCCGACGCAGCCGGCCGCTTTTCTTTATCGACATTGCCGTGCCGCGCGACATCGATCCCGACATCAACCGACTCAACAACACCTATGTCTACGACATCGACGATCTCAAGGGCGTCATCGAGGAGAATATCGAGGACCGCCAGCAGGCGGCCCTGCGGGGCGAGCGCCTCGTGGACGAGGCGGTCATCCGGTTCCGGCAGTGGTACGAGAGCCTGGACGTGGTCCCCACGATCGTTGCCCTGCGCCGGCAGTTGGAGGAAAAAATCCGCGCGGAAGCCGAACGCACCCGCCAGAAACTGGCCCCCAAACTATCGAGCGAAGACACCGAAGCATTCGAAAAAATGGCTCAGGCCCTGGTCAACAAGATCCTGCATGAACCCACCACCATCCTAAAGAAGGCCGAAGGCCACGACAACAAGGCCACCCTGCTGGCCACCACCCGCAAGCTCTTCAAACTCGACGACTGACGGTCTCGCAAATCGTCCGATAGCTGTGTTATGCTTCGCCCCTCGTCATTGCGGCGTACCGGCGTACGCCTCATTCCTCAAGGCTCGCAAGCCTTGCTCTCGAACGATTTGCGAGACCGTCAGAGAAATCAATCTTCCTGATTCACTACATCAAAAAGTGATATTTTACTAACGCTTTACGAGGGGCGGGTGAGAAAATACGCGCAGAATTAAGCGGGACACGGGCGGCTTCTTCTGTTTACTTTTCTTAACGTTAGGAACAGCAACATTTTAACAGAGCTACGCGAATTGGTCACGAAATCCCAGATCCTCAGACAGAGGTATTTGATTGGGATCTGAACTAAAAACCAATCTTGCATATGAACGGTGAAAGATTCTTTAATGCGCATCGGCCGCATCAGCCAGTCTTGTCGGGCCAGGGGCAATGCCGCCGTACGGGGCAGGCGGGGCATTTCGGCTTGCGGGCCGTGCAGGTCTCCCGGCCGAAAAAGATCAGCCGCAGGCAGAAATCGCTCCAGTCGTTGCGTGGCATCAGGCCCATCAGATCGAACTCAATTTTGACCGGGTCGGCGTGGGTCGTCAGGCCCAACCGCCCGGAAATGCGGGCCACATGCGTGTCGACCACCACCCCCGGAATACCGAAGGCCGCTCCCAGGACCACATTGGCGGTTTTGCGCCCGACGCCGGGCAGGCCGGTAAGGGCTTTCAGGTCCGCGGGCACTTCACCGCCGTAGGTTTCCGCCAGGGCCCGGGCGCAATGTTTGATATTGCGCGCCTTGTTGCGGAAAAAGCCGGTGGAGCGGACCAGGTTCTCGATCTGCTTCAGCGGAGCGGCGGCCAGCTGCGCCGGCGTGCCATAAGCCCGGAAAAGCGGCCCGGTGACACGGTTAACCTGGCGGTCGGTGCATTGGGCCGAAAGAATGGTGGCAATGAGGAGTTGGAACGGGTTGGCATGGTCTAGCGGTGTCTTGACATCCGGATAGGTTCTTCTTAAAATTTTTCTTATTTTTGAAAGCCGCTCCTTTGTGGTCATCACGCATTTACCCTTTACATTTTCAATCTACAGGCCACCATGAACGCTCATTCAGGCCGCCTGCCAGCGGCTGAAGGTGCGGACGCGACATATCTGAAACCGGGATCATCTATCATGGCCGCATCCGAAAAAAAAGCCGTGCGCGCTCTGGGACTCTGCTCAGGGGGGCTGGACAGCATCCTCGCCGGCCTGGTCCTGAAGCAGCAAGACGTCGATGTGGCCTGGATCACGTTTGAGACTCCGTTCTTCTCGGCCGACAAGGCCCGTGCCGCGGCCCGACAGACCGGCATCCCGCTTATCGTCCGGGAGATCACGCCGGCGTATCTCGAGATGCTGCGCAACCCGCCCTGCGGTTACGGGCGCTTCATGAATCCCTGCATGGACTGTCATGCGCTGATGTTCCGACTGGCAGGCGAGTGGATGCGCAAGCAGGGTTTCGATTTCCTTTTCAGCGGCGAGGTCGTGGGGCAGCGCCCCATGAGCCAGACCAAATCCTCGCTGCGCTACGTGGAAAAGCACTCTGGCTTTGAGGGTTACATTCTGCGCCCCCTGAGCGCGCGCAACCTGCCCGCGACCATCCCCGAAAAGCAAGGCTGGGTCGATCGCGAAAGCCTGCTTGATCTCAGCGGACGCTCACGCAAAGCCCAGATCAAACTGGCCGCCGAATTCGGGATCGAAGAGTACCCGGCGCCGGCCGGCGGCTGCCTGTTGACCGACCCAGGTTACGCGCGCCGGCTCAAAGACCTCTTTGCCCATCAGACCGAGACGTCCGTCGCGGATCTGGAGCTGCTCAAACACGGCCGCCACTTCCGGCTGGATGCCACCTCCAAGATCATCGTTGGCCGCACCCAGAAGGACAACCAGCGGATCCAGGATCTCCTTAACCCAAACCGAGAAACGACCATCAAAGTCAGAGACTTTCCCGGACCCGTCGTGGCCGTTCGGGGCCGCCCCTCAGCAGAGATCCTGCATCAGGCCGCCGCAATCTGCGCCGGCTACAGCAAGGCCTCCGGGCAACCGATGGTCAAAGTCCTTATCAGCGGCCCGGACGGTGAGCAGGTCATCGAGACACGACCGGTTCCTCCGGACGATGCCCGCGCCTTCATTATCTGAGAACCGCCCCGGGTCCGCCGGAATCCGGGGGCCTGGCGCCCAGCTGCCCGCAAGCCGCCGATATCTCCCGCCCCTTGCTGTGACGGACGATCGCGGTGTAGTGTCGCTCGACCAGGATCTTTTGAAAAGATCGAACAGTCTCTTCGGATGGGCGCCGAAAAGGGCTGGCAGCGTGTTCGTTGAAGGCAATCAGGTTGATTTTGGCGCGGATCGGACGCAGAAGATCGGCCAGACGACGGGCATCGGCGGATGTGTCGTTGATGCCTTTGAGAAGGATGTATTCAAACGTGATGCGCCGCTGGGGGGCCAGGGGATACCGGCGGCAGGCCTCCAGCAGGACCTCTAAGGGATAACGGCGATTGATGGGCATCAAGCGGCTGCGGGTGGCGTTATCGGTGGCGTTGAGGGAGACTGCCAAAGCGATATCCGTATCCCGCCCCAAATCGGCCAGGCGCGGCACAAGGCCGGCTGTGGATACCGTGATCTTGCGCTTGGAAAAGCCGAAGCCGACCTTGTTGTCCTGCAGCAGACCGATGGCACCGATCAGGTTGCGGTAGTTGGCCAGTGGTTCGCCCATGCCCATAAAAACGATGTTGGTGAGCTTTTCGGGACGATCGAGCCCGCGGCGGATATCCCGAACCTGGGCCAGAATTTCCCCCAGACTCAGATTGCGCCGGAAGCCGCCACTTGCTGTCAGGCAGAAGCGGCAGTCCTGGGCACAACCGACCTGGGTCGACAAGCAGAGTGTATAATGGCCCTTTTCAGGGATCAGAACGCTTTCGATACGCTCCCCATCGACCAGTTCGAACAGAAATTTCCGGGTGCCGTCCGAAGCGGTCTCACAGGCCAGAGCCTTGGATCGTCGGATGTCGAACGTCGCCGCCATTTGAAGACGCAGGTCTTTCCTGAGATTGGTCATCGCCTCGAATCGATCGGCCTGGTCCCGATAGATCCAGCGCAGAATCTGATCGGCGCGGTAAGGCGCCTCGCCGGCATTGGTCAGCCATTGGGCCAGCATGGTGCGATCCAGGTCCTTGATGTCTTTTTTTTTTATGATGCCCCCTTTACAAACCACTATTTTGTTTGCATTTTTTAATTGTATACGCTATTGGGACGGAAAACACGTCTGATGTTTGCCTGCCCAACCCGCCTTATCAAAACTATAAGGATTCCAACTCCCGAGAATGGGCGTTAAGCAGCCGTTTCAGCACATCCTTTTGTTCTTGACATAGCACTATCAAAATTCTAAATTCAACGATTTACGACATTTCGTAGCCACTGGGATAAAAACCATGTTTGAAAACCTGTCCGACAAACTTGAGTCCGTATTCAAGAAACTCAAGGGACAAGGCAAACTGACAGAGAAGAACATCGACGAGGGCCTCCGGGAAGTCCGGATCGCTCTGCTGGAGGCCGATGTTCATTTCCGGGTGGTCAAGCGATTCATCGCCGATGTGCGTGAAAAGGCCCTCGGCCAGGAAGTCATGACCAGTTTGACGCCGGGCCAGCAGGTGGTCAAGGTGGTCAACGAACAGCTGACGACCCTGATGGGCGACCGGCACGAGGCGCTGAACCTGAGCGGCCCGCGCCCGGTGGCTGTGATGTTGGTCGGGCTTCAGGGTTCGGGTAAAACGACGACCTCGGGCAAGCTGGCCGTTCACCTGCGCAATGAGGGGCGCAAACCTTTTCTGGTCCCGGCGGACGTCTATCGCCCGGCAGCCATCGACCAGCTGACCAAGCTGGGGGCGCAGCTCTCGGTGCCGGTCTATGGCTCGCAGCCGGACATGGATCCGGTGGATATCTGTCTGGAAGCACGGGTGGCGGCCCAACTGGCGGGCTGCGACACCCTGCTGCTCGACACCGCCGGCCGGCTGCACATCGACGAAGAATTGATGGGTGAACTCGCACGCATTAAAAAAGCGGTGCGCCCGTCGGACATCCTCTTAGTGGCGGATGCCATGACCGGCCAGGATGCGGTCAATATCGCCGCGTCTTTCAATGACGCCCTGGACATCGGCGGCGTGGTGCTCAGCAAGATGGACGGCGACGCCCGGGGCGGCGCAGCCCTGTCTATCAAAGCCGTCACCGGCAAACCCATCAAGTTTGTGGGTGTCGGCGAAAAGCTCGACCAGCTCGAGGCTTTCCATCCAGACCGGATGGCCTCCACGATTCTGGGCATGGGTGATGTGCTCACCCTGATCGAAAAAGCCCAGTCGGTGGTGGACGAACAAAAAGCTGTCGAGTTGGAGAAAAAGCTGCGCAAGAGCCAGTTCACGCTGGAGGACTTCCGCGATCAGCTGATCCAGATTCGCAAGATGGGTTCCCTCTCCGATCTGCTCAAGATGATACCGGGGATGGGCAAAATGAAGCAGATGAAGCATTTCGATGTGGACGACGGCGAACTGGTGCGCATCGAAGCCATCATCAACTCGATGACCGTCAAGGAGCGGCGCAACCACAACATCATCAACGGCAGCCGCCGCAAACGGATCGCCAAAGGAAGCGGGACGCGCGTTCAGGATGTGAACAGCCTGCTGAAAAACTATACCCAGGTCATGAAAATGATGAAAAAAATGAACAAGGGCGGCATGCGCGGAATGAACCGCGGCATGATGCCGTTCTAAAGGAGAGGAGCGAATGGCAGTAAAAATCAGATTAGCCCGCCACGGGGCCAAGAAAAGACCCTTTTACCGTATCGTCGTGGCCGACAGCGAAGCGCCCCGGGACGGCAGATTTCTGGAAACCGTAGGCACTTACAATCCACTGCGTGATCCCGCCGAGATAGCGGTTAAGCAGGAGCGCGTGCAATACTGGCTGGACAAGGGGGCCACCCCCACCGACACGGTCAAAAGTCTGTTGAAAAAAGAGGAGGGGGGGCCGCAACCAGCCTAGCACCACTGTCCCGCATTCTCGCCCACCAACAAAGGAGATGGAGCTATGAGAGACCTGATCGATTACATCGCACGGGCGCTCGTTGACAATCCGGAAATGGTGCAGGTTTCCGAGGTCGAGGGAAATCAGACGTCTGTTCTCGAGCTTAAGGTGGCCAAAGAGGATCTGGGTAAAGTAATCGGCAAACAAGGGCGGACGGCGCGCGCCATGCGGACGATTTTGAGCGCAGCCTCGGCCAAAATCAAGAAACGCACGGTGCTGGAAATCATTGAATAAAGCGTGAGACCGGAAAACGCTTTGTTGATTGGTCGAATCGTCGGCGCCCACGGTACGGGCGGGGTGTGTAAGGTCGCATCCTACGCCGAATCATTGACGGCCTTCGAACCCGGCAACCCGCTGTTTGTGGAAGCAGGCGATCATGATTGGCAAACGCTCGAAGTCTTGTGGGTCAAACCGCATCCGAAGGGCGCTTTAATGGCGCTAGGCGGGGTGACCGACCGCGATGCGGCCGAAAAATTGCGAGGGGCCGCGCTTTATGTCGACAAACGCCGGCTGCCGGCGTTGGAATCGGAAAACTACTACTGGTTTGAACTGATCGGCATGGAGGTGTTTACACAGGACGACGTTTTTCTGGGCCGGCTGGAATCCATTCTCGCCACCGGCAGCAACGATGTCTATGTGGTTCGCCTGGCCGATCGGGAAACCCTGGTGCCGGCCTTGGCCTCGGTGGTCCGACGGGTCGACACCGAGCGGCGGCGCATGGAGGTGGTGCTCCCAGAGGGTTTGTAACACCCCGCGCCAGGGAGACCGAACCCGCATGCATTTGGCCGTGTTGACCATATTCCCGAACATGTTCGATCTGTTCTGGGATCACGGTATCGTCCGGCGCGCCATCGCTGCCGGCCTTGTTCAGCCGGAGACTTTGGATATAAGGTCGTTTACCGATGACCGTCACCAGGTAACCGATGACCGGCCCTACGGGGGCGGTTGCGGCATGGTTATGAAGCCCGAGCCGCTGGCGAGCGCGATAGCCGCGGCGCGGGAGCGCATTCAAGGGGCCGTGACGGTGCTCATGTCCCCCCAGGGAGTCAAGCTCAGCCAGCAGACGGCCGAGGGGCTGGCCCGTCACCGCGGGCTGATTTTTATTTGCGGCCGCTACGAGGGGGTGGACGCACGGGTCATTCAGCGGCACGTGGATTGCGAGCTTTCCATCGGTGACTATGTGCTGAGCGGCGGCGAACTGGCCGCCATGGTGGCCATGGATGCGGTGATACGTCTTTTGCCCGGCGTATTGGGCGGTGCCCAATCGGCGGCCTGCGATTCTTTCAGCGACGGTCTGCTGGAGCACGGGCACTATACACGTCCACGCGAATTCGAGGGCCGGAAGGTGCCGGAAGTCCTGCTTTCGGGAGATCATCAGGCCATCGCGCGCTGGCGCCAGCGAATGTCGCTGGGTGAAACTCTGTTGCGGCGGCCGGAACTACTCGAGCGCCGCGCGCTCGACGAACGGGAGCGACAAATATTGCAGGAGTGGTCACAGGCTCTGGAAAGGATACTCAGGCATCAATCTGCACATCGCCCTGATCCATTATCCGGTCGTCAATAAAAACGGGGCGACCATCGCCTCGGCGATAACAAATCTGGACCTGCACGATATCGCCCGTGCCGCCAAAACATTCGCCCTGCGGTCGTTCCAGGTGGTAACGCCGCTGGAGGATCAACAGATTCTGGCGGAACGCATCGTGTCCCACTGGACGCGGGGCGCCGGCGGGGCCTACAACCCGAAGCGGCGCGAAGCGCTGATGCAGATTCGAATCGGCGCCACCCTGGAAGAAGCGATCCAGGCCGTCGGCCGGCAAGAAGGGCATCGCCCTCGCACGGTGGCCACCTGCGCGCGGCCGCATGACCGGGCCATCGATTTCGAGCGGCTGCGGCAGGATATGCAAAACGATTACCCGTATGTGCTGCTGATGGGCACGGCCTGGGGCCTGGCACCGGAAATCATCGACGGTGCCGATCATATCCTGGCCCCCATCGGCGATCATGCGACCTATAACCATTTATCCGTGCGCTGCGCGGCCGCCATCATCATGGATCGGCTGAACACCGAGGGCACACCGCCGCACGACGAAAAAATAAGATCAACGCACTAGGGGAAAAACGATGCAAAAACTGAAACAGCTGGAACGAGAAATGATGCGCCTGGACCTGCCGGATTTTGCACCGGGCGATACGGTTAAGGTTCACGTCAAGATCAAGGAAGGCGAGAAAGAACGCATTCAGGTCTTTCAGGGCGTGGTCATCAGTAAACGCAAGGGGAGCACGAATGCCACCTTCACCGTGCGCAAGGTCTCATACGGTGTCGGGGTGGAGCGCATCTTCCCCATGCATTCGCCGATCATCGACAAGGTCGAGGTGATCGCCCACGGACGCGTGCGGCGCGCCAAGATCTACTACCTGCGCAAGCTGCGGGGCAAGGCGGCACGCATTAAAGAGCGCCGCTATTAACGGTTGTCCGGCGGATGAATGCAAGCCGGAACCCGGTGCGGATGGACGTTCACGGCCAGCGCTATGAGACGCAGGCCCGGCGCGGCGGTGCACGCCGCATCGCCGGTGTCGACGAGGTCGGCCGCGGGCCGCTGGCCGGACCGGTGGTGGCTGCGGCGGTGATGCTGCCGGCCGATTTCCGACCCGACGGCATCAACGATTCCAAAAAATTGTCGCCGCGGCAGCGCGCGAAGGCTTTTACGCGGATCTGCAGGCGGGCGTCCGGCATCGGATTGGGTGTCATTGACGCCGAGATTATCGACCGTATCAATATTCTGCAGGCCTCCCTTCTG
>JASJCV010000250.1 GCA_030065275.1 Desulfobacterales bacterium | reverse complement strand
ATTCAGTTTGCTGACCACCTTAATGCCTTGGGGAGACCGTTATGGAACCCGCTTTGTTGTCGCCTGCGAGCTATAACTTCTTTCATATACCGGTGGCGCTCTTCGCCGTCCTGATTCCGCTGGTCGGCACGGCGGCGTTCGCCCTGATCATGACGCGCCGCATCGCCCCCTTGCTCGAGGCCGCGCCCGACAACCGTCTCGATCGGATCATGGCCCGGGTGATCAAAGTGCTCAAGATCTGGCTGGCCCAGTGGCGGCAGCCGCGCTACATGACGGCCGGCGTGCTGCACATCATCATCTTCGCCGGTTTTCTCATCTTGAGCATACGCTCCGTCAGCCTCGTATTCCTGGGCTTTTGGGACGGTTTCGTCTTCCCCGGTTTCGGCGGCACCGCCGGGCATGTCTATTCCGTGCTCAAGGACTACGCCGCTACGGCCGTGCTGCTGGCCTGTATCGTGGCCGCCGTGCGGCGGGGCATTTTCAAGCCCGAGCGTTATGCCGTTCCCAAGCGCTACGGCAAGGACCACACGGGTGAGGCCGTGTTCGTGCTGGCGCTCATTGCGACCCTCATGATTACCGAAAGCCTGTTCGAGGCCAGCCTGGCGGCGGCCCAGCTTCAACAGCTGCAGCCGGCCGAATTCCTGGCACCGGGGTCCCTGGCCGCCATGTTCCGCAACATCCTGGCAGACGAGCCCATCGCCCGGCTGCAGCGTCTGCACATCGGCGCCTACTTCGTGCATGACATCACCTTCTTTTTCTTCCTGTGCTTTCTGCCCCTGGGCAAGCATTTTCATGTGATCACCTCCCTTTTCAACGTGTTTTTCATGCGCCTGGAGCGCGGCAACATCAAGCCCGTGGTGCACGGCGTCGCCGATGCGCAACTTGACGACCTGGACGCCTTCGGCGTCAAGCAGTACCGGGATTTCACCTGGAAGCACATGCTCGACTTCTATTCCTGCGCCGACTGCGGGCGCTGTTCGGACCACTGTCCGGCCAATGCGGTCCAGCGGCCCCTGTCGCCGCGTTTCATTTCCATCAAGGGCCGCGACTATGCCTTCGCCAATTTTCCGCTGCTGGGCGACAACCGGACCCGCGAAGATGACTACCGCCTGATCGGCGACATCTACGCGGAAGATGAAATCTGGTCCTGCACCACCTGCGGCGCCTGCGAGCAGGAGTGCCCGCTGGGCATCGAGTACATCGACAAAATCGTGGACCTGCGGCGCGGCATGGTGGACGACGGCAATGTGCCGCAGTCGCTTCAGAAGCCGCTGCGGGCCCTGGAAAAGCGCGGCAACCCCTGGGGTAAAGTCGAGAAGAAGCGTTCGGCCTGGGTCAAGGCCGTGGCCGAGGACTGCCAGGTCAAGCTGTGCGAAAAAGGCGAGAACGCCGACACGCTCTATTTTGTGGACAGTATCTCCTCTTACGATGACCGCATGCAGGGTATCGCCCAGGCCACGGCGCGCACCCTGAACGCGGCCGGCGTGGATGTCGGCATCCTGGGCAAAAACGAAAAGGACAGCGGGCACGACGTGCGGCGCTTCGGCGAGGAAATGCTTTTCCAGGATCTGCGCGAACGGAACACGGAGGCCATTGTGGAGAGCGGGGCCCGGGAAATCGTTGCCTCCGATCCCCATGCCTACAACTGCCTCAAGAATGACTACGAGGGCCTCCCGCCGGTGCGCCACGTCAGCCAGGTCCTGCTGGAAAAGGTCAAAACGGGCGCCCTGACGCTCACGGCCGCCAACGGGGACGACAAGGTCTACACCTACCACGATCCGTGCTACCTGGGCCGGCACAACGGACTTTACGAGGCCCCGCGCAAACTGCTGGACGCCATTCCGGGCCTCGCACGGGTGGAGATGCTCAAAAGCCGGGATCGTTCCTTCTGCTGCGGCGGCGGGGGCCTGATGCTCTTCTACGAACCCGAAGAGGAGCAGCGCATGGGCGTCCTGCGGGTGCAGATGGCGGCCGAGGCCGGAGCCAACGTGATCGTGACGGCCTGTCCCTTCTGCCTGGTCAATATGGAAGACGCCATCAAGGTGGCCGGCATGGAAGGCCGGATGGAAGCGATCGATCTCAGCGAACTGGTGGCCAAGCATACGGCGGCAACGCCATAGGCCGCTGTCCCTGAACGGGTCGGACGGCAAAGTGCCTTAATTTCGGGGCGGCCGCGGCATGCCGCGGCCGGCCGATAAGATCGGAAAATCAAATCTAGTGTCGGGAGGAAAACAATGGAAATTTTGGTATGTGTCAAACGGGTGCCGGACACTTCCGAGAATGAAATCGAACTGAACAGCGCCGGCAACGACATCGACCGCGATGACCTGGTCTACTCGGTCAACGAGTGGGACAACTACGCGGTGGAGGAAGCCCTGCAGATCGTGGACAAGGTCGGCGGCAGCGTGACCGTGGTCACTGTGGGCGACGACGAGTCCGAGGAGGTCCTGCGCCGCGAGATGGCCATGGGCGCCGACAAGGGGATCCTGTTGAGCGACGACGCCTTCGAAGGCGCCGACGGCCGGGCAATCGCCGCCATTCTCAAAGCGGCTGTGGACAAGGGCAGCTATGACCTGATCCTCACCGGGGCCCAGGCCGACGATGGTGCCGCCCAGGTGGGCGGGATGCTGGCCGCCATGCTGGACGTGCCCTACGCCTCGCTGGTCAACACGATCGATGTCGACGGAGACAAGATCACGGTGGGGCGCGAGATCGAGGGGGGCAACCAGGAAATGCACGAAATTGCGCTGCCCTGCGTCCTTTCGATCCAGACCGGCATCAACGAACCGCGCTACGTCGGCATCCGCGGCATCCGCAAGGTGGCCTCGGTGGAGATCCCCACCCTGGGCGCCGGCGATCTGGGACTCGACGCCGGCGCGGTGGCGCCCAAGGTCAAACGTCTGGACTACTTCCTGCCGGATATGGGCGATGGGGCCGAAATGCTGGAAGGCGACACCGACGAGATCATCGAAAAACTGATGGAACTCTTGAAGGCCAAAGGAGGGCTCAAATAATGGCGCAGCTATTTACATATCTCCTGCACAAGGATGGAGAATTAGACGATTCGGCCATGGAGTTGCTGGCCGCTGCCAGGAAAATCGATGCCGGTGCCAATCCCACGGCGATCGTGGTCGGCGCTCCGGACGGGCTGGACGATGTCTGCGCCAAGGCGGCCGCCGGTTACGCCGAAGTCTGGAAAGTAGCCAGCGAAGCGCTGGCCTACCCGGATGCGGAGATCACCCGCAAGATCCTGGTGAACATCCTGCCGGCCGACAGCATCGTGCTGCTGTCCCACGAGCATTTTGCCATGGACATGGCGCCGGGGCTTTCGGTCAAGCTGGATGCCGCCTTCGCTGCCGATGTGGTCGACATCGAGGGCGCGGACGGGAACACGCTCAAGCTCGTGCGTCAGGCCTACGGCGGTGCGGTGAGCGCCCATGTGGCCTGCGATGCCTCGGGCGGCGCCGTGCTGACGGTGCGCCCCGGCGTGTTCGCGGCGGATGAAACGGCGGTCGGCGGCGCGGTGGTCGACAAGTCCGGCGAGGCCGGCGACACGGCCACCCAGCGCAAGTTCCTCGAAGTTGTCGCGGCCGAAGTGGGCGACGTGGATATCACCAAGTCCGAAGTACTGGTCTCCATCGGCCGGGGCGTCGAGGACGAGGACAACATCGAAATCGCCTTCGACCTGGCCAAGGCCATGGGTGCCGACGTATCCTGCTCGCGTCCCATCGTGGACGCCAAATGGATGCCCAAGGCCCGCCAGGTGGGAACCTCGGGGCAGACGGTCAAGCCCAAGGTCTATCTGGCCTGCGGGATCAGCGGCTCCTTCCAGCACATGGGGGGCATCAAGGGCAATCCTTTCATCGTGGCGATCAACAAAAACGCCAAGGCACCCATCTTCCAGGTGGCCGACGTGGGGATCGTAGAGGATATCCTGGATTTCCTGCCAGACCTGACCGAAAAGATCGAAGAGGGGTGATGGCGGAGGCTTAGGCCCTTGATAAGAAGAAAAATGACAGCCGGCGGCTTCCGGATGGAGACCGCCGGTTTTTATTTCTTCTCCGGGCAAAGCACATCAAAACCAGTATGGTCGGAATGGCGTGTGAGCGGCGACGCGGTCGGGGCCCTTCAGCAGGTTCCCATCGATTCGGAAAACGTCGGCGCAGGCGCCTTTCAGCGAACACGTCGAGCGCCGTGTTGGATCAGCGGTCGTCTTCGCCATCCCCATCGGCCTCACCGCCCAGGACATCGTCTTCGAGCGGCGCGTCGGTCAGTTCGCCCTCAACCTTAGGCTTGGTATCGTCATGCGCCATCGCCTCCGGTCGCACCGCATCGCTGGCTGGTTCAGGGGGCACCTGGGCGACTCGGGCGCCAAGGGCTGCGGCCTGGGCCAGAACCGCACTGGGCGAGAAGGTCTCCTCCTCGGATTCCCAGCGCTGCCCCACGGTGAGGGGGCGCTTGTCGTCGCCGGCCAGGTGCAGGGTCTGGGTGGGAAAGGCGAAGTCAATCCCCTCGGCGTTGAAGCGCTCCATGATCTGGATATTGATCCAGTTGGCGTGCTCCAGGTATGGCCAGTATTCGGGCGGATGGTACCAGTACATGACGATAATGTTCAGGGAATCCGCGTTCAGTTCGTTGAAATAGACCCGCGGCGGGAAATCCTCCTGGTTGATGGCTTCGTTGGGGTGATACCCTTTTTCGGCGTCCTCGATGATGGACGCCAGGGCCGGAGACACCATGGAGGCCAATGTATTATCGGGTGCCGCCGGCCTGTCGCTTTCGGGCACGGCCAGAATTTCCCTCAGGATCTCCAGCGCGCGAACGATCTTCTCCGGCGGTGTGTCGTAGGTGATGGTGACGTTGAACAAACGGCGGATGTAGGGACGGCGGCCGATATTCTCGACCTCGGCCGTGACCATTTTCTCGTTGGGAATCGCGGTCAGCGGTCCGGTCAACAGGCGGATCCGGGTGGAGCGCAGCCCGATGGCCTCCACGGTGCCGTTCTGCCCCAGCACGTTGACGCGCTGGCCCACCCGAAACGGTTTGTCCAGGTAGATCATAAAGCTGCTGATGATATTCTCCATTGTCGGCCGGGCGGCCAGGGCCACGGCCAGACCGCCCACCCCCAGGCTGGCCACCAGGGGCACCACGTTAACGCCCAAGGCCCGCAACCCCTCCACAAATACCCATGCGAAGAGCATGGCCCCAACGATGCGGGAGCTCAGGTTGAGCAGACTCGCGCGCACGCTCTCCGGGTCGACATGCGGCATGGCAATGATCGTTTGCGCCACTGCCCGGCAGAGGTGGTAGACCGCCCAGGCGATCAGCGCGGTGACAAGCGCGCTGCCGGCCGTTGAAACGACCAGCAAAACATTGCCGGTAATGTTGAGATCGTTACTGATAAAATCGATGCCAACGAAGACGAAGCCGGCGATGAGGAGGGGGGGCAGAAGTTTGAGCCATTCATGCAGGGGCGGGCCTAGCTTTCCCGCCAGGCGTTTAAATATAGAGTAGGTTACCAAAGCCGTGGCTGCAACAAATAGAATCGAGAGTATCAGAGAGATCCACTGCCAGAGCGTCTGGTCATGATAGATGTTGTGGAAACCGCCGGGGAGATCTTCGACCAGGCGACCCATAAACGACAATTGCGGAACCAGGTAGCCGGGAGAGGAAATGTAAAAGGCGTGGAATCCCTCAGATTTATCCGGTGAAAGGTAATCCCCGCGGTTGCGTAGATAATCCGGCCGATAGGGCAGGTTTTCGACTTGCTCGAAGTAGGTTTGCAAACGGCGGACGCTCGCCGCACTGAATAGAAATTGGCCCTGCCGCTCGCCTTCCAGTATCTCGACAATTTCGATACGGGTATTCGGGTATCGCCAGCGCACCGGCCCTGCGCCGCCAAGGCGCGCCTGCTCTTGGCGGACCATTGCCAGGTCGTAAACGGTTTCGATCGGCGGAAGGGCCATCCGGTCGAATATCTCCTTCAACAGCAGGACGGATTCGGCGGCGACCTTATCGCGGATGGCCGGGGCCACCTGGCGCAGATCGAGGGTCGCTTGGGCGCGTCGCATGTAATTCTGGGCTTCGATTCTATTTTTATGGGCCTCGTTCAACGTGATCGTCGGCGGGTCGTCCCTGAGCGCGGCATTGGTCTCCGTTGCCAGCGCATAGGCGCGGTTGACACTGTCCAGAAAACCCTGAAGCGTGGATCGGGGGCTGGTGGTATCGACGGGTCGCAGTCGGTTGCGAATTGCCGCCTCGCGATTGAGGATGGTGTCCGGGTCGCGCCGCAACGTTTCATAAACGCCGGGTATGGCTCCCGGTTGATAGGGCAAATGCTTGACCTTCCAGTAGAAACGGGGCAGCCGCTGCACCGACCAGGCCGAAAATAGAAACTCCCCGGCGCGCGGGCCCTCGGCGACCTGCTGGATGTGTATCCGGGAGCCCGGAAGGGTCCATTGGCTCAAACGCTTCTGGGCCACATCGTCCTCCCCGGGAATCGCGTTGTCCGGCGGCAAGGCGATGCGTGACAGGATTTCATACATCAAGGCCACGCGGTCCGCGATAACCGACCATGACTCGCTGTCCGGCGTCGTGCTGAAATCGAGCGTCGATGCGGCACGGTCAAAGGCCAGCAAGCCGCGAGGGGTTGCCGTGGCCATGCCTTGTTGCCGCTCACGAATCCCTACCGTAGCGTATTCGATGAAGCTTCGCAGCGTGGCACGCGGGCTGGAGGTGTCCGCCGGCCGGAGAGGGTTTTCAAGAGACTCTGTTGAGGATAAGATGACCTGGTCGGCATTTGTTCGGGGCGCGTTTTCCGAAGCGGGCGCATTGGTCACAGACAGCACCGTCGTGACCCCCATGATCACGAAACGAATGATCAATCTCCTACGTGTCATGCGATCATCTCCAACGATTCAACAACGGTTTGTTGTTTTAAATCCCAAAGGGATTGACTGGAACTCGGATACCAGGCG
>JASJCV010000249.1 GCA_030065275.1 Desulfobacterales bacterium | reverse complement strand
ATCTGGGATGCACTGAACTCATCGAATGAGATGGTGCCGTCGCTGTTGGAGTCTTTGTCAGACATGTTCCAGGACATGTCCATGTGCTTTCCATAGCCGTGATAATGATGCCCGGCAAAGGCCAGAGGGACAGCAATGATGAGCGTAACAAATATCAGACCGATTTTGATTGAAGCTTTCATATTTGCTCCTTTATATTTAATTTTTGTTTAACTTATGTCGAAATAATAAAGGTCAATCTCCGCTTGTCAACTGTCTGCCCTGTTTTTGTCAAACGGCGTCTTTGGCGCCTGAAAACCACGCCCATTCAACGTCCCACGCCTTCGGATGCGCCCTGCAGTGAAAGACCGATTGCACACCAGAGGCCTTGCATCTGCGGGGCTACCGCTGTGGACAAAGAACGGGTGCCGTCTTCCGGTTGTCCGATGGTGCGTGGACCACATGTGTGTAAGCGGGGGGTTGCCTTCGCCCCTGGCCGTATGGTTTCACGGTCATCGGCGGCAATGAAGAATGCATGTCGGTGGGTTCAAGGGATTTAAACGCTGATCGGACGCGGTGGCATTTGGTTCGTTCGGCGGTGCGTAATACCCTGGCGGTGCAAAACCGTGCGATTGCGAATCGATCCATGGAAACCGCGCAGTGCGCAATCGCTCTCAGGCGCAGTTTGCGGAAGGACCAACCGGCGCGCGATGGTCGAGGCGCTCGTCAGCGTGCGGGAAGGGTGGCGGTGCCGTCCAGGCAGCGTCCTCGAAATTTCCGGTTTTCCTCAACGCTGTGAGAAGTAAACCGCGAGATGAATGGGCAGGCACCTATGTTTCGAGGTGCCGCTTGTTCGCATGCGGGCTTGAGGGCCCCGCCGGCGGGGCCCGTCGCCTCCTGCAATCCCCTTTGACGGGAAAACGTTATTTGCAGTATCTCAAGTTCACCGCGGCATAGCCAAGGCCGTGGCTATAATAACGGTGATTGATGTACTGCTGCACTTTGTAGTGGTGCGGTCCGATGTCGGCCGCCATCATGTCCTCCACCAGCTCGTTTTTGTGCAATTTGAGGTAGTGCGCTTTGCCGACTTCCTGGCGGGCCTTGTCCCTCAGGGCGGACGATCGCGAGTTCATCAAGTGGCATTTCTGGAGGCAATGATCAATCTCCCAAACCACCTGGGCTTCGTAGTACTGCTTTAGTTCGCTGCTGCTCCACTCGTCGGCATGGACCACGGCCCCGGTCATGACGACGCACCCGATCAGAAAAACCACGAATGTCTTCCACATGACGCGCCTCCTTTCGATTCAAGCGGTTGTTGGCCTTGACGATACGACGGTGATCGGCAATCGTTTCACCGCGCAGGAGTTATGCCGTGTGAGGAATCGTGCGTGATTGAGAATCGATGGAAGGGAATTTGAGGTTGAAAGGCATTGGCGTGGGCTTTTCAGCGGCCGGTTGGTCTGGGCTGGTCATTGGGTGGTAGTGAAGAAATCACGATCTTCTCGTCTTGCTACCCGATAGAAGCAAAATAAATGCCAGAAGCAACGTGCTCTGCTGAAGCGCAGCCTGTGGAGGGGCCCGATCCCGATTGTCCTTAACGCATCTTAGAATTGAGTTCAGGGTTCAGGCAAGGCGGGTGGCGGTGAGAAAGCAGAGCATGCTTCGATACCTACGAATCATTTGGTCCGGTGGTCAACGCCGCCGCGGGGACCCGGATGGTTTTTGAGTTCCGTTCTTAAATTTATTTCTGGGAAGTCCCGGGGAGGAAACGCGGGGGCGGACAGGCACCGCATTGGATTGTACAGCGCCTTTACGGAAGGGAAAGATGATTTACACGGGCGGCAGAGGACGATCCCCCCCTCCCCTCCCCTGCCGCCACGAGGTCAACGTCAGGGCACCGTACAGGCACCGAAAACGACGAACGCCACATCGGTGCCGGATGCCGAGAGCACCATCTTGCCGTCTTCCTCGTCGATGGCGACAGTCCAACCCAGACCGTCTTTGATGTCTTCGTGCCCGTCCTCGGCGCCCTGAATGATGATCTTGCCGTCCACCGTTTCCATGCGCTCGATAGTGGTTTTAAGCTTTTCGCCACCGCTCTGCTCGGTGCGGATCGACTTGTCCTTGAAATTGATCCGCATGAAATCCGGGAAGTTGACTTCCAGAGCCGTCATCCGGTTGCACTCGCCGCCCGGCAGACACTCGATCACGTCCATGGCCGCGCAGATCAAATTATGCTTGCCATCGAAATCGCCGGCCTCGGCCGGGGCCGATAAAAACCCAAGTATGCAAATCAACCCTGCGATGATGGAAATTTTGTTCATTATCGGTCTCCTTGGAAATTGGACCCAACAAATTGGTTGGGAAACTGTGGTGCGAATTCAGCCCTGACCCCGTGCCCGTCGGCTGTGCCAGTTGAAGTATGCGGCTCGCACAAGGTGATTCATCTTACGCTGTAGCCGCGACCTTCCAGACATACCTGGTAAGCGCGATTGAAATCGTTACGTCCGCGGGCATACTGGGCCACCTGCTCTTGCTCCCACTGCTGCCGCCGTTGGTCCTCGCGACGCTGCTGATCGGACCGGCGCATGCCGCCCACCAAAGCCCCGCTGCCGGCACCAATCAGGGCCCCCCGGCCTGCGCCCTTCCTGCCACCCGCAATGGCCCCCACACCGGCACCCAGAAGCCCACCGCCGACCGCGCCGCGACCTGCGCCACCAACCTGCTTCTCCTTGGGCGGCGGCGGGGTCGTTGTGGTGGGCGTGCGCAGGGGGTCAAAACCGGATTGCTCCGTAGCCCAACGCTGGCATTCGAATTTATCCCGGTCCATTTGATCCTGGCTTTGGCCCTTGGCCGGGTAGACCATGAAATCGCCGCTGGCCCACCCGGGACCGGCCAGCCCGATGGCCAGCACTATTACGATAGCCGATACGATCGTTTGGCACATTGGTATTCGCTCCCCTTCCTTTTTATGTTGGTTTCCCGATGCTTATCTCAGTCAGCCCACTGTGGTCATCGTCTTTGGCCCCGGTCTTTGGGCGCACGCCGATCGATCTGCTTGCACATGCACACCGCGGTGGCGGGACACAGAGCTTTGAATTCCTCGGTGGATTGAAGCGGCGCGGGTGCGTCGGCGCGGCTGGTTTCCCGGAATTCGCGGTGGTTGAAAAAAGGGGCCGCCGTCGTGGTGAGAAGGTATAGCGTCGTGGCGCCCATCATGCGGGCGTAGCGCTCGACCGATACGATAAGCTGGGCCCCGATTCCCTGTCCGCGATGGGTAGTCACCACGGCCAGCGAACGAAGCAGTGCATGGGGCTGAAAAAGCTCCACACCGACGACCCCCACGATGTCCTCGCCCTTACGGGCAACGATGAAATGACGTAGCTTCTCCGGCGTGAGGTCGCTTGTGTGCAAACCACTGACATCCAGCACCTTTTTTACGGCGTCCTCTTCCCCGGGACGCATCCCGCTGACGGTCACCGATAAAATGTTTTCCAAATCCATGAACGACTCCCGCCGGTAATGCTTCAGAGGACGCATCCGGATGGACGAGCACCTCGATAGCTGATTTTGTATACGCGATGATCGATGGTGACAAATGCGCGCCTCCAACTGGCAGGAGGCTGCTGAACGAAGATGCGACCCCTAAGGAATTACGCTGCCAGTATAGTCCGTTTACGAGATGTTGCAAGTGTTTATCACCGTGCCGGCGTCGCCTTGTCGAAATGGCTTTCCAAGCGCTGGTTGAGGATGACAAGCCGAATTGCAGGAATTAGCATTGGATTCGATCGGCGATCATCAGCGGCATATGCCCAGTCTGTGACCGCTGCGCCTCACTGCCCATTGCGCCCGCGTGGCGCACGACCAAAACGATAAGTGACGCACCACTGCCATGCCTGATACCAATGGATTGAATATCAAGTGGGTTAAACGGATCAAGCACGTCGATGAAGCGGCATGGAACGCCATTGGCCGGGATCTGGCCACGCCGTTCTTCGAGTGGGAGTGGCTGCGATTGTTGGAGGAATCCGGCAGTGCCGTCGAGAATAACGGCTGGCTGCCTCATCACCTGACGGTCTGGCGCGAGGATCGCCTGGTGGCGGCCGCGCCGCTCTATATCAAGAGCCATAGCGCCGGCGAATTTGTATTTGATCACGTATGGGTGGATGTGGCCCGCCGGCTTGAAATCCAGTACTATCCCAAGCTGGTGGGTATGAGCCCGTTTTCACCGACCATCGGCTATCGCTTTCTGATCGATCCCCGGGAGGACGATAACACCCTGAGCGGCCTCATGCTCAAGGCGATCGACGTTCTCTGCCGCCGCTACGGACTGTCGGGTTGCAGCTTCAACTATGTCGATCCCGAGTGGGCCCAGATCCTGGCCGCGCATGGGTTCCTGTCATGGACCCACCAGAGTTTCGCGTGGCGGAATCGAGAATTCAGCAACTTTGATGACTATCTCTCCATTTTCAGGTCCGGCCAGCGCCGCAACATCAAACGCGAACGCAACGCCATGGAAAAACAGGGCATCCGGCTGGTCGCCCTCACCGGGGATGCGATCACGCCAGACCTGTTCAAGCACATGTACGCCCTCTACACCGACACCAACGCCCAGTTCGGCCCCTGGGGTTGTCATTACCTGACCGCCGCCTTTTTTGAGGGCCTGCACGCGCGTTACCGCCACCGGATTCTCTTGATCAACGCCCACCAAAACGGCGATCCCATGCCCATCGGCATGTCCTTTCTCCTGTTTAAAGGCGACCGCCTGTACGGTCGCTATTGGGGTGCCACTGCCGAAGCCAACGCCCTGCACTTCAACGCCTGCTACTACGCCCCCATCGAGTGGGCCATCCAAAACGGCATCCGCCAATTCGATCCCGGCATCGGCGGCCACCACAAGATACGACGGGGATTCGAGGCCGTACCCAATTTCAGCTACCACCGTTTTTCCGAATGGCGCCTACAGGAAATCCTGCGTCTCAATATCGCCAAAATCAACCAGATGGAAATGGCCCAGATCGAGGATATCAACGCCGAATTGCCGCTGGCCAACCGTTGACTCTCAGCCTCCCTGCTTAATGTCGGTAGCGGGTGCCGCATCCAAGCCTGCGAAAAACGTGAATCTGTGGACATAGTGGCCCACTGGAAGCGGTAAATCGGGGCTTCAGGCAGGAAATGCGTTCTGAAGGCTTCGGGAAATCCCCTTTGCCGCGCGCCGAGCATCGCCGATGCGCCCGGGAAGAAGCGTACCGGCCTGTTTGAGCGCAGCGAGTTCCGACACGCGCCGATTTAGAAACCGGATGATGGAGCAAGGATCATGCTGTCAGGCAAGGCGCGGCGCGAAGAGAGGCGCGCAGCAATCGTCAGATTGTGAGCACCCGATCGAGCAAGCGACTCACCGAGATCATCTAAACAAATGAGAAGTCCCGCAAAGCGGGGGAATGCCGTATGGCGGCATGAGGCGCCGTTTCCTCATCCGGTTTGGCGACGCGCAGGGATAAGCGGGGCACGGACATCTACTTTTGGTTCGTTTTCTTCCACGCGGAAGAAAATGAACAATCCAAAAATGATTTAATAAGCTAATATATTTCGAAATCCAATCGTACTTTGTCTGTTGTCCTCTGTGAACCTCCACCAACAGAATATTCGGCACCTGTCCTTTTCAACCGAACTGATCCTTCACCAGCCGCTCGACCTCCGATTGGCGGTGGCAAGCTGCCCAGTGGCCCGCTGCCACTTCCTCCATGGTGGGCTCTATTTCGCGGCAAATGTTCAGCGCAAAGGGACAGCGGGTATGAAACCGGCAGGCTGCGGGCGGATTGACCGGACTGGGCACATCGCCGCTCAGGACGATCCGCCCCCCCCGGGGCCGGATCGCGGGCACCGGTATACCCGATAGCAGGGCGTGGGTGTACGGATGGCGGGGATGGCTGAAAACGGCCTCGGTGGGCGCCAGTTCAACCACTTTGCCAAGATACATGACCGCCAGACGGCTGCTGATGTATTTGACCACGAGAAGGTGGTGGGTCACGAAGAGATAGGTCAGTCCAAGCCGTTGACGGAGTTCATCCAGGAGGTTCAGGATCTGGGCCTGAACGGAAACGTCCAGCGCCGAGGTGGGTTCGTCCAGCACCAGGAATTCGGGATGGGTGGCAATGGCCCGGGCCACGGCGATTCTCTGGCGTTGGCCGCCGGAGAATTCGTGCGGGTAGCGCAGCAGGTGATCCCGGGTCATACCCACCAGGGCGAGCAGTTCGAGAACCCGGTCTTCGAGCGCGCGGCTGCCGAGCCGTTCCTGCGCCCGGATCGGTTCGGCCACGATATGCTTCACCAGCATCCGTGGGTTGAGAGAGGTGGTCGGATCCTGGAAGACCATCTGCAGCTTTCCCCGGACCCCCTGTCGTTTGAGATCATACCGTGACATGACCGCTAGATCCAGGGTGGTGTCCGTTGCCCCGTTGCGCGGGTGATAAAGGATCTGGCCCGCCGTGGGGGCATGCAGCCGGATGATGGCCTTGCCCGTTGTGGTCTTGCCGCAACCCGACTCGCCCACCAGTCCCAGGCATTCGCCGCGGCGAATATCCAGGTCGATCCCGTCCAGGGCCCGCACGGCACCCACCGCATGCCGGAATACGCCGGCCTTAACGGGGTAGTGCTTCTTGAGCCCCCGCAGTTCGATCAGATTCGCATGGAGTCGCGTCAAAGGGCGCTCCCTTTCGTTGGCGGTCCTGTAGGCAGACGCCTCCCGCATTGCGGGAAGCATCAGGTCGCCCCCCAGGAGGACGTCTAAATCGTTTGGGGCTTTCGGTTCTCCCCTTTGTCCCGCGCCGAGCATCGGTGACTGGGACGGATAAAGCGTGTCGGCCTGTTTGAGCGCAGCGAGTTTCCGCGCGCGCCGATCATAAGAACCGGGTGATGAAGCAAGCATCATGCTGTCAGGCAAGGCGACCCAATGATGCGAGACGCGCAGCAATCGTCAGATTGTGAGCACCCGAGCGAATTGGG
>JASJCV010000248.1 GCA_030065275.1 Desulfobacterales bacterium | reverse complement strand
CGCGCCACCGGGCCGAAAATACGCGTGCCGATGGGCTCGCGGCTGGTGTTCACCAGAACGGCCGAATTGTCGTCAAAGCGGATATAGGATCCGTCCGTGCGCCGGATTTCTTTCTTGGTCCGCACGATGACCGCCTTCATCACATCCCCTTTCTTGACCTTCGCGTTGGGAATGGCCTCCTTGACGGACACGACGACGATGTCGCCGATGCTGGCGTAACGGCGACGCGAGCCCCCGAGAACCTTGATGCAGTAGAGTTGCTTGGCGCCCGAGTTGTCGGCCACCGTAAGTCTTGTTTCTGCCTGAATCATTGTCCGATATCCTTATGTCGCTTAGACCGCCTTAGCGATGATCTTGCTGACCCGCCACTTTTTGATCTTGCTGAGGGGCCGCGATTCGGTAATCAGAACCTTGTCGCCAATCTTGCAGCCGTTGTCTTCATCATGCGCGGCAAACTTGGTTCGACGGCGGATATATTTATGGTACATGGAATGTTTGACCAACCGTTCCACCTTCACCACGACGGTCTTGTCCATTTTGTTGCTGATGACCGTCCCCACCACTTGTCTTTTCATCCCTCTGTCTTTCATGGCCATTAAGCTTCACTCGTCGGGTTAGGGTTTAACGCCGTTTCACGGATAACGGTTTTGATGCGTGCGATATCCCGCTTGGTTGACTCGATCTTGCGCGGATTTTCCAACTGTCCGGATGCGTGTTGAAAACGCAGGTTGAACAAGGTCTCCTGAAGTTCGGCCAGCTTCTGGCTGCGCGCCTGGGGATCCATTTCGCGGATGTCTTTGGCCTCCATTAGATCTCACTCCTCTCCACAAACCGGGTCTTGACCGCAAGCTTGTGAGACGCCAGCCGCAGGGCCTCCTTGGCCATCTCCCGGGAGACGCCTTCCATCTCATAGAGGATCCGGCCGGGCTTGATCACGGCGACCCACCCCTCAGGCGACCCCTTGCCTTTGCCCATGCGGACCTCAGCGGGCTTTTTGGTAAAGGGTTTGTCTGGAAAGATGCGAATCCACATTTTTCCACCGCGCTTCACATGGCGGGTCATGGCAATACGGGCCGCTTCGATCTGTTTGGAGCTGATCTTCCCGCACTCCACGGCCTGCAGCCCATACTCCCCGAAAGCCAGGGTGCCGCCCCGCCGGGCGACGCCGCGCATCCGCCCCTTCTGCTGCTTTCTGAATTTAACCTTTTTAGGACTCAGCATGTCCGCTTTCTCCTATGCCTCAATTGCCGGCGGCGGCAATTGCGTCTTTCTTTAGAATCTCACCCTTGAAGAGGAAAACCTTGATGCCGATGACGCCGTACGTCGTCTTGGCCTCGGCAAACCCGTAGTCGATATCGGCCCGCAACGTATGCAGCGGCACCCGGCCCTCACGATACCACTCGGCCCGAGCCATTTCCGCGCCGCCCAGCCGGCCGGCGGCAGCGATTTTAATGCCCTGGGCGCCGAAGCGCATGGCCGAGGTGACCGCCCGCTTCATCGCCCGCCGGAACGCCACGCGTCGCTCCAGCTGCATGGCCACATTCTCGGCCACCAGTTGAGCGTCGATCTCGGGCTTGCGCACCTCCTGGATATCGATCATGACTTCATGGGCCGTCAGCTTTTCGATGGCTGTTTTCAACTGGGAGATCTCCGCCCCCTTCTTGCCGATAACGATCCCCGGCCGGGAGGTGTAGATCCGCAGCCGTACCCGTTTGGAGGAGCGCTCGATTTCAATTCGGGAAACACCGGCGTGATAGAGCTTCTTTTTGACGAAACGCCTAATCTTGTGATCCTCAAAGATGTAGTCGGCGTATTTTTTATCGGCGTACCAGCGAGATTCCCAGGTTTTAACGATTCCCAATCGCAGCCCGATGGGGTTGACTTTCTGACCCAAGATCGTACCTCCTTCTTTAAGCCGATGGCTCGGCCAAAATCACCGTGATGTGGCTCGTTCGTTTGAGGATGCGCGTTCCACGCCCACGCGCACGCGCGCGGAAACGCTTCAGGGTCGGACCCGCGTCGACAATCACATTCTGGATAACCAGGTCGTCGACATCGATATCATCGTACTGATCCGCATTGGCCACGGCGGAGCGTACGAGTTTTTCCAGCATCCCAGCCGCTTTCTGCGGCATAAATTTCAGCGTTTCGATCCCCTGCTCGACCGGCTTGCCCTTTACAGCCCCAGATAGCTTGCGCACCTTGCTTGGAGAAATCCGCATATATTTTGCTACCGCTTTGACCTCCATTGCCGTCATCCCTTTTTTTGTCTGTTACCGCTTGAGTTTGGATTTCTTATCACCAGCGTGACCGTAAAACGTGCGGGTCGGCGAAAACTCGCCCAGCTTGTGCCCGACCATGTTTTCCGTCACGAATACGGGGATGAATTTTTTACCGTTGTGCACCGCCAGTGTAAGGCCCACCATTTCGGGGATGATCGTCGAGCGCCGCGACCAGGTTTTGATCACGCGGTTGCTGCGCGATTCCTGCGCCTGCTCCACCTTGATCATGAGTTTGGTATCGATAAACGGACCTTTTTTTAACGAACGTGGCATGCTGCCTCCTGATATCTATCCTGCTGTCCCGTCACGACACCCGCTCGGGGTGCCTTTTGGTTTCGGCTACCTCTTGGTCCGATGCTTGACAATGTAGCGATCGGTGCGTTTGTTCGTGCGGGTTTTGTAACCCTTGCTCGGAATCCCCCAAGGACTGCAGGGATGACGGCCACCGGAGGAACGCCCTTCCCCCCCGCCCATGGGATGGTCAATGGGGTTCATGGCCACGCCGCGGACCTTGGGCCGCCGTCCCAGCCAGCGTTTGCGCCCCGCCTTGCCCAACGAAATATTCTCGTGCATCAAATTCCCCAACTGGCCGATCGTGGCCTTGCACTTGAGAAGGACCATGCGAACCTCTCCGGAAGGCAGCTTCACGAGCGCATAGGGGTCTTCCTTGGCCATCAGCTGGGCATAGGTCCCGGCGCTGCGCACGATCTGGCCGCCCTTGCCCAGTTTGAGTTCGATGTTGTGGATCTGGGTCCCCAGCGGGATATTCTTCAGCGGCAGCGTATTGCCGGGCTTGATATCCGCCTGGGTGCTGGAAATGACCTCGTCGTCGACCTTCAGATTCAAAGGCGCCAGAATGTAGCGTTTTTCGCCATCGGCGTAGTGCAAGAGCGCGATCCGGGCCGAGCGGTTGGGATCGTATTCGATGGTGGCCACCTTGGCGGGAATATCGATCTTGTCGCGTTTGAAATCGATCACGCGGTAATGCCGTTTATGCCCGCCGCCGCGGTGCCGGCAGGTGATGCGCCCGTTGGTGTTGCGTCCGCCCGATTTCTTAAGCGGCCGCAGCAGGCTCTTCTCCGGTTTGCTCCGGGTAATCTCGTCAAAGGTCGCGTAGTCTTGAAACCGCCGTCCTGGCGAGGTGGGTTTTACTTTTCTTACCGCCATGCGAAGCTCCCTCGTTTAAACCCCTTCAAAGAAATCGATGCGTTCCCCGGGAACCAACGATACGATTGCTTTTTTCCAGTCGCGGCGTTTGCCGACGATGCGGCCGCGCTGTTTGACCTTGCCCTTGACCTGCATGGTCCGAACCCCGGTCACGTGAACATCGAAGATGGATTCCACGGCCTTGCGGATCTGAACACGGTTGGCGCGCCGATCGACCTCGAAGGTAATCTGGTTCGCGTCTTCCTTCTGGATGCTGGTCTTCTCGGTGATGACCGGCCGTTTGATGACGTCGTAGGCATTCATGCGAGCCTCCCTTCAATCTGCTTGATCGAAGGTTCAAGCAACACGAGCTGATGGTATTTCAGAATATCGTAGACATTGAGTCCTTCGGTACGCAGAATCTTGACGCCCGGCACATTGCGGGAAGACAATTCCAGCTTCTCGTCCTTCTCGGACGTGACGATCAGGGCGTTGTCAATCTCGAGCTCTGCCAGAATGGCCGCAAAATCTTTCGTTTTGATGGCCTCCAACGAAATTTGGTCCAGGATGGTCAGGGCCTGATCCTGCAATTTGCTGCTAAGGGCCATCTTCAAAGCCAGCCGGCGGACCTTTTTGGGAACCTTGTAGCCCCAGTTCTTGGGCTGCGGGCCGAAGGCCACGCCGCCGCCCCTTAACAGCGGCGATTTGATATTTCCGCGCCGCGCCCTGCCGGTGCCCTTCTGACGAAACAATTTGCGACTGCTGCCCCGGATGTCACTGCGGTTTTTCACCGCCGCGCTACCGGCGCGCCGTTTGGCCAGCTGCATCTTCACGACTTCATGCAGCACGCTGGACTTGACTTCGACATTGAAGCAGCCATCCGCGAGCTCCGCCTGGGACACCTTTTTACCTTCTTGATTGATCACGTCTAAAACAGCCATATCGATCTCTATCTGTAGAAAAGATTAGTCTCAGCGTCCATGGTGGGGCGGCCGCACCGCCGACACCCATCCTGATAACCCTTTTAAAACTTGAGCTTGTTGACCAAGACCAGGCCGCGCTTGAAACCGGGAACGGCGCCCTTGACCAGGAGCAGATTATCATCGGGCCGGATGTCGACGACCTCCAGGTTACGGACCGTTTTACGGTCGTTGCCGTACTGCCCGGGCATTTTCTTTCCACGGATGACTTTGGCCGGGTAGGCACTGCAACCGATGGAACCGGGAATACGGTAGCTCTTGCTGCCATGCGTCTTGCGCCCCAGACGGAACCCATGCCGCTTGGTCACGCCGGCAAAGCCGCGCCCTTTGGTGGTGCCGACGATATCGACCTTTTCACCGACCTCGAAAATATCGAGATTGATGGCCTGGCCGACTTCGTAGCCCTCGGTGGTCTCCACCGCCACCTCGCGCAACACGGCGAAGCGGCCATTGCTTTTCTCGAGATGCCCGGCGACGGGCTTGTTGATCCGGCGCTCCTTGACCTCGCCGAAACCAAGCTGCAGCGCATCGTAGCCGTCCGTGGCCTTGGATTTTATCTGGGTGACCACACAGGGGCCCAGTTCGATAACCGTCACCGGGATGTATTTGCCCTCCGGTGTAAACAAACCGGTCATCCCCAACTTCTTTCCGATTAATCCTTTACACATGATGATAACCGTAATCCCGTGCTATAGTTTGATTTCCACGTCTACGCCAGGTGAGAGATCAAGCTTCATCAAGGCATCCACGGTTTGCTGCGTCGGCTCGAGAATATCCAGCAAGCGTTTGTGCGTGCGCATTTCAAACTGCTCGCGCGATTTTTTATCGATGTGCGGCGAGCGCAGCACGCAGTACTTGTTGATCATCGTCGGCAGCGGAATCGGACCGACGACCTTGGCACCGGTCTTGTTGGCCGTATCGACGATATCCGTAGCGGACTGATCCAGCAGTTTGTGGTCGTACGCCTTCAGCCTAATCCTGATCTTGGTGTTCATTATCATGACGGATTTCTTTCCCTGTTACTCCACGATTTCACTGACAACCCCGGCACCGACCGTGCGACCGCCCTCGCGGATCGCAAAGCGCAACTCCTTCTCCATCGCTATCGGCGTGATCAACTCCGCCTCGATCGCCACGTTGTCACCGGGCATCACCATCTCCACACCTTCCGGCAACGTCAAAACGCCCGTCACGTCCGTCGTCCGAAAATAAAACTGCGGACGATAACCATTGAAAAACGGCGTGTGGCGACCGCCCTCCTCCTTGCTCAATATGTAGCACTCCGCCTTGAACTTCGTGTGCGGCGTAATCGATCCCGGCTCCGCCACAACCTGACCGCGCTCCACCTCGTCGCGCTTCGTGCCGCGCAGCAACACGCCAATGTTGTCGCCCGCACGACCCTCGTCCAAAAGCTTGCGGAACATCTCCACACCCGTGCACACCGTCTTGAACGTCGGCCGGATCCCCACAATCTCGATGTTGTCGCTCACGCGGATAATCCCGCGCTCCGCACGACCCGTCACCACCGTACCACGACCCGATATGCTGAACACGTCCTCGATCGGCATCAAAAACGGCTTGTCGATGTCGCGCTCCGGCTCCGGAATGAAATCGTCGATCGCCGCCATCAACTCGAAAATCGGCTGGGCCTCGTCGCTCTCCACATTGTCGCTCTCCAGCGCCTTCAACGCACTGCCCCGGATGATCGGCGTGTCGTCACCCGGAAACTCGTACTTCGTCAAAAGCTCCCGAAGCTCCATGTCCACCAGCTCGATCAACTCCTCGTCATCCACCATGTCGCACTTGTTCAAAAACACCACGATCCGCGGAACACCCACCTGGCGCGCCAGCAAAATGTGCTCACGCGTCTGCGGCATCGGTCCGTCGTCGGCCGCCACCACCAGAATCGCGCCATCCATCTGCGCCGCGCCCGTGATCATGTTCTTGATGTAATCCGCATGGCCCGGACAATCCACATGCGCGTAATGACGATTGGCCGTCTCGTACTCCACGTGCGCCGTGGCGATCGTGATCCCACGCTCCTTCTCCTCCGGCGCCTTGTCGATCTGGTCGAAGGGTATAAAATCCGCCATCCCCTTCATTCCGTTCAACTTCGTGATCGCAGCCGTCAGCGTCGTCTTGCCATGGTCGATGTGACCAATCGTTCCCACATTTACATGCGGCTTCGTCCGCTCAAACTTTTGCTTCGCCATCTTCTCTTCCTCCCCGGTACGGGTATCATTTTGTCATTTAAACTGGGTAAATCGTGCTGCGGCCGGCAAGCCCGCTCCATCCGTGCTCACGGTGAAACGTTGCGGCATCTCCAGACAGGTGATCCGTCTTACCAGCGAAAATGCGCAAAGGCCTTGTTGGCTTCGGCCATGCGATGCGTGTCCTCACGCTTCTTCACGGCCTCGCCGCGCTCGTTCGCGGCGTCGATGATCTCGTCGGCCAGCTTCTCGCGCATGCTCTTGCCGGCACGAGCGCGGGCGTAGTCCTTGAGCCAGCGCATCGCGAGGGACGACGCACGCTCGGGACGCACTTCGATCGGAACCTGGTAGGTGGCACCGCCGACGCGGCGCGACTTCACCT
>JASJCV010000247.1 GCA_030065275.1 Desulfobacterales bacterium | reverse complement strand
CGTCGGCCGTCTGCACAATTTTGGCAGCTGTTGTGGAAGCATCCGTATTCATGCGCATGTCCAGCGGCTCGTCCCGGGCGAAACTGAACCCCCGCCCGCTGCCCTGCAATTGGTGCCTTGAAAGGCCAATGTCCAGAAGAATGCCGTCGACGCTGCCGATGTTAAGATCGTCCAGGATACGATCCAACCGGCCGAAGTTGGCATGCACCAGGCGGACCCGGGGGGCCCAGGGCGCCAGGACGTCGCGGGCATGGTGGATGGCATCCTTGTCTTGGTCGATGCCGATGAGAAAACCGTCGGGGGCGATACGGGAGCAGATCATGCGGGAATGGCCGGCACCACCCACGGTGCCGTCGACGATTGTTTCTCCGGGGCGGCAGGCCAGATAGCGGGCCACCTCGGTCGGCATACAGGGGATGTGGTAGCGGGCCATTGTCTACAATCCTAGGCTGGCGATGTCTTTTCTGACCTCCTCTTGCTTCAGATCCTCTTCCAGATTCAGATTTTCCTGCTCCCATTTTCCCCGCGACCAGATTTCGAAATGGTCCAGGACGCCCACCAGGACGACATCCTTCTGCAACCCGGCGTAATCCCTCAATAGCGGCGGTATCAGAATGCGCTCCTGCTTGTCGCAGGCGCAATCAAAGGCCCCTCCAATGAAGACCCGGCGAAAGCGCCGCAGGCTGTCGTTTTTCTGGGCCAATTGCAGGATGCGCGATTCGATGCGGCGCCATCCATCCAGAGGGTAGGCCACCAGGCAGCCGTCCATTCGCGAGAGCATCACCCGCTCGCCGCCATCGGCACGGATGACATCCCGAAAGCGCGCCGGAATGATCAGCCGCCCCTTGGCGTCGATGGTATGGAATGAGCTGCCGCGAAACATTGATACCCCCATATACCCACATTTATCCACTTTTTCGAATTCTATGGATTATTTTATGGATAAAGTCAAGGAAAAAGGGATGCATTGTTATAAAAATTTCCAATAATTAAATCTAGTTAATTATACATCGCAATAGACCAACATGTTGTGGAGTATAGTGGAGTAGTTGTCCAATTCAAAGGGGGTTAAAGGGCCTCTGGCCGGATGTTGGCCACGACAAGGGGGGCCGGCTTGACTTCGGGTGGTGAAAACGGGTAGCACGGTGGAAAATTTTACCTCGCCGGCCGTTGGCCGGCGACGAGATACTGAAAGCACGTTCGGGATGGATTTGATCGCTCGAATTCGCGCCGCGGTCGAGCCGCTGTTTGCCCGGCAGAAGGGCAGCCATGACTGGGAGCATACCCTGCGGGTCGATCGCCTGTGTCGCCGGATTGGGCCCCTGGAGGGGGCGGATCCCCTGGTGCTGGGGTTGGCGGCCTGCCTCCATGACATCGGCCGCAGCCGTCAGGACCGCAGTCGGGGGGCGATATGCCATGCACGTCAGGGGGCCGACATGGCCGCCGCCATCCTGGCGCCGCATCGATTGCCCCCGGATATCGAAGCCAATGTGCTGCACTGCATCCGCTCCCACCGCTACCGTCGCGGGGAGGCGCCGCAGACCATCGAGGCCAAGGTGTTGTTCGATGCCGACAAACTCGACGCCATCGGAGCCGTGGGCGTGGCCCGGGCCTACCTGTTCGCCGGGGAGGTGGGCGCGCGGCTTCACAACCTCGACAACGCCGTCGACGACACGGTGCCCTACACCCGCGAAGACACTGGGTACCGCGAGTACCATCTGAAATTGCGCCATGTCAGAGATCGCATGTTGACCGGCGAGGGACGGCGTCTGGCGGCGGCGCGGCACCGCGTGATGGTTGATTTTTTTGAGAGGTTTATCGCCGAAATCGAAGGCCTCTGTTGATTTCCTCTTCCAGGGGGCCTCTTTCCGCCCAGGGCGGCGTTCTCGCCCGCGGCCGATCCTCGACGTAGCTTGGCTACGCCTGCGGTCGCCCGCGGACTGCGGCCTTGCCCTGAACGAAAATCTACCCCCTGGAAAAGGAAATCGGACGGTATTCATCTAAATCCGTGTAATTATCAATTGAAGAAAGGTCAGATGCCATGGGTATCAATACCGTTGAGAAGATCGATGCGAAAGTGAAGGTGCGGCATGTGCTGGCGAGTGTTTCCGACAAGCGCGGTCTGGAGACGTTTATTCCCGGGCTGGTGGCGTCCTGTCCGGAAGTGAAGATTTTCTCCACCGGCGGCACCTACGCCCGCCTAAAGGAAATCCTGGGGACGGCGGCCGGCGAACGGCTGCAGGCTGTCTCGGACTACACCGGCCAGCCCGAAACCCAGGGCGGACTGGTGAAGACCCTTGATTTCAAGATCTACTTGGGACTGCTGACCGAAACCTACAACGATGCCCACCAGGATGACCTTCAGCGCACCGCGGCCGTGCCGATCGACATGGTTGTCGTGAATCTCTACCCATTCAAGCAGACCATCGCCCAGGCCGGCGTCACCGTCGAGGGCGCCCGCGGTCAGATCGACATCGGCGGTCCCTGCATGATCCGGGCGGCCGCCAAGAATTTCATCCGGGTGGCCTCGGTCGTGGATCCCTCCGATTACGCGGGTATCCTGGATGCGTTGCGCGCCGCCGAAGGACAGACCTCACTGGATCTGCGCTTCGCGCTGGCGCGCAAAGCGTTTGCGCATACCGCCGACTACGACCGCGCGATCGCCGACTACCTGCAGGGCCAGTCCCCCGCGGCGGCGGCCGGCTGCTATCAGTACCCGGAGGGGTAAGGCCCGGCCGCCCCTTGGGGCGGCGGGTTCCGCCGGCCAGCCATACGCCGCCGTGATACTCTGGGCGGGGCCTTTGAAACGGAATCACATTCGGAAGGGAGAAGAAGATGGCCGAAGATCTAAAGAAGATGTATCGCACCATCGTCCAGGACCATTTTCCGCCGCGGATGGAGATTGCCTTTATTGGCGAAGACGACAACCGCCAGACGCTCTTCTACGAGCGGGTGGCCTGGACGATCGACGGGGAGGCCAAAGGCCTGCGCTACGGCGAAAATCCCGGGCAGGAAGCCGCGCTTTACCGCCTGGTCAACGGCAACCTGACGCTGGCCGATACCCAGACCATCCAGCCGGGTCGCTACCTGGCATCGGACATCGAACTGCTGCAGTCCGGCAAGCACCCCGGCAAGACCAACCTGACGGACGCCGACAACGCCCTCAACATTCTGCGCTATTTCACGGATACCCCCACCGCCGTCATCGTCAAACACAACAACCCCTGTGGCGCGGCCCAGGCCGAGAGCCTCGCGGAAGCCTATCACCGGGCCTACATGGCCGACCGCGTGGCGGCCTTCGGCGGCTGCATCGCTTTGAACCGCCCCGTCGACAAGGCCACGGCCGAAGCCATTGCCGATCAGTATGCCGAGGTGGTGGTCGCGCCGGAGTACGAAGCGGGAAGCCTGGAGATTCTGGGGCGGCGCAAGAATCTGCGGGTCATCCGCATCAATGCCATCGAGACCCTGCAGGCATTCGTGGGCCAGCGCGTGGTGGACTTCAAGAGCCTGATCGACGGCGGCGTCATCGCGCAGTGGTCCTTCGCCCCGGTCACGCTGAAGACTTCCGATCTGATGCTGGCCAGCAGCGACTATCAGGGCCAAACCTACAAGATCAAACGCGCGCCGACCGCGGCCGAACGGGAAGATCTCCTCTTCGGGTGGCTGGTCGAGTCCGGGCTCACCTCCAACTCCGTCATCTACGTAAAAGACCGCTGCACGGTCGGCATCGGCACGGGTGAACAGGACCGCGTCGGGGTGGCCGAAATCGCCCGCGACAAGGCCTACCGCAAACTGGCCGACCGCTACTGCTTCGAGGAGCTGGGCATCGCCTTCAACGAACTGGAAGACCAGGAGAAGAAAGCGGCGTTCGAAGCGCGGGTGCGCGAGGAGAGGGGCGGGCTGCCGGGTGCCGCCATGGTGAGTGACGCCTTCTTCCCCTTCCGCGACGGCGTCGACGTGGGGATTCGTGAGGGGATCCGTGCGGTGGTGCAACCCGGGGGGGCCATGAACGACTGGAACGTTATTGAAGCCTGCAACGCGGCCGACGTCACCATGGTGTTCACCGGCCAGCGGAGCTTCAAACACTGATCCCGGGATGCGGCGGCAGGCGATGAGAAGCGAACGGCAAGCCGGCGGCACGGCGCGCGGCATGGCCCCGGGGCCGATACGACGGCGGGCGGGGGGGCGGTTGTGCGCCTGGCTTTCTGCCTGATCAAATACTTCCCCTTCGGGGGGCTGCAGCGCAGCTTTCTCCAGATCGCGCAGGAATGTCTGGCGCGCGGCCACGCGGTCCATCTGCTCACTTCGGCCTGGCAGGGGGCGGTGCCGGCGGGGTTGGAGGTCGAAGAGGTCCCGCTTCGCGGATTCACGAACCATGGCCGGCGGCGATCGCTGGCGGAAGCCCTGGAGCGCCGGGTCGCCCAGCGGGCATATGACGGCGTGATCGGTTTCAGCAAGATGCCCGGGCTCGATGTCTACTACGGAGGCGATTCCTGCTTTGCCGAATTTGTCCAGGGCCGCCATCCGCTCTACCGGTTGACCGGGCGCTGCCGGACCTATCTGGCCCTGGAAGAGGCGGTTTTCTCACCCCGCGGCCGAACGCATGCGCTGCTGCTGACGACCCGCGAAATCGAATGCTACCGCCGGCATTACGGTACGCCCCGCGAACGCCTGCACCTTCTGCCGCCGGGCATCGCCCGGGACCGGATCGCCCCCCCCGACGCGGCGGAGCGGGGGCGGCGCCTGCGTGCCGAGCTGGGGATACCGCCGCGGGAAAAAATCGTGTTGATGGTGGGCTCCGGTTTTCGCACCAAGGGCGTGGATCGCACCATGCGGGCCGTCGCGGCCCTGCCGCCGCGTTTGAAAAAGCAAACCACCCTGGTTGTTATCGGCCATGACAACTTCAGACCCTTCGAACGCCTGGCCGGACAGCTGGGCATTGCCGCCCAACTGCGCTTTTTCCACGGACGGGACGACATCCCCCGTTTTTTGTTCGCCGCGGATCTTCTTGCTCACCCGGCTCAGCGTGAAGCGGCCGGCACCATCCTGGTCGAAGCCCTGGCCGCCGGCCTGCCGGTGCTCGCCACCGATGTGTGCGGTTTCAGCGATCACGTGGCGCGTTCCGGCGGCGGTTTGCTGGTGGCCGCGCCTTTCAGCCAGAATACGTTCAACCGGATGATGGCCGAAATGCTGGCCTCGCCCCGGTGGGAAGAATGGGGCCGCAACGGCGTCAACTATGTTCGGCACACGGACGTCTTCAGTCGGGCGGAGCGCGCCGCGGACTTGATCGAAAGGCTGGTGCCGTGATGCTCAGCTTGCCGGATCACTGGCGCCGGGGGTGGCAGGGCCGGGAGCCCTTCGAGGCCATCATGAACCTCGGCGGGGAGGTGTTCAAATCCCGCCAGGGGCGCACCACCCTGCGCTTTAATCGGGACGGGCGTGCCTATTTCGCCAAACTGCACCGCGGCGTGGGATGGGGCGTGCTCCTGCGCTATGTCGGGCAGTTGCGCTGGCCGGTGACGGATGCCCGCAACGAATGGCGCGCGCTGGGCGAGCTCGAAGCCATCGGCGTGCCGACGATGCGGCGGGTGGCTTTGGGATGCCGGGGATGGAACCCGGCGCGCCGCCGATCGTTTCTAATTACCGAAGCACTGGAAAACACGGTCAGTCTGGAGGACCTTTGCAAACAATGGCGGCACTGCCCGCCGTCCCCGGTATTGAAGCGCGCGCTGATCGCCGAGGCGGCCCGTATCGCACGGCGACTTCACGCCGCCGGCCTCAATCACCGTGATTTTTATCTTTGCCATCTGCTGCTCGAGCGCCGCTCCGACGGGCGAGTTACGGACGAACAAGCCCCCCGGCTCTATCTGATCGATCTCCATCGCGTCCGGCGGCGGCGCCGCCTGCCGCGGCGCTGGCGGGTGAAGGATATCGCCGGCCTCTATTTTTCGAGCCACCCGGCCGGGTTGACGCGGACCGACCGGCTGCGCTTTATCCGGGCCTATACCGGCCAACCGCTGCGCGCGGCGCTGGCGGAAGGCGGCAAATTCTGGCGGCAGGTGGCCCGTAAACGCGACCAGGACTTGCGCACCTTTGCGCGGCATCACCCCGAATCGGTCTGACGATCGAACGCAGCACGTAGGAGCTTCTTCGTGATAAGCGCGTGTTAACGAACCCAAATCCTAAACCCAAGGAGTGGAAATGAAAAAAGGAATTTGCTTTTTGTTTGTGGCTGTTTTTTTGGTCGTCGGCTGTGCCGAACAGAAACCCGAGGAGGCGGCCCGCAAGATCGTCGACCGGCAAGTCGCCGTTCATCACGAAGGCCTTGAAATGGACACTTCCCGGGTGGCCTACAAGGTCATTGCGCAGGACGGCGATACGGCCATGGTGGAAGTATCCGGCGACATTGCCGTCAAAGCAGTGATTCCCCTGGCGAAAAAAGGGGGGGAATGGGTGCTGAACGTGCCGCACGCGGACAAGGCGGCGAAAGGCGCCCCTAAACCCGCCGAGCACCCTGCCGGACACTGATCGCCCCGCGTAGAGGGCCCGCGCGGAGCCACAGGGCGTCAAGCATCGGTGCTACCTGATGCCGGGATGGCCTATCGGGGCAGACAGCGCCGAAATGCCGCCAGAGCCTGCTCGATATCTTCGGCGGTTATTCCGAAGTGGGTGACCGCGCGGATTTGGCGGGGGCCAGTGGCCAGTACCCGCACGTTGTGCTCCGACAAGCGGGCGACCGTTTCGGACACCGGCGGTGCCGACGGTTCGAAATCAATGTAGACGATATTGGTGCGGACGGCCGCGGGAGCAATGCGAACAGCTCGCTGTGGCGCCAGCCCCTCGGCCAATTGCCGGGCATTGGCGTGGTCCTCGTCCAGGCGGTCCGTCATCGTTTCCAGGGCCACGATCCCGGCGGCCGCCAGGACACCGGCCTGGCGCATCCCGCCGCCTAAAA
>JASJCV010000246.1 GCA_030065275.1 Desulfobacterales bacterium | reverse complement strand
GAAGTGCTCAAGGAGGGCTGGCACTTCTTCATCCCCATCGGCGTGCTCATGGGACTTCTGATCTACGGCTTTACGCCCACCTTCGCCGCCTGCGTGGGCATCGGCGCCATCGTTGTGTGCAGCTGGTTCAACCCCAAGACCCGCATGGGCCTGAAGGATATCCTCGATGCCTTTGCCCAGGGCTCCCAGAACATGGTCTCCACCGGGGTCATCCTGCTCTGCTCGGGCATCGTTGTGGGGGTGGTCCTGATGGTTGGGGCCGGCATCAAGTTTTCGATCATGATCTCGACCATCTCCGGCGGCAGCCTGTTCATCACCATCGTCCTGGTGGCCCTGGCTTCCCTGGTGCTGGGCATGGGGCTGCCGGTAACGGCGTCCTATATCGTCCTGGCCGTACTGGCGGCACCGTCGATGGAAATGCTGGGAGCCTCGCTGATCGCCTCCCACATGCTGATCTTCTGGTATTCCCAGGACGCCAACGTAACCCCGCCGGTCTGCCTGGCGGCCTACTCCGCCGCGGGCATCTCGGGCAGCCGCCCGCTGGAAACGGGCGTCGAATCCTGGAAGCTGGCCAAGGGCATCTACATCATCCCCCTGCTCTTCGTCTATACGCCGATTCTCTTCGAGGGACCGCTCTGGCAGGTCCTGGAAACGGCCGGCGCCGCACTGCTGGGGCTCTTCTGTGCGGCCGTGATGTTCGAGGGGTTTCACCTCATGACCCTGAACTGGGGTCTGCGGCTGGGATATCTGGTCGCCGCCGGACTGCTGCTCTGGCCCCATGTCTGGCTGCATGCCGCCGGCGCCCTGGCATTCACCGGGCTCGTCGCCGCCCAGAAACTGATGTCGCGACCGGCCGCGGGGGCCAAAACCCCATAATGGCGCTATCAGCGGCGTAGACGAATGAACGAACTTTTTCGGAAAATACCGCAGAAAAAAGTCAGCGACCGCGTCTTCGACCAGATTCGTGAACTGATCACCTCCGGACGGCTGAACCCCGGCGATCGGCTGCCGCCGGAGCGGGAGTTGACGGGACTTCTCGAAGTCAGCCGCTCTTCGGTGCGTGAAGCGATCCTCAAGCTCGAATGCCTGGGCTTTGTCGAGCAGCGCCACGGCGAAGGCACCTTTGTGCGCTCGGTGACGGAAACCCCGCTGACGGACTACGTGCGGGAGCACATCCAGCAGGAAGGCTTCATGGACGACCTCATGCAGATCCGGGCGGTTCTCGAAACCTGGGGGGCCGAAGCCGCGGCCGCCAACGCCCGCCCGGAGGAGATCGCGGCCATGGAGGCCTGTCTGGAAGAGATGCGACAGGCCGGTCAAAGCGGCCGCATCGGCCACGAACTTAACGTGCGTCTGCATGTTCTGATCTCGGCGGCATCGGCCAACCGGTTCCTGGTGCATGTCATGAATACGATCTCCTCGTGGCTGAAGAGTGTGACCTGCAAAATATACGCGGACACGGCCGAAGACGATGCGACCCAGGCCCGGCTGCTCGAACAGCACGACGCCATCGTGGCGGCAATCCGCAGCGGCGACGGCCCGGCGGCCCGTCAGGCCATGGCCGCGCACCTGCGTTTCACCGAAGCGGTCGTCCACCGCATCGCCCCCTCCTGGTCGCCATCCGGATCCCGGAAACCATGAACGCCGTTTCGCCCGACGACATCGATTTCGCCCCCCTGGTCGCCCGCCTGGCGGGTGACCTTCACGCCGATCCCCTGTACCGGGCCATGCTGGCCACCGACGGCAGCATCTTTAGTGTCACGCCGGCTGCCGTGGTCTATCCGCGCAACGCCGCGGACGTTCAGCACACGGTGCGCTTCGCTGCCGCCCACCGCCTTGCGGTTCACTCCCGGGGGGCGGGCAGCGGGCTGTGCGGCGGGGCGCTCGGGCGGGGCATCGTGCTCGATTTCACCCGGCACATGAACCGCCTGCTGCGGCTCGACCTCGAGGCCCGCACCTTCGAATGCGAGCCCGGCTACCGCTGCGGCGAACTCCAGGCCCGGCTGGCAAACACGGGCCTGTTCTTCCCGCCGGATCCCTCCAGCGGCGAGTACGCCACTTTCGGCGGCATGACCGGCACGAACGCCAGCGGATCCCACTCCGTCAAATACGGCAATGTGGCCGACTATCTCGAGGACGCCGAAATCGTTCTGGGCAGCGGGGAGAAATGGCGGCTATCCACAATCCAGGCCACACCGCGGCCGGAATTGCCGGAGGCCCTGCAGGCACTGGCCGCGCTCTACGAAGACAACGCCGAGTCGATCGAAAAAGCCTATCCGGACACGCCCTACAACTCGGCGGGCTATAATCTGCGGCAGCTGGTCCGCGACGGGCGGCTCGATCTGCGGCGGCTCCTGGCCGGCGCGGAAGGCACCCTGGCCGTTGCCACCCGCCTCAAGTTCCGCCTTCGCGAACGCCCGGCGCACGACAGCCTGGTGGTGGCCTATATGGACGACGTGGTGGCCTCGGCCGAGGCCGTCCTCAAGATCCTGCCCATGGGGCCCTCGGGCATCGAGGTGATGGACAAATCCCTGCTCAACGTGGCCCGGGACAACGACCCTGCCCTGGCGCGCACCCTGCCGGACGATCTCGACCACGTGCTCCTGATCGAATTCGACGGCATGGACCCGGGCGCCTGCGCCGACCAAGCCCGGCAGGTCCGGGAACTTCTCCAGCGGGGCGGGTTTACCGACCGGGCCTACCTGGCGGTGGATGCCGAGGAAAAAAACCAGTTCTGGTCGGTGCGCAAGGCGGCCGTGCCTATTCTCTACAAACTCAAAGGGCGCAGGAAGATACTGGCCCTGGTGGAGGATGCGGCCGTGCCGATTGAAAACCTGGTCGAATTCTACCGGGGCATCTACCGCGTGCTGGGGGCCCACGGGGTCGATTTCGTCATCGTGGGGCACATCGCCAAGGGGCTGCTGCACACGCGGCCGCTGCTGGATTTAAAGGACGCCAACGACGTGCGCCGGCTGAAACGCATCGCCGACGACTACTACGAGATGGTTCAGGCCCTGGGCGGCACGGTGTCCGGCGAGCACGGCGACGGACGGCTCCGGAGCGCCTACATCAAGCGCCGCTACCCGGCGATCTATGACCTTTTTCTGAAGACCAAAAACCTGCTGGACCCGCAGAACCTCCTCAACCCGGAAGTCATCACCCATCACGACCCGGACCAGATGATGAAGGCCCTGCGCTACGGCACCGGCTATCGCACGATCGAACCGCTCCCCACCCGGCTGCAGTGGCCTGAAAACTTCGACCGCGAGATCGAACAGTGCCATGGGTGCAGCAAGTGCACCACCGTTACCACGGCCACCCGGATGTGCCCGGTCTTCAAGTTCACGCGCAGCGAAGCGGCCGCTCCCAAGGCCAAGGCCAACGTTCTGCGGGCCCTGATCAGCGGCCGGCTCGAGGCGGACGCGCTTTACACCCGCGCCTTTCAAGAGGTCATGGACCACTGCATCAACTGCGGCAGCTGCCACCTGGAATGCCCCTCCAACGTCAACATCCCCAAAATGGCGCTCGAAGCCCGGGCCCGGTATGCCCGCCGCTTCGGTGTCTCTCTCGGCGACCGGGCCGCCGGCCATATCGAGCGGGTGGCGCGCGGCAGCCATCGCCTGGCGCCGGTGCTGAGGCCGTTGCAATCGCTGCCCCTGGCGCGCCAGGCACTCGAGGCCACTCTGGGCGTCGATGCCCGCCGGCCGCCGCCGGCCTTTGCAGCCCGATCCCTTTTCGAGCGCCTGCCGGCCGTCAACGGCCGGGGCGCACGCCGGGTCGTCTATTTTGCCGGCTGCTATGCCGGCTACATCCGACCCGAAATCGGTGCGGCCGCCGTCCGCCTGCTGAACCACCTGGGCTTCCAGGTGCTGCTGCCCGAACAGCACTGCTGCGGCCTGCCGCTGCTCTCCAAGGGGATGGCCGACGCCGCCCGGGACAAGATCCGGACCAATCTCGCGCACTGGCGATCGCTGATGGACGCTGCCGAGGCCGTGGTGGTGACCTGCTCCTCATGCGGGCATGCCCTGCGGGAAGAATGGGGCTATCTGGCGCCGGCCGCGCAGACGGACGCGGTCAGCCGCCACACCACCCACATCAGTCAGCTGGTCAATGATTGCGGCCAAAGCCTGCGTTTGGGGGACCATCCACTCCGGTTGGCCTATCACCACCCCTGCCACCTCAAGCTGCAGGCCGACCCGGACTGCTCGGTCCATATGCTCGCCCGTCTGCCCGGCGTGGCGGTCATGCCCCTGAAAACCCATTGCTGCGGCATGGCCGGCAGCTGGGGACTTAAAGCCGCCAATTACGATCTCAGCCGGGAGATCGGCGCGGACCTCATCCGCCGGCTGGATCAGGCCGATGCCGACTACGGCGTCACCGACTGTCCCACCTGCCGCATGCAGATGGAGGATTTCAGCCGTATGCCGATTCGTCATCCGGTCGAAATAGTGGCGGATCGGTTACGGCGTTAGCAAGCGATACAGATCCAGTCCGATCGCCCGGTTCGCACGAAGCATCCGGTCGGCGGCCGCGCTAAAGCGATTTCACCGGGTTCCGGATTTCGTCATGTAAGGTTGGAAAGGGTCTATCCGACAGTCTGTATACAATACAGGTTGGGAGGTGACACATATGCGAAGCGCATGCAAAGCCAGGGAGACCATGCGGATATTGACAGTCATTATCGCGTTGACGCTGGGCGCCACGGCCTCCGGCAGCCAGACCGCGGGCAATCCCGTCGAAATCGGTAACGTGCAGTGGGGGCGGAATTTCGATGCGGCCCTGAAAATGAGCGCGTCATCGGGCAAACCCGTGCTGGTCCTGTTCCAGGAGGTGCCGGGCTGACCGGGGGTACGCAAGTTCGGCCGTGAAGTGCTGACAAATCCCCAACTGGTAAAAGCGATCGAAGAGGAATTCATCCCGATGCTCGTCTACAACAACCGCAGCGGCGGGATGGACCGCGAACTGCTGGAGCGCTATGACGAGCCCGCCTGGAACTTTCAGGTCATCCGGTTCCTTGATGCCGCAGGCAAGGATGTCATTCCCCGCAAGGACCGCGTCTGGACCACCCGGGGCGTGGCCCGACGCATGATCGCAGCGTTGGCCGCCGTCGATCGCCCGGCGCCGGCTTATCTTGAAAACCTTGCCGGAAGCCGGTGATCCCCCCGTTCGCATCCGGACCTGGGCTTAATCATGACGGCACCGGCGGCCTCCGCTTTTCCCTTTAAAACCTGAGAAGGAAATCGTGGCCGAGCTCATCGAACAATTTTTGAATCATTTCTCCATGATCACCGGCATAATGATGGAGCAGCGCCTCCTGGGCGCTGCGGTGATCATGGCCCTGTTTGGGGTTCTGGCCATCCTCGTCGATTTCTTCATCCACCGGATCGTCGACTATATCCGCAGGAAATCCAACGTCGATATCGATAAAACGTTTATCGGCACCATTCACCGGCCGGCCTGGATCACCATGGTCCTGATCGGTGCGCTCCTGACCGCCACGTGGCTGAAACTCGATGCGCGCATCGACTATGTCGTCAACGCGATCCTGAAAACCCTGCTGATCATCGTGTTTGCAGTGGGACTCGGCCGGCTGATGAAAACCATCTGTCATCGATGGTGGATCAAGCGCCGCCAGGGCCAGCAGATTATCCATCTGGTCGAGAATGTCGGCCGGGTCATGCTCCTGGTGGCGGCCGTGGGCCTGTTCCTGCTGGTCTGGCAGATCGATATATCGCCCCTGCTGGCTTCCGCCGGTATCGTGGGGCTGGCGGTGGCACTGGCCGCCCGGGACACCCTGGCCAATTTTTTCGGGGGGATCAATATCTTCCTGGACAGACCGTTTGCCACCGGTGACTACATCATTCTGGAATCCGGCGAGCGCGGTGAAGTCGTCGATATCGGTGTGCGCAGCACCTTGATCCGCACCCGTGACGACGAGCAGATTTCCATCCCGAACTCCATCGTGGCCAACACCAAAATCATCAACGAGAGCGCACCGGAACCCCGCTACCGGGTTCGCATCAAAGTCGGGGTGGCCTACAACTCCAGCCTGGAAGAAGTGGAGGCCGCCATGCTGGCGGTGGCCGAATCGAATCAAAGCATCTCCCACGTGCCCGAGCCGCGGGTGCGCTTTCGCGCGTTCGGGGATTCGAGCCTGGAATTCGAGCTGCTATGCTGGGCCAAAACCCCGGCCGACCGGGGGCGCGTGATCCATGAATTGAACATCGCCATATTCGGCGAATTCCAGAAAAGGAAAATCAGCATCCCCTTCCCCCAGCGCGACGTCTACATGCACCCCTTCCAGCCCGATGCGGTCGATCCGCCTGCGGGCGAGCAATAAAGAGGAGGTTTCCCCTCAGCAAAGTGCTGACGCTGGGATGACTGGCGTTTGGGCCGCTGTTGGCCGGATGCCCGGAGCCAAGACAAGATCCCCGTTAAACACCGTAATCGGACGACCGGCGGTGTGGCCGCACGGATGATCGAGGCAATCCAGGCCGCCAGGCGCCCGGAGCCGGTTGACCTGGAAAACCTCTCAGGAACCGATGAAGCAGCCGCCGGATCCGAGCGCGCGGCAGGGACGGAACGGATGTTTATCTATTCGAGTTTGAAAGAAATCTTCAGTTTGGTGCGATAGCCGACGATGCGGTTGTCCTCCAGGCGCATATCCATCTGAACCACTTCCGCTACACGGATGTCGCGAATGGTACGGTCAACCGTGCGAACGGCCGCTTTGGCAGCCTCTTCCCAGGACTTTTCGGAGAATCCGACGACTTCGATTACCTTGTAGACAGCATCATCCATGACAATCTCCTTTCCCGTTGGTGTAAGCGTTACAACGAACGTGCCATGATACAAACGCGTGAAGACGCAATTCAAATTTGAGGTCAGGTTTTCCGGATAGGCGCGGGACGTCGAAGAAAAAAAGCAACTTAATAATTATTAGGATCTCAAGCCCTGAAA
>JASJCV010000245.1 GCA_030065275.1 Desulfobacterales bacterium | reverse complement strand
CTCGGCGCGGAGCAAAGGGGGCAAATCCGGATTCCTGACATTTTTTTCAATTTCGCCTCCACGAAGCGATCGGAGGTTTGCTGAATTGCGGGCGGCCTCTGGCTGCCTGGTTTCCTTTGACGCGCAGTCGGATCAGTAGTGCACCCGGCGTTCGATATAGCGGAACTGAACAATGGTCAGAGCGATCACCACGGCCATGAGGATGACGGACTGGGCGGCCGAGCCGCCCAAATCGAGACTCTCGAAGCTGTCGTGATAGATCTTGAAGACCATGATGTTGGTGGCCTCGTTGGGACCGCCCTCGGTGATGGCGTGGATCACCCCGAAAGTGTCGAAAAAGGCGTAGACGATGTTCATGACCACCAAAAAAAAGGCCGTGGGCGAGAGCAGGGGAAAGGTGATGGTCCAGAAACGCCTGGCCGGTGATGCCCCGTCGATGGCCGCCGCTTCGATCAACGATTTGGGGATGGCCTGCAGGCCCGCCAGAAAGAAAAGAAAATTATAGGAGATCTGCCGCCAGGCGGCTGCGATGATCACCAGCAGCATGGCCTGTCCTCCCTTGAGGGTGAAATCCCAATCAATGCCTACGGCCTTCAGGAAGAAAGAGATCATGCCCACCGTGGGGTTGAACAGGAAATACCAGACCACGGCCGCGGCCACGGGGGCCACGGCATAGGGCCAGATGATCAGGGTCTTGTGGACGAGGGCCCCGCGGATGGCCCGGTTGGCCATGACCGCCAGCAGCAGGGCGGTGGACATGGCGATGGCAGCCACTGAAAGGCTGAAGATCAGGGTCACCCGGATCGAGTTGAGGTAGATTGGATCCGTGAAAATATAGGCGAAATTATCCAGCCCCACGAAAACCGTCGAGAGCCCGAAGGCGTCTTCCTGCAGAACGGACTGATAGAGTGCCTGGGAGGCGGGCCAGATGAAGAATATGAGCGTAACGGCGATTTGAGGCGCCACAAGGAGGTAGGGCAGTACCCGGTTGTTGAAGACGACCCGTTTCTGCATGGCTTCGGCCCTCGCACGCCGGGACGGCTCGCCGCTGACCGCCCCTGGATCAAGATTGGGCCGGGCCGCCCGGAAGGCCACCGGACGGCGCGGCATGAAGGGTTATTTATTGGCTTTTTCGAATTTACGCAGCAGGCGGTTGCCCTTGGCGGCGGCATCGTCCAGACCGGCCTGGGCGGTTTTGTCACCCGCAAAAATGGCCTCCAGGGTGTCGTACATGATGGCCCGCATCTGGACAAAATTACCGAAGCGCAGGCCGCGCGAATTCGCGGTGGGTTGGTTCAGGGTCATCTGCCTCAGCGCCGTTTCCATGTCCGGGTTCTGGTTGTAGAAACCCTGCTTTTTCGTATACTCGTAAGCGGCCGTGGTGATGGGCAGATAGCCGGTGAACTGGTGCCAGTCCGCCTGGACTTCCGGTTTGGAAAGGTAGTTGAAAAAAGCGGCCACGGCTTTGTACTCGGCCGCCGAGTGGCCCTGCATAACCCACAGGCTGGCGCCGCCGATGATCGTGTTCTGCGGTGCGCCCTTGGTACCGGACCAGTAGGGCAGCATGGCCGTGCGGAAGGGGAATTTGCAGGTCTTCTTGAAGCCGGCATAGCCCGCCGATGATTCGGTGTACATGGCGACCTCGCCCGAGGCGAATTTGGCATTACCCTTGTTGCGTCGGCCGCCGTAGACGAAGATCTTCTCTTTCTGCCAGTCGGCCAGATGCTGGACATGTTTGACCTGCGGGCCTTTGTTGAACACGAATTCGGTGTTTATGCCCTCGAAGCCATTGGCCTGCGTCCCGAATGGCACGTTGTGCCAGGCGCTGAAGTTCTCCAGGTGAATCCAGGAGATCCAGGCTGTGGAAAAGCCTCCCGGGTAACCGGCGGCAACCAGTTTGCGGGCATAAGCGGCCACTTCTTCCCACGTCTTGGGTGGCTTGTCCGGATCCAGTCCCGCTTTCTGGAAAGCCTCGACGTTGTAGTACAAGACCGGCGTCGAACTGTTGAAGGGCAGGGACAGCATCTGGCCTGCGGGCGTCGTGTAGTAGCCGGTGACGGTGGGCAGATAGACATCCGAGGACCAAGGCAGGCCCGACTCGGCCATGACTTCGTAAACCGGTTTGATGGCTCCCTGCGCCGCCATCATGCTGGCGGTGCCGACTTCGAAAACCTGCAGAATGTGCGGCGGGTTTTTCGAACGAAAGGCCGCGATCCCGGCCGTCATGGTGTCGTGGTAGTTCCCCTTGTAGGTGGCCACGACCTTGTAGTCGCTCTGGGAGGCGTTGAAATCGGCCACGATGGATTGAACTTTTTCGCCCAGCCGGCCCCCGTGGGCAAACCACCAGTCGATCGCGACCGGCTCCGCCAGGGCGCTGAGAGGGGCCACTGCGAGGATAAAGCAAACAGCCGTTAGAATGCCGAACATTTTTTTCATGACGCGCTCCTCCTTTGGTGTGATGGTGGAATATACAACAAAGCGATACGGAGCTTCGCAGGCTGCTGTTAAGTGTGTGTTCGTCGACGTGCCGGCGGCCGAGAGGTAGAGGTTGCCGTAGGATCAAACAGACGTTCAATCAGCCGAGAAGGCTAATGGGTATAACCGGTCGTGCCCTGGAGAACGGCCACGCGCGGGTCGCTGAGACCGTATGTAGCTGGATCGGCTCGTCACGTCAAGGGTACCGGATGCCGCCATGCGGGCGGGGGCGGCCTGCGCCGTCGGGTTGGTTCCTGAACAGCCGTCCCATTGACCGGATCCCCCCGATTTTATGTCGGGGTCTTTGTCTTCTCAAGCCGCCGGGCAGAAAAAAGGCGTGTGCGACCCTCAGCGCCAGTCGGCGCCCAGGCCGCCCCCCGCATTGCGCCGGTAGGGCAGCCACCCCAGGCCGTAAAGCGTCAAGGTGATATCGCTGCTCTTGGGTTTGACGGTCACCGCCCCGAGTTCGATCGCTTCCGGATCGAGCCCTGCATCCAGGGTGTCGATATCCGCCTGCAGCCGAGCGTCGAGTTCTCCCAATTGCTGACGCACCGCTTCGGCCCGTTCCTGTGCGCGGGCGACATCCATTTTTTCCTTGCGCATGCGGCTGGCCGACTTCATGGCCGATCCCATCCGGGAAGCCGAGCGCGCGCTCACCGCCTTGCGTCCCAGAAATGCCCCCAGAACCGCACTGCCGAACGATATCGCCGTTTGAATGCCGCTGGATTTGGCCTGCTCGGACTCACGTGCCACGGCCTGTTCGGCCCGCATCAGACGGTCGTTGAGACGGGTGAAGCGCTTTTCATATTTGCGGCGTAGCTTTTCCACCTGGAGGTCGCGCTTTTCGCGCAGGGCCAGGGCAACCCGGCCTCGGAACTGGCCTTCGGTCTCGCCCCACGCGCTGGTCATCTTCAGCGCTTTGGCCTGGTGGAGAACGAGGGGGTGGTCCTGGCGGGCCCAGCGCAGAAGATCGCGCTGCCATTTGCTGAAGGCGCTCGATCGCCTGGCGGCGGCCGGAAGGCGGTTGAAGTCGGCGCCCGCAGGCGGGGCGGTTTCCAGAGCCTCGGCATCGATTTCGGTCGCTTCCTGCCAGTTCACCGCTACCGGCCCCTCATCGATCAGGGTGGCCACGGCGATGCTGCGGGAGGCGTCCACACCGTAGCGGGCGTGGGTATAATGCAGCTCGAGACAACCCAGAACCGCCGGCTGGTAGCAGAGGCCGTGCCCAGTGCCGGAAGGGGCCAGAAAATAGGTCTCAACATTGGCGGGCGCTGTGGGGGCGATCGCCGGATTATCGGCGGGCCGGGTCGCCGCGGGAGGCAGAGGGGTCGGGATCTGCCCCTTTTCGTCCGTGCCGCCCGCGCGGGGCGCGTCCCCGGTCAGGCGTTTGATCAGCGGCCGGGTCATGGGGCCGCTCAGGTAGGAGAGGGCCCAGCGCGTCTGGAAAATGGCCGGCTGCTGCTCGTGCACGTTGTGCAGCAGGAAAACCCTTTGGCCCAGGGCGGCCAGGACCGCCGCCATGGCCTGGCGGTCAAAGGCCCGGCTCGCGCTGGCGCCTTCCAGTCCCTCCAGCACGCGAGCCTTGTCGCGATCGGTCTGGAGGCGGCCGATGAACCAGGTGCCCGTGTTGGCCAGCCCCTTGTAGTCCAGGTCGACCGGGTTCTGGGTCGCGAGCACCACCCCCAGCCCGTAGGCCCGGGCCTGCTTGAGCAGGGTCAGCAGCGGTTTCTTGGACGGCGGGTTGGCCACCGGCGGGAAATAGCCGAAGATCTCATCCATGTAGAGGATGGCCCGCAGGCTGCCGGTACCCGGCTGGGTTCGCACCCAGCCCAGGACGGCATTGAGCAGCATGGAGACGAAGAACATGCGCTGGGCGTCGCTCAGGTGGCTGATCGAAAAGATCGAGGCGCGCGGCCGGCCCTCCGGGGTGTGAAGCAACCGGGCGATGTCGAGGGGCGGGCCCTCCATCCAGGCTTCGAAGCCGGGGGCCGCCAGCAGGTTGTTGAGGCGCATGGCCAGTGTCATGCGCTCGCCGGCTGGGAAAAAGGTCTCCAGGTCCAGGACCCCGATGCGCTCGAAGGGCGGCGTCTGGATCGACCGGATCAGACCGGCCAGATCGAGCCCCCGGCCCGCCGACCAGGCCGTTTCAAGGATGTTCGCGAGCAAGATATGTTCACGGCTGGCAATGGGGTCCGCGGCGATCCCCATGAGGGCCAGTAAGCTGGTGGCGGTGGACTGGATGCGGTCCCGCAGGAGGTCCAGATCTTCCAGGATGGTCGCGGGCGGCGGCGCGAATGAGCGCAGGACGTTGATCGGGCATCCCGTGCGGCTGCCCGGCGTGAAAACGGTACAGGTGGCAGCGGCCTTGAGGCGGGCGATTCTGTCGGGTGACTGGCCCCATTCGGCCAGGCCGCGGCACCAGGCGTCGGCCTGGCGGGCGGCGAATTGCGGTACCGTCATGGCCTGGGCCGCCGCATCCTGTGGACTGATCCAGGGCTCGAAATCACGGGGGGCGAGATCGGGAAACTGAAGCAGCAGGTTGGGCAGATCCCCTTTGGGGTCGATGGCGATCACCGGTATCCGGTCGATGAGGGCCTCTTCCAGAAGACCGATGCCGAGACCGGTCTTGCCGCTGCCAGTCATGCCGATAATCACAGCGTGAGTGGTAAGGTCCTTGCTGTCGTAAAGGATGGGGTCGGGCCGCCGTTCAGCCGATGCGAGGTCATACGTGCGTCCCAGGTAGAACGCCCCCAATTTTTCATAATGCGTCTGCATACGCCGGTCTCCTTTCCCGCTCTGAGTGGTGGGATCCGAGGGGCACCGCCCGCAGCAGCAATTCGAAAAGCGCCCCGTTCCAAAACGCTTTGTGGCGATTCATGAACGCAACTTAGACGCCTCCGCTCGCATTGTAAACGACGAATCCGTATTCGCCGCCGCCGGGCGCGCGTGCGCAATGTACTCCTTCAGGGCATGGACCTTGGCGTAGGCAGCAAGTTTCCAGTTATACGGGAATGACAAGCTCAAAAGGGGTAACGTCAGCAGGCTGACTATAGATCTGTCCAGCCGGTGGCTGAGGTCGCTAGCATTGGAAGGCTGTAACGCAGGGTGTCGAATGCGGGTAGGACTTCAGCCGCCGCGAATCCACACCAGCTTGGCGGTGTTGCGGCCGGCCGAAATCAACTCGAAGCGCACACCGCCGAGGCGAAATCCCTTGTCGGCCGCACGGCGGTTTATTTCACGCCGGTAGGGGTAGTCGGGGTCAAGCTCGCGGATGAAAACGTCCAGTTGCAGATTGTTTTTGGCGATACCCCGGTAAACCAGGTCCACCTTGCCGAACCGGGTTCGCACATCCCTTCGCAGCACCACCCGCGAGCGTTTCGTGTCGCCGGTTACAGCGACAGCGGGAGGCACACCCACATTTTTATTGCCGGCGTGGGCCCTGGCTTCGGTGTCCACGGCGCTGGCCGTGATCAAATAAAGGCTGATGCCGAGGATCACCCCCGTAAGCATGAAAAACAGGACCGGTAGCCATTTGTGGTTGCGTTCATCGCTCATGGTGTTCAAGACAATTATCCGTCCAATCTAAGATAATCTTAAATCTAATGTCGCCGGGCCATCGCGCAAGTCACATTCAGACGAACAGCGCCGACGTCGACGGCGCAATAGGCCTTCTGAGGACCGGCAGGAGACGCTTGTAAAACTATCAAGCGATGTACAAATATATACTCAAATGTACCAAATGCAACCATTGAGCAAAATTATTAGGCTTTAAACTGAAAAATATTTCTCAAATGAGCATTCTGTAATAGAATAAAGCTTCTATTCTTCTATTATAACCGCCAATCGACGCTGTCTCTCTTGGCCATCGCCCCTGGTGTCCGGCAACGGGTTGCATATCGGCAAGAATGACTATAGCCTGCAAATAGACAAGCATGACGAAAGCGGTTCGATTCGATATCACCAGTCGCCACCGGCCAGAATTCGACGCTACACAAACAGGGGGTGGAAAACTGTTTGCAACCAACCAAACGAAGGCGGCCGCAGAGGACCCTCCGGCGGCACGCGCCGTACCGATTCACGGGCTGACCCTGCGGTTTCGCGAGCCCTATGCCGGTCTCGAAGAGTCCTTTCGCCGGGAATACTTGCGCTCGTCAATGAGGCATATCCGCCTGTCGCTTATCCTGGGGGCCGTTTTCTACGCCAGCTTCGGTATCCTGGACGCCTACCTTATGCCCGAGGAGAAGTATTTTGCCTGGTTCATCCGCTTTGCCGTCGTCAGTCCGGCGCTGCTGGCCGTGGCCGGATTGACCTATTCCCGCGTTTTCCGTCCTTACAGCCAGCCCCTGATGGCCGCCGTCATCGTCCTCGCCGGCGGGGGCATCATCGCCATGATTCTGGTGGCCCCCCCGCCGATCAACCATTTCTACTACGCCGGTGTCATTCTGGTTTTCATGTTCGGCTATACTTATT
>JASJCV010000244.1 GCA_030065275.1 Desulfobacterales bacterium | reverse complement strand
CGAAAAATTGCAGCGTATTTATATGCGGACGGTTTTCTGCTATAACCGCCGGCGCGAACATCCCAAATCTTGTCACTTAAATTTAAGGAATCGCAAGTCCATGAAAGTCGACGGTAAAGATACTCGCCCTATCTGGTTCGACCCGAAAAGCCGATATGTCAACGTCATCGATCAGCGTGTTCTGCCCCATGAACTGGTGGTTCTCGAAATGCAGACCGTGGACGACGCCATCTTCGCCATTAAGGAAATGGTGGTCCGCGGTGCTCCGCTGATCGGGATCACCGGCGCTTACGGGGTTTATCTGGCGGTGAAAAACGCGCCGGGCGGTCCGGCCGATAGCGACTATCTGCGGGAAGAGTGTGCGCGGATCCGCGCCGCGCGTCCCACGGCGGTCAATCTGGCCTGGGCCGTGGATCGCGTGCAGCAAAAGCTCGAAATCCTTTCGGCGCAGGACGACCTGCTCGAGGCCGCCCGGATCGAAGCCGGCGCCATCGCCGAGGAGGAAGCGGACAACTGCCGGCAAATCGGCCTGCACGGCCTGCGGCTCATCGAGGCGGTCAACCGGCACAAGGAAGGCGGCAGCGTCAATATCCTGACCCATTGCAACGCCGGATGGCTGGCCACCATCGAATACGGTACGGCCACGGCGCCGATCTACCTGGCCCACGAAGAGGGACTCAAGGTGCATGTCTGGGTGGATGAAACGCGTCCCCTGAACCAGGGCGCCCGACTGACGGCCTGGGAACTGGGCAAAGCCGGGATCCCCCACACGGTTATCACCGACAATGCCGGCGGCCACCTCATGCAGCGCGGCCTGGTGGACATGGTCATCGTGGGCACCGACCGCACCACCTACACCGGCGACGTGGCCAACAAGATCGGGACCTATCTCAAGGCCCTGGCCGCCAAGGACAACCAAATCCCGTTTTACGTCGCCCTGCCGTCGAGCACCTTCGACTGGCAGCTGCGCGACGGCGTGCGGGAAATCCCCATCGAGGAGCGCGACCCGGACGAGATCCGCTACGTTCAGGGGCGGGGGGAAAACGGCCTCCGCAACGTGCTGCTCCCGCCCGAGGACAGCCCGGCCGGCAATTTCGCTTTCGATGTCACCCCGGCCCGTCTGGTCAGCGCGTTCATCACCGAGCGCGGTGTCTGCCAGGCCAGCGAGGAAGCCGTCCGCGGCCTTTTCCCCGAAAAAACCGGACGCCCTTGATTCCCGGCTTCACCTGAAACGACCAGCCGCACCGAAGCCTGCCGAATGCTTCGCCGCCGACCGGCCGGTCATCTTGACTTGGATGGGCGATTGGCCTAATGATCGGCGCGTTTGATTGCAGCATTCATCGATTGCCCCTATAATAACGGCAACATTCCAATCGCCAGCACGCCGGCGGTTGCCGCGAGGACATCAACGGTCGTATGAAACGTACCCCCAAAATCAACACCATCCGCAATATCGGGATCATCGCCCATATCGACGCGGGCAAAACCACGGTGAGCGAACGCGTGCTGTATTACACCGGCAAATCCCACAAGATCGGCGAAGTGCACGACGGCGAAGCCGTGATGGATTGGATGCCCGACGAACAGGAGCGCGGCATCACGATCACTTCGGCGGTCACCACCTGCCAGTGGAACAAAACCGACATCCAGCTCATCGACACACCGGGTCATGTGGATTTCACCATCGAGGTGGAGCGCTCGCTGCGGGTGCTGGACGGTGCGGTCGGTGTCTTCTGCGCCGTGGGCGGGGTCGAGCCTCAATCGGAGACCGTCTGGCGCCAGGCCGACAAATACCGAGTGCCCAAAATCGCTTTTGTGAACAAAATGGACCGTATCGGGGCCGACTTCACCAACGTGGTGGAGGAAATCAAGTCGCGCCTGGGTGCCCAGCCCCTGGTCCTGCAGATCCCCATCGGCGCGGAGGATCGTTTCGAGGGCGTGATCGATCTGGTGCGGATGCAGCGCATCGTCTGGGACGACGACTCCCTGGGGGCCTCGTTCGAGGCCACCGATATCGCGCCCGATGCGGACGAAACGGTCATTCGGCACCGGGAAGGGCTTCTCGAAACCCTGGCCGAAGTCGACGACGGCATCATGGAGGCCTACCTGGCGGATGAACCCATCGATGCCGCCACGATTCAGGCTGCCGTGCGCCGGGCCACCATCGCGCTGAAGCTCGTTCCGGTGCTCTGCGGCAGCGCGCTCAAAAACAAGGGCATCCAGCCGCTGCTCAATGCCGTCGTGGACTATCTCCCCAGCCCGCTGGACGTCCCGCCGATCAGCGGCGTGCATCCCGAAACCGGGGAGGCCGTCGAATGCCCCTCCAAAGACGGCGCACCGTTGGCCGCGCTCATCTTCAAGGTGGCGCTGATGGAGGGCCGCAAGATGTCCTTCGCCCGGGTCTACAGCGGCAAACTGACCGCAGGCGGCGAAGTCTACAACCCGTCGCGCCAGGAAAAGGAGCGCGTCTCGCGCATCCTGGTGATGCACGCCAACAAGCGCGAACGCATCGAAGTCGCGGCGGCCGGAGGTATCGTCGGCATCGTGGGGCTCAAGTCCTCCTCGACGGGCGAAACCTTGTGCCATCCCGAAACTCCGGTGCTGCTGGAGGAAATCGAGTTCTACCAGCCGGTCATTTCAGTGGCGATCGAACCCAAGACCCATTCCGACCAGGAAAAACTGGAGCAGGTGCTGAGCAAATTCCTGGACGAGGACCCGACGCTCAAAGTCAAGATCGACGAGGACACCGGCCAGACGATTCTCTCGGGAATGGGGGAGCTGCACCTGGAGGTGATCACGCACCGCATGCAGCGTGAGTTCAACACACACGTGAACGTGGGCAAGCCCCAGGTCGTCTACCGGGAAACCATCGAAACGCCGAGCGAAGGCGAAGCGCTCTTCGACAAGGAAGTGGCCGGGCAGAAGCATTTCGGCCGTGTCCGGCTGCGTCTGATACCGCAGTCCCGCGGCGCGGGGAACAGCTTCCTGAACGAAGTCTCTTCCGAGCAGCTGCCGGCCGCGAGCGCCGCCGCGGTCGAGGCCGGAATCATGGAGTCTCTGGAGAGCGGCACGTTGATGGGGTATCCGGTCGTCGATGTCCAGGCGGTTCTGGTGGACGGGGAATACCGGGAATCCCTTAGCAACGAACTGGCCTTCAAGGTCAGCGCGTCAATGGCCGTCAAGGAGGCCCTTCAGGGCGGACAGCCCTATCTGCTCGATCCGATCATGCGGGTCGAGGTCTTTGTCCCGGAAACCTTTATGGGTGATGTGATCGGCGACCTCAATGCGCGGGGCGGCAAGGTTGAATCCATCGACCACCGCCTGGGCATCCAAGCCATTACGGCCAGCGTCCCGCTGGCGCAGATGTTCGGCTACTCCACCGCCCTGCGCTCGGCCACCCAGGGGCGCGGCACCTTCTCCATGCATTTTTCCCACTTCGATCGCAGTTGATTGGTGCGTCGCGGCAAACGGCCGCAACCCCGAATGGTTGTGGGGGAAGTCCGTTCAGGGCTTCGAGGCGGTTGGGCGCGCGGGCCGGCGCCGCTGGCGGGGTGATTCTGCAAGGGCGGGGGTTCAGCGCTTGCGGCGGTTGGATCGCTCGGCATTCTTTTTTTTCTTGGGTTCCAGATTCGCCAGCAGCTTGTCGATTTCCTCACGCCGGTTCGCATCGGTGGTCATCGTCAGCGCTTTTTCCAGCTGGAATTTGGCTTTCTTGTGTTGTCCTTTGCCGTAGTAGTACAAGCCCAGATGAAAATAAGCCTCCCCGCGCTGCCCGATCTGGCTGTAGGCTTTGCCCAGAAAATAATGGGTGGGCAAGTGACGGGGATGATAGACGAGGATCGCCCGGTAAGTGGTCACGGCCTCTTGGTATTGGCCCATTTCCTGCTGAAGCCGGCCGAGATAGAACCGGTATTCCGCATCGCGCGGTGCGGCCCCCACGGCCCCCTTGAGCATCGGCTCGGCTTTCTCGTACTGACCATCCTGGAAATAGACGCGGCCAAGGGAGCCCAGGATGAAAGGGTCCAACGGGTGGACGTCGAGCGCCCGGCGCAAATGGATGACGGCCTGGTCGCGCTGATCGGTGCGGGCCAGGATCAGGCCGTACTGAAAATTACGGATGGGGTCTTCAGGATCCGCTTCGTAGGCTTTGCGATAACGGTTCATCACGACGGCGGGATCGCTGTACTTGGTCAGCAGACGTGTGTGCATGCGCGCAAAAGGCATCGGGTCCACGGCCTTGGGCTGTCCGTATTTGCGGTTGTAGGCCTCGACACGGTTGCGCACGTAGACGATACGCTCTTCCACCGCCGGGTGGGTCATGACCCAGGTGGGTATGTCATCGGCCCCGAACCACTGTTTGCTGCGCAGGATATCAAACATCTCGACCATACCGGCCCCGTCGTAACCGGCCCGGTACATGCTGTTCAGGCCGAACTGGTCGGCTTCGGTCTCGTCCCCGCGGCTGTAAGCCAGCATGACGGACTGGGTGCCGGCCATGGAGCCCATCATCATGGCCTGCCCGGCCTCGGGCGCCCCCGCAAGGGCGGCGGCGAGCCCGGCGATCATGCCCGCGTAGGCCGCCTTTTGAAGGTTCTCCGCCCGCTCGATTTTTTCTGATATGTGACGGCCTTTGACATGCCCGATTTCATGGGCCAGCAGTCCGGCCAGCTGTTCCTCGCGCTCCATGGCTGCCAGCAAACCGCTGTAGACGAAAATATGCCCGGCCGGGGTGGCAAACGCATTGAACACGTCCTGTTTGATGACGTAGAATTGGTAATCAAAAGGCTGGGGCGGCATTTTGGCCAGAATGCGCTGGCCGATCGCGTTGACGTAATCCACGATGACGGGGTCATCGACAAACTCGAAATACCGTTTGAGAACCTGCATGTATTGCTTGGAAAGCTCTTTTTCCTCCTGAATCGTCAGCGCCTGAACCGAAGGTCCGGCAACGACGGTCACGACCGCCATGATGATCAGTGAAACGGCGACCATTCTTGTTTTGGAACCCCGATGCATTTTTCATCCCTCCCGCCGGTAAAATCACGGCACGGAACCCGCTGATATGATGCCTTTCACCGGTCCCGGGTTCCGCTCGGGATCATAAGGGATTCCCAGCCATGGATCAAGCGCTATCCTCCGATCCGCCGCCAAGAAACCTGTTGCACTTTTGAGCGCCCTTGGTTAGGGTAACCATCTCTTTGGGCGCATGGAACGGGAGGCCGAAGGGTAAAACATATTCATCGATGGGAAGCGAAAAGCATGGCCCGAATCTTCTGTATAGCCAACCAAAAAGGCGGCGTCGGCAAGACCACCACCGCCGTCAACCTGGCCGCCTCTCTGGCCGCGGCCGAGAAGCGCACCCTTCTGGTGGACTGCGATCCCCAGGCCAACGCCACCACCGGCATGGGCATCGATAAACAGGACCTGGACGCCACCCTCTATCACGGCCTGATCGGCGGGGCCGACGGCACGCAGCTGCTGCACTCCACAGATATCGAGGCCCTTCAGATAATCCCCTCGAATGTGGAGTTGATCGGCTTCGAAGTCGAAATGATGGACACCAGCGGGCGGGAGTCCGTGCTGCGCACATTTCTGAGCGGGTTGCAGGACCGCTTCGATTACATTCTGCTGGACTGCCCGCCGTCGCTGAACCTCCTGACGGTCAATGCCATGACGGCTGCGGATGCCATGCTTATCCCACTGCAGTGCGAGTTCTACGCCCTCGAAGGATTGAGCCAGTTGCTGCAGACCATCAAGCGCATCCAGCAGGGCCTCAACACGCGGCTGGAAATCGGCGGGATTCTGCTCACCATGTTCGACAAACGCACGAACCTTTCCCACCAGGTGGCCGAAGACGCCCAGCGTTATTTCAAGGACCTGGTGTTCGCAACGACGATCCCGCGAAACATCCGGCTGGGTGAAGCCCCCAGCTTCGGGAAGCCGATCCTGCTCTACGATGCCGCTTCGATCGGCGCGCAGAGCTATATTCACCTGGCCAACGAAATCATCAACCAGCATTCCCCCCTTTCCGTAAGTTAGCCCCATGAGTCGCAAAGCTGCCAAAACCAAAGCGCCGCGCGCGGCGGGCAAACGCAAACCGCGTAAAATGGCGTTGGGACGCGGACTGGATGCGCTCCTGCCGGGCGGAAAACCGCAAACCGCCCCGGTGGCGCCCGATCGGACCTGCGCCATCGACGTCATTCGGCCCAACCGCTATCAGCCGCGTCGCCATTTTGCCGAAGAGGAAATGGCCGAGCTGGCCGCCTCGATCAAAGCTCAGGGCATTATCCAGCCCCTTCTGGTGCGCAAGGACGCCGCGGGTTACGAACTGGTGGCCGGCGAGCGCCGGCTACGGGCCGCCAGGATGGTCGGCCTGACCGAGGTGCCGGTGGTCGTCAAGGACCTGAGCGATGCCGAGATGCTCGAGGTGTCCATCGTCGAGAATATCCAGCGCGAGGATTTCAATCCGATCGAGGAGGCCGACGCCTATCACCGGCTGATGACCGAATTCGGATTGACCCAGAACCAGGCCGCCGAGCGGGTCGGCAAGAGCCGCTCGGCCGTGGCCAACACCCTGCGCCTGCGACAGCTCGAAGCGCCCATCAAGCAGAGCATCGCGGAAGGCGCCATCTCCATGGGCCATGCCCGGGCACTCCTGGGCCTTGCAGGCGCCGCCGCGCGCCAGGATGCCTGGCGCGCGATCGTGTCCCGCAGACTTTCCGTCCGCGAAACCGAAAAACTGATTCGCAAACGCAAGAGCACCCCGCGAACCCAGCCAGCCGCCAAGCCTTCGACATCCCTGGACCGCCACCTGGCATCGGTGTCCGATGAACTCTGCCGGGTCTTCGGCACTAAGGTCTCGATTCAGCGCCGCGGCCAGCGCGGCAGTGTCTCCATTGAATTTTACAACGATGACGACCTCGACCGCCTGATTGGCCTGCTCAAAAA
>JASJCV010000243.1 GCA_030065275.1 Desulfobacterales bacterium | reverse complement strand
TCGGGATCCGCCGCGGCCTGCTAACCACCGTGCATGCCTTCACCGCCGACCAGCGCCTGGTGGACGCGCCCCACAAGGACTTCCGCCGCTCGCGTCATGCCACCCTGAACATCATCCCCACCTCTACGGGCGCCGCCAAGGCCATCGGCAAGGTGATTCCCGAGCTGGCCGGCAAGCTGGACGGCATGTCCATGCGGGTGCCCGTGCCCAACGGCAGCGTCGTGGATCTGACCGTCGAGTTGGAGCAAAACGTCACCGTGGAGGAGGTGAACGCCAGCATCCGCGAGGCTGCTACCGGTCCCCTGAAAAATATCCTCGAATACCAGGAAGACCCCATCGTCTCGACCGACATCGTGGGCAACAGCCATTCGTCGATCTTCGACGCCCAGTTGACCCAGGTGATGGACGGCAACCTGGTCAAGATCGTCACCTGGTATGACAACGAATGGGCCTACAGTTCCCGCGTGGAAGAGCTGATCGACACGGTGGGCCGCATGGATGGCAAGAGCAGCGACTTCGACGGTTGAGAACATTAATCAATCGCCTTCCCATAGCGGGAGATATCCGGTAGCCCTCGTCAGGGGACTATAATTCACTTTTGCCGTCCGGTTTAGGCCCATTTGTCCCGCGCCGAGCATCAGGGATATGGACGGGAAAAGAGCGTCGGCCTGTTTGAGCGAAGCGAGTTCCGACGCTCGCCGGCCGGATCCCTGACGCGCAGGAGCAAGCGGGGCACGGGCGCTTTCTTTTGGTTCTTTCTTTCGCGTGAAAGAAAATGAACAAATGAAATGGAAAAACACCCCGGATCGGCAAATTGCACCGAACCCTTCGCTATAGGTGGGGGATTTAGATCAACATTAATCTTTAAAAGGACCGGGGCTCGCCTGTCAGGCCGTGCTCCGCCTATGCCAAGGGAGATGGTCGCCATGAACAAATTAACGGTGGAGGACCTGGATCTTCAGGGCAAGCGCGTTTTGATGCGCGTGGATTTCAATGTTCCGCTGGCCGACGGCCAGATAACGGACGACAAGCGCATCCGGGCGGCCCTGCCGACCATAAATTACATCTGTGATCAGGGTGCGCGACTGATTCTGATGTCGCACCTGGGGCGGCCCAAGGGGAAGCGGGTGCCGGAAATGTCGCTGCATCCCTGTGCGCCGGCGCTGGAAAATCTTGTGGACCGGCCCGTCGCTTTTTGCGACGACTGCGTGGGCCCGGCCGCCGAAACCGCCGCGGCCGAGCTCGCGGCCGGAGAGATTCTGCTGCTGGAGAACCTGCGCTACCACGCGGCCGAAACCGAGAACGAACCTGAATTCGCCCGGCGTCTGGCCCGACTGGGGGACGTCTACGTCAACGATGCCTTCGGCACGGCCCACCGCGCGCACGCCTCCACCGAGGGCGTCACGCATTTCCTGCAGCCCTGTGCGGCCGGCTATCTTCTGATGAAGGAAATTGCCTATCTGGGCGAGGCCTTGTTCAAACCGGCGACCCCGTTCGTGGCTGTCATGGGAGGGGCCAAGATATCCGGCAAGATCGACGTGATCGCGCACCTGCTCGACAGGGTCGACCATATCCTCATCGGGGGCGGCATGGCCTATACCTTTTTCGCCGCGCAGGGACTGGAGATTGGCAATTCCCTGGTCGAAACCGAAAAGCTCGATGTGGCCCGGGATGTTCTGGCTCGAGGCGGTGAAAAAATCGTTCTGCCGGTCGACACCGTGATCACCGACCGGCTCGACATCGGGGAACGCCAGGTGGGCGCTGTCCAGACGGTTGCCGTGGAGCGCATGCCGGCCGGGTGGACCGGAATCGATATCGGCGAGGCGACTGTGGAGCATTTCCGTGCGCGCCTTTCCGCAGCGCGCACCATCGTCTGCAACGGCCCCATGGGAATCTTCGAAATCGACGCCGCCGCCCGCGGCACCTTAGCGGTGGCCGGCATTCTCGCGGAGGCCACCGACCGGGGAGCGATCACCGTGATCGGCGGGGGCGATTCCGCCGCGGCGGTTCGCCAGGCCGGTCTCGAAAACCGGGTATCACATGTGAGCACCGGCGGTGGGGCTTCGCTTGAATTTCTGGAAGGCAGGATTCTTCCGGGCGTGGCGGCCCTGGACGATCGCTCCTGAAAGCCGATAACGGCTTGAAAAAATGCGCACCAGCGTCTACTATCGCTTCCGTGGCCGTCGGCGGGGTTTCGCCCGAGCCAGCGTCCTCGCGCATTCCCTGCGGCGGCTTCATCCCAAATGCCCAATGATAACGGCGACACAACCGCGATGATCCCCGGCTGGCTATCCCGCGCGGCGGCGGGAGGCCATGCGCTCACGCGGTTTTCGTGATCACCACCCGCCCCGGGAGCCCTCATGCCAAAGACCCTGGTCAAAAATAAGCTGCAAAACGTCGGCATCATTTCGACCCGCATCGCCGGAACCGACGGGGTGTCGCTGGAAATCGAAAAATGGGCCCATGTCCTCGAGGGTATGGGGCTGAAATGCTTTTATTTCGCCGGCGAACTCGATCGGCCCGAGGAGCTGTCCTACCCCTGCCCCGAAGCGCATTTCACGCACCCGGCCATTAAAGAGGTGTATCTCGAATGCTTCGATCTCGAGGTCCGCAAACGCGACATCACGGACAAACTTCACACCCTCAAGAACGGGCTCAAAGACCATCTCTACGCCTTTGTGAAGCAGTTCGACCTCGGCCTGATCATTGTCGAAAACGCGCTGACGATCCCGCTGAATATCCCGCTCGGGGTGGCCGTCACCGAGTTCATCGCCGAGACCGGCATCCCCACCATCGCCCATCACCATGATTTCTATTGGGAGCGGGACCGCTTTACCAACAACGCCATCGGCGACTACCTCTGCCTGGCCTTTCCACCCAACCTGCCCAGCATCTATCACGTGGTGATCAACTCCCATGCCAGCGCCCAGTTGAGTCTGCGCACCGGAATCTCGGCCGTGGTCAGCCCGAATGTCATGGACTTCGACTTCCCGCCGGCCCCGCCCGACGAATATGCCGCAGACGTGCGCCAATCCCTGGGGCTGGCCGACGACGAACTGCTCGTCCTGCAGCCCACCCGGGTCGTCCAGCGCAAGGGCATCGAGCACGCCATCGAGCTGGTCAGCCGCCTGGGCATGAAAGCCAAGCTCGTCATCTCCCACGCCTCGGGCGACGAGGGGTACGACTATGAAATGCGCCTGCGCGAATACTCGCAGATGATGGGGGTGGAAACGCTATTCGTCGCCAATATCATCAACGAACACCGCGGCCGGACCCCAGGCGGCCGCAAGATCTACACCCTCGAAGACATCTACCCCCACGCCGATCTCGTGACCTACCCTTCGACCTTCGAAGGGTTCGGCAACGCTTTCCTGGAAGCGATCTATTTCCGCAAGCCCATCGTGGTCAACAACTACTCCATCTACCACAAGGACATCAAGCCCAAGGGCTTCCAGGTTATCGAGATCGACGGCTACGTCACCGAAGAAGCTGTTCAGAAAACCCGCTGGGTGCTGACCGACGAGCGCCTGCGCAAACGCATGGTCGAAACCAATTACAAGCTGGGCCAGCAGTTCTTCTCGTTCGCCGTGCTGCAGCGCCAGCTCGAAATCATCATCCGCGACTACCACTGGAACCCGTGACCCCGATGCAGGCCCGATCAAGACATCGCGGCCGACACCCGACCATCGAAGGGGCCGCCCAACCCGATGGGGATTGGATTCGGTTTCACTTGACGCCTAAAACTTTTTTCAGAAATGGAAATTGAATGATGCGATCAACAATCATTGGATTGATGCTGCTGTTGATGATGGCCGCCGTGGCCTCCAGCTGCCAAAAGGAAGCCCCGCCGCCCAAGGAAGTAATTCGGGCCATCAAGACCATCAAAATCGAAGAGCGCGGCCGCGCCCAGACCCGGCGGTTCTCCGGCGTCATCGAACCGGTGGACAAATCGAGCCTGAGCTTCGAGGTTTCCGGCAATGTCAAGGATGTCCTCTTCGACGTGGGCCAGGAAATCACTGAGGGCGAGGTCATCGCCACCCTGGATCCCAAGACCTTCAACCTGGACGTAGACGCGGCCCAGGCCAAGCTACGACGCTCGCGGGCGCAACTCACCGAGAAGGAAGCCGAGTACGCGCGCTACCGCAAGGTTAATGAAGAAAGCCCGGGGGCTGTGAGCCAATCCTCGGTGGACCAGGCCAAGGCGGCCTTCGAGAGCGCCCGCGAGAACGTCAAGGTGGCGGTCTCCGAACTTAACCTGGTCAAGCGCGATCTGACCAAAACCAAACTGCTGGCCCCCTTCGACGGCGTAATCGCCACGCGCCACGTGGAGCCCTTCTTCGAGGTCAAGCGCGGCGATCCGATCTACGATGTCTTCATCGAGGGGACCATGGAAGTGGTTTCGAGCATCCCCGAAACCGATATCGAAGGGATTTATATCGGGCAGCGTTGCCGTATAATTTTCCCTATCAATCCCACGCAGGTCTACAACGGCATCGTCACCGATGTCGGCCGCGTGGCCGGAACGGCCAATGCCTTCCCGGTCAAGATCAAGATCCTGACCATGGACCTCAAACTGCGTCCGGGCATGACCGCGGAGGTCACCTTCGCGATTGCGACGGCTGATCACCAGCGCGCCTTCCTGGTGCCGATTTCGGCCCTGACCGCCGGCAAAGCGTCCAAGCGGGGCTTTGTTTTTGTCTACGATTCCGGCACATCGACCGTCAAAAAGGTCCCCGTCAGGGGAATTCGAAGCGTGGAGGGCAACCGGATCATGGTCGTCGAGGGCCTTTCCGGCGGTGAAGTCATCGCCGTGGCCGGGGTCAGTTTCCTGGAAGACGGGCAGAAGGTCAAACTGCTGGACCCGACCCAGGTTAAAGAGTGAGTCACCGGATGATCGGGAGGCATCAGGTAGCCCCCCAAGAGGCCTCGAGTACTGCGGTCGGGCTTTTTTCCCCTTTTGTCCCGCGCCGAGCATCGGCGATGCGGACGGGAAAAAGCGCGCCGGGCTGTCTGAGCGAAGCGAGTTCCGGCACGCGCCGAGCGAGAAAACGTTTGATGAAGCAAGCATCATGCTGTCAGGCAAGGCGCCAGATGTGGCGAGGCGCGCAGCAATCGCCAGATTGTGAGCACCCGAGCAAATCGGGCAACGCGGCCTGGCGGCATGAGGCGCCGCTTCAACGGCCGGTTTTGGCGACGCGCAGGGTTAGGCGGGACACGGGCGTTTTCTTTTGCTTCGTTTTCTTTTCACGTGAAAGAAAATGAAGAGATAATATCTGAAGCAAACCTCCGGACCGGAGAAACCTCTTTGGATTGACCACCAGAGGTGGAGGGTTTAGATCGAAACCAAAAGACCTGTCTCCATAGCATCCTGTTAGATTACGCGCACTGACCATGCGTTCTATCATGCACAAGGAATTTTAAATCATGGCCCTGATCACCCGCTTTGCCCTGGACACCCAGCGCCTGACCATCACCTTCATCGTCACCGTCGTTATCTTCGGGGTCTTACAGTTTTTAAATTTCCCGCGCCAGGAAGATCCGCCCATCGTCATTCGTGAAATCGTGGTGACGGCCTTTTTCCCGGGTATGGAGCCGGCCGACATGGAGGACCTGGTCACCCGCCACCTCGAGGCCCAGATCCGCACCCTGCCCGAAATCGACGAAATCTGGTCGGACTCCAAAACCGGAGTGACCGTCATCCATGCCGAAACCCGCGACGAATACGACAACCTCGACCTGATCTGGCAGAAGGTCCGCAACAAGATGTCCGACATCAAGCCCGAACTGCCCGAGGGCACCATCGGCCCCTTCGTGAACGACGAATTCGGGCTCGTGGCCGTGGCCACCATCGCCCTGTGGAGCGACGGGTTCTCCATGGCCGAAATGCGCCTGGTGGCCCGCGACATCCGTGACCGGCTTTATGAACTCAACGGCATCCGCAAGATCGAACTCTTCGGTGTCCAGGAGGAACAGGTCTTTCTGACCTTCTCATCCGCCAAACTCGAGCAGTTCGGCATCACGGGCAGCGAGATCATCAACACCCTCGTCAGACAGAATGTGGTCCTACCCGGTGGCCGTGTCGACGCCGCCGGTCAGGACGTGATTGTGGAACCCACCGGCAACTTCAGGAAGATCGAAGACATCGAAAACGTTTTGATCACCATTCCCGACACCCGCCAGACGGTCAAGCTCACGGATTTGCTGACCGTCGTCAGGGGCTACGAGGATCCCCCCCAGAGCCTGGCCTACTACAATGGCCGGCCTTCCATCGTCATCAGTGTTTCTATCACGCCCGGGGTCAATTCGGTGGCCTTTGGCGAGGCCCTGACCCAGAAGGTGCGTGCGCTGGAATCCGAGCTGCCGCTGGGCTACGTCATGGAGTTCGCCACCTTTCAGCCCGACCTGGTGGAGGTGGCCGTCAACGGGGCCCTCAGCAACGTCTACCAGACGCTGGCCATCGTCCTGGTGGTGGTCATGCTCTTTCTGGGCGTGCGCACGGGGTTGATCGTGGGCTCCTTCGTGCCCATGACCATGCTGATGGGCCTGATCATCATGGGCGCCGTCGGCATTGAACTGGAACGGGTTTCGATTGCCTCGGCCATCATTGCCCTGGGTATGCTGGTGGACAACGGTATCGTGATCGCCGAGGACATCCGCTCGCGGCTGGAACGGGGCGAAGAGAAACGGGCCGCCTGCCTGGAAACCGGGCGCACCCTGGCCATCCCCCTGTTGACTTCTTCACTCACCACCATCCTGGCCTTTATCCCCATGCTCCTGATCGATGGCCAGACCGGGGAATATGCCTTTTCCCTGCCCATGGTGGTGATCATTCTGCTCCTGTCGTCCTGGTTTCTCTCCATGTACATGACCCCCAGCATGAGTTTCTGGTTCATGAAGGTCGCTGGAACGCCCGCC
>JASJCV010000242.1 GCA_030065275.1 Desulfobacterales bacterium | reverse complement strand
ATCGCATCACAATAGGCCGTCGGGTCGTATGGAATCCGGCGAAATTCGACGCCGTTTCCATAGATTTGTCCATAAGACGGGTCGTCATCGTCTTTGCCCGGCTACAGAAAAAGGATGTCGGCCCCTTGCGCGATCATGATCTTCAATAGGTGGTGGATGCGCAGATCAGAACTGCCGCGGTCGAACCAGGGCCGGTGGTTGCTTACGACCACAATGCGCTCGGCGCCAAAGCGGCCGCCGCTCTGATGTTTGTTCGATTGGTGCCGGGGCGGCGTCACCACCGCTGGAACCGCGGGCGGACGGGTCTCGGTGTTCACGCGGGAAAGCCCCTCTTTGTCCGCGATAAACGCCAAGGCTTGACGACATTCATCATCGCCGGGGTTATGCTTTAAAATTTTATGGTAGATTTGTTTGGCTTCGACGTACCGGCCGAGTTCAATACATTGAAAATCGGCCAGGTTTTTCTGGAACGTCAGATTTTGCGGTACTAATTCGATGGCGCGTTCGTAACACTGCAGGGCGAGATCCTTACGATCCGTCTGATAGTAAAGAACGCCCAGGTCATTGTGGGCCAGGGCATCCTCGGGAGAAGCGGCCACCTGACGCTCGAGCACCCCAATGGCTTCGGAAATGCGTTCCTGGGAAACAAGGCGCTGAGCAAGTTCATGGTCCGTGCATTCTGGATCTGGTTCGGTTCCCGCGTTCGGTTTGTTCGCCGATGGGTGCAGTGAGTCGAGATGCCGGTGCACTTCGGCATTATCCGGATCAACCGCGAGGGCCTGATTGAAGAAGGCGGCGGCATCATCCAGTTGATCACAGCGCGCGCAAACATGCCCGAGAGCGATCAGGGTCTCCACATCGCGGGGATGCTTTTCCAGGATGTAATGATAATGGCTCAGGGACTCTGCCACCAAACCTTTTTCCATAAAAAGGAAATCGGCCAGATTCTTGCGGAAGGTCAGGTTTTCAGGGGCGAGTTCAACCGCGCGATGGTAACATCTTTGGGCCAAATCCTTATCGCCGCGGGCGTAGTACAGGGCGCCCAGATCATTGTACGCCATTGCATCGTCAGGCCGCAGCCGGGTCAGGGTCTCCAAACGGGATAGGGCCTCAGCATGGCGTCCGGCCGCGACCCATTCTTTAACTTGGGCGTGAACTTGTCGGGCGAACGTTTCCATATCCAATTCCGGTCCACTTTCGTCAAACGCCCAACATGCTGAATCCGGCATCGTGCGGCGGCCGATCAGGCGACGATCACTCGTGTACAACCGGTCCCGCCCCTCGAGAGGCGCTTCATGCTCAACGATAACGTGCAACCATTTTTGAATAAATTTACTTCGATTAATGTCGATATATTTGCGGACACTTTCCTGGGGGTTGCTGTCCGCCGTTACGGAGCCGTGATGATAAACGCGGCATGCCGGCGCATAGAGAATGCGGTAACCTTGGTCCCGCAAACCGAAACATAAATCGGTCTCTTCATAATAGGCCGGCGCATAACGCATATCGAATCCGCCGAGGCTTTCGAATAGGTCGCGCCGCACCATCAGGCAAGCGCCCGAGCAGTAATCGACCTCGCAGATGCGATTGTATTCGGGCTTGTCCGGATCGTCCCCGCGACCGAAATTCTTGGATCTTCCATCGCTGAAGACAACCGCTCCCGCTTCCTGGAGACGACCGTCGGGATAGATGAGCTTGGCGCCCACCGCGCCGACTTTGTCATGGTGCTCAAGTGCATCGATCAGCGCCTGCAGCCAACCTTTCTGGGGGAGGGTGTCGTTATTCAAGAAAACGACATAAGGTGCACGAGCCGCCGCGGCACCCTGATTACAGGCCTCGACAAATCCGCGATTGGTGTCATTTCGAATCGTTAGGACACGGTCAGCGTGTCGATCCAAGAGTTCCCGCGTTGCGTCGCTGGATGCATTGTCCACGACGATGATTTCATAGACCCCCTCCGGTGTTTCCTCGACAATGGCCTCGATACAGGCGCGGGTATAGTCGCAATGATTGTGCACCGGAATAACGATGGAGGCCTTCAACCTGTCTTCAGAGGCGCTTTCCACCCAAGTCTCCGTCCCGTGGTTATAGTATTTTATCAGCCGGGCGGGCGCTCCGGCGACCACCCCCCAGGGGGGGACGTTCCGCGTGACAACGCTGTTGGTGCCCACCACGGCATGGCGGCCTATGGTGACCCCTTTGCAGATGACAGCGTTTTCACCCAGCCAGGCACCGTCTTCGATAACGATGGGGGCGATATCCAGGGGTTGATCGATGGGCGGTTGAAGCGGATTGCGGTACCCGTGGTCATGGTCGAGAATAGTCACCCGTCCGGCGATCATCACCTTTTTGCCGATGCGCACGGAGCGGGCGGCGCCAATGTGGGCGTCGAGTTCGATCTGGGTTCCGTCGCCGATACGCAGCTCCGGCTCGTAAACATGGCCGCGGTAATCGGTGATGGCCTCGAGTCTCGCCCCCTGGCGGACCATGACACGCTCACCGATGAAGATATGCTCGGGATGAGTGACCAGCGACGGCGCATGCACTTTTGAATGCGCTCCGATGCCGCCAAAAACAGGCGCGGCCGCATCGGATGTCGTGGCCCTGGGCATGGGCGTGTCTGCCGGAACGGAGCCCGTGGGGCGCGCATCCGCCAGATAGCCGGCAATGCGCTGCTGCATGAGTTCGGCCGTGGTTTTTAAAAAATACTTGCAGGCAAAGAAGGCGTGAAAGCCTGGCATGTGGAAGTCTTCGATGAGGGTGACGATGTAGCCCCGGCGTTCAAAATCTTCCGGCGACCAGTGCGCATGGTGCTGCTGAAGGGCGTGCTGGTCGGCCGGTATGCGGGCGAACTGGCGTTGCATGAACTCGCGGTAAGCCGGCGATTCGACCAGGGCGGGCGTCTCCAGGGGTACGAACAGAACGATTTCCTGTAAAGCCATCGTTTCCAGCTGATCCAGCAGGGTTTCGCCCTCATCCCTGGTCAGATGCTCGATCACGTCGAACAGCGTGATGCGATCGAAAAATTCGTTCCGGGCGGCCAGATCGGGTACGATGTCACGCGCATCGCCCTGAATCACGCGTTCATACAAGTGCTCCAGTTCTCGGGCGGCCGGGCCGTAGGCTTCAATCACCGTGATTCGTTCGGGGTCCAGACCCTTGAGCGTATGGCCGAGGTTGGTGCCGATGTCCAGGTGGCTTTGACAGTCCGGCGTATAAAACAGCGCGCTCTGCCACAGGGGATTGCCGGCACGCTTCAGCGCCTGCAGGGCATCATCGGGCGATCCATCCGGCCGCAGGACTTCGGCGGTGCTTCGTTCCCGGTAGGCACGCAGCCGGATACCATCCGTTGCCGTCAGATGGTCGTAATACCCTGCCGACGCGTTATCCGGATCCCGGGTTGCGTAGAATACTTTTTTTTCCTGGCGCCGCCGGGCTTCAAAATAACCGTAGTGCTTGACGCGCACATCCAGAAATTGCATTTCACCAGGCAGGTTGGTTGGTACGCTGCCGCAGTGAAAATTGGACCCGTAGCGGGAAGGTGAATAGGTCAAGGCCTCCGGGGCCATGGGCAGACCTGTCACTCTGAAAAGCCGCGGATGGCGCACTTCGCGGTAGTGCCCATCGATGCGGTAGGCGTCTTCCGAATCCCACATGTAAAGAAAACTGATCCCGAGTTTGGTGACGTCGGGACGCGCCGTACGGATACTCGCGCGGATGGTCGCCACGGCGACATCTTCAAGCACTTCATCGCCATCCAGGGCCAGCACCCAGTCGGGGTTTTCTTCCAGTGTCCATTGCAGCAGACGGTTCTTGTCGCGGACCTCGTCCGTTTCCCGCTCGTTCTGCCACTCGTAGCGCAGCACACGGGGATGGGCCCGACAGATGGCAGGGGTGGCATCGGTGGAACCGTCGTCCAGGATGACAAACCCGTCCACCAGATCAGCGGCCTTGGTGAGGACATCGGCGATCCAGGCGGCTTCGTTTTTGATGCGCAGCATCCCGATGATGCGTGGCTTCGAAACTTCGGGGGCGTCATTTTCCGTGCTGCTGTCCACCGCAGGTTGGAAGGCAAGGGGATCCGGGGCGGGGTAGGGACAAGGCTCATCGATCGCCGCCACCTTGCGGGCCAGATACCAGTAATGACCGAGTTCGGTCCGGCCTGACCGGACAATCTGGAAGCGGCACTTGTAGCACATTTCATGCATCTGGGGCGGTGACAGGACAGAAAAATGCGAGTCTTCCCGAATCCAGACGGCATCCGGTATGTTGATCAGGGCATATCCACCGGGCTTGAGGACGCGGTTCATCTCGCACAGCGCGATATACGGCGCAACACAATGCTCGAAGGATTCGCGGCAGTAGATGCAGTCAAAGTGTCCATCGGGAAACTGTAGATCGTGCATGTCCTGCAGATGCAGTTCGATACCGTAAGTTTCACGGGCATGACGGACTTCGGTCGGATTGATCGTGACCCCGACCGCCGCCTTGCCCATCGCGATCAATTCGTTGGTACTCCAGCCGTCACCGCAACCCAGGTCGAGGACCGCGCTGCATTCGGCCGGAATTTTTTGAAAAAGCTCCCGATGCAGCGCGTCCACCCCCTGCCACCGGCTGGTTGCCGAATATTCATTGACTGTGCTGTCGACATAGCGGTTCCATTTGGCGAGGAATGAATCGCCGGACTGGTGGCGGGGCGTCGGGTCGCTCATAGGGTGTCCTTTGGCGTCGTTTTTGTAAGTCATCAATCGCTTTTTGAAGTTGGTCAGTCTTTCGAGGGAATGCTCGCGGGTGTATATCTTGTACGGGGCGTCGCTCAGCCAGAATTCATCGTCGATGTAACCGCTGCGCTTGCAATCGGCATGCAGGCGGGTTCCGGGAAGAATCCACAACCCGCCGACGGTGCCAATGTCATCCGGTTGGGAGCGTCGCAGAAACGCAAGACTCTCGGCAATGGTCGCATCGGTTTCACCCACATTGCCGACAATCATCAAAGCGGTCGTAAGCAGACCGGCCTCTTTGCTGAGACGAATCGCCCTTTCGGCAGATTCGACTTCATTGTCTTTGCCCATGCGGTTCAGGAGATGCTGGGAGGCGGTTTCCACGCCGACAGCGATTTTATAGCAACCAGCCGCTTTCAGGCCCCGTAGGATCTCTGCATCGACGCAGTCCGAACGGGTCGTGGCATGAAAAACGATTCGCAAATCACGCCGCATAATCTCGTCGCAGAGCGCAAGCGTTGCCTGACGATCGACCGTGAGGGCGTCATCGGCGAAACAAAAGTGGCGAATTTGCTGTTCGCGGTAGAGCCACTCGATTTCATCGACCATGTTGGCGGCCGAACGGCAGCGCCAACCTTTCCAGATCCACCAACTCGAGCAGAAGTGGCATCGTCCGCTGCATCCCCGTGAATAGATCACGGAGATTCGCGGCACGGCAGCCAGGTCGATGCCGTGATAGGTGCCCCGGTCAATGGCCGGATAACATTGCAGGTCCACCATGTCCCAAGCCGGCATCGGCAGATCGTCAAGGTTGTCGACGGGAACGCTGAGACCGGTATCCAAGATCCTGTCCTTTTGTCTGAAGGCCAGACCCTTGATATCGGTCATCGGCTTTTCCTGCAGGAGTTCTGAAAAAACGTGCTCGCCTTCTCCCCGTACGATGGCATCGACAAAGGGGTAGTGATTCAAGATCTGTCGATACATGATGGTCGGATGCGCCCCGCCCAAAACCGTGAGGGCCTTCGGGTTCTGCTTTTTGGCCTGGGCGGCGATCTCCAACGCCCGGTGCCGGCCAGGCGTCAGACAACTGATGCCGACAGCATCGGGTTGCAACCGTTCCAGGGCCTCGTCAATGGCGGCCTTTCCCTTGAGGCAACCATCCACCAGGTGAACTTCGAACCCATGGACGCGCAGGGTTCCCGCCAGATAGAGCAATCCAAGAGGGGGGTTGCTGAAACCTGACTGAGCCGTGTCATGCGGATTGACGAGCAGTATTTTTTTCATGGCAGCGGAAAATCAACGGCTGGTGGCTGTTCAGTTTTATTCTCCAGGGGCAGTTCGATGTCGATCACGAAACCACCTGAGGGTCGGTTGAAATACCGTATGCGGCCACCGTGCGCTCTGACGATGCCGGATACGACGGCCAGTCCAAGTCCCTTGCGCCTGCGCCCCACCGCGGCACAGGTGAATGGATCGAAAGCGTGGATACCCAAACACGCCGGCATCCCGGGCCCGTTGTCCTCCACGGTCAGATGCGCTTTGCGCAGCTTCGAAGTATTTATTGATAATTCGGGGGGATCCGTTACGTTTTGTTTTGTAATTTTCAAACACACTTCTCCCCCCTCGGGACAGGCATCGTCGGCATTGGCCAACAGTTCCAGGATCAATTTTCGGAGCCGGCAGGAATCACTCTTCACGACGAGTGGCCCGGCGCTGCATTCCAGCATTATCCGCAGCCCCGAGAAGCATTCACTGTACATGGCAACGGCCTCACGGGCCGCGGCGTTGAGGTCGAGGGAAAACGTCTGGGGGGCCTGGGGGGTGGCAAAATCCAGCAGCGCGTCAGCGATGCGTATTCCTCTTTGGAGATGAATGCCAATCTTCCGGCTGTGCCCGCCGTAGCGTGCGTGAAGGTCGCGGTCACGGAAAATTTCAGCGGTCCGAGCCTCCAGTGTCCTGAGAACGCCTTTCATCCGCTTGGCCATGGCAGCCGCAACGATTCTCAAAATTTTCTGAACACCCAGGTTATCTTCGACCTTGGTGGCGGAGGTCGATTGCTTGTTGATCATCGGAAAAATCCGATCACCGATT
>JASJCV010000241.1 GCA_030065275.1 Desulfobacterales bacterium | reverse complement strand
GGTGGCGTGGCCACCAACATCGTTCCTGCGCGGGTCACCATTGATGCCGAAGTCCGCAGCCACAACGAAGCGAAGCTGGAGCAGGCCACCCGCCGAATCATCGACACCTTTCAGGACGCCGTGGATCGTTTTCCAGGCTTCCCGGATGATGGCCCCAAACCCTGGTTTGCCTATCATCTCGAACAGGATTTCCAGCGCACCCATATCCCCGAAGACCATCAGGTGGTTCAATTGGCGGTGGACGCCGCCCATCGACTCGGACGGCATCTCCGGACCCAGCCGGCCGGCGGCGGTTCGGACGCCAATGTTTTCTTCCAGAAGGGCATTACCGCCGGTGTTCTGGGAACGGGCATGCACGATCCGCACACCCGGGAAGAACGCGTGGCCCTCGCGGACATGGTTCGCGCCTGTGAATTGGTCATCGGAATCGTCCGGCGCTACAGCGGCTTGCCGGCGAGGGGAACGAAACCGGAATAAAATGGCTTGCAACTTGCCCGTTTCGATTGCCTCGCGGGCATCGGCGGAGACATGCCTTTGGTACCCTGATCGATATCGGTGCACCGCCGGAACGCCCTAAGAAGACCTCGCCGCGCTGGTGGGGTGCCTGTGACCTGATCGGCAGGGCGATCGGTCACCTTCCCCGGCAGGGCGCGAGGCGGCTGACGCCTTGGATACAGTCATTGACAAAAAAGGGTACTGAATATAGACACGGGCCATGTTTTTAAAGGATCGTGACGTCCTTTTCCTGGCGACGGGGGGAGGGTGCGGATATTCGCCTTACGCCCCGGGAACGGTCGGCTCCTTTGCAGCGCTTCCTTTGGGATGGGGACTGAGCCACCTGTCGTGGGGGGTGTCACTGGTCCTGGTCGCCGTGTTTGCGGCCGCCGCCGTCCACATTGCCCACCGGGCTGGGGCTTTGTTGAACCAGGCTGACCCGGGGGCGGTGGTGATCGATGAAATCGCCGGTGTCATGGTGGCCTGCCTGGGCCTCAAGCTATCGTTTTCCGGCTGCTTGATCACCATCGTGATTTTTCGTTTCTACGATGTGCTCAAGCCCTTTCCGGTCGGATGGCTTGACCGGCGTCTCAAGGGGGGGCGCGGCATTGTGGCCGACGATCTCGCCGCGGGGCTGCTGACCAATCTGACATTCCGCGCGGGCGTCTGGCTGCTGGCCTGAAGCCAATGGCCAGGCGACCGCCAGCCGGATTCGACCCAAAGGTGGATGGACGCGCAATAAGTCATCTTCCAGGCAGTTTCGGAAAAAGCTCGAGATACGGCTTGTGAATCCCGAGGAATGCGGCGTACTTACAGTACGCCGCCATAACGGGGGCTGAAGCGTTGCGCCGATATCGGACATTTTTTTGGAAACCGTCAAAGTTGAATCCGGGCCGTGAATCAAACAACCTGATTTTGCAGGTCTTTAATATGAAAGGTGCCGACCCGTCTTGAAACCAACCTCGACCACGCCGGACAGCCAAACCGGCCCCAAACCCAAATCCCGGCTGCGCGAGAACGTCGAAGCCATTCTCCTGGCCATCCTGCTGGCTCTTTTCATTCGGACGTTTATTGTCCAGGCCTTTAAAATACCATCCGGTTCGATGGAGGACACGCTGCTGATCGGCGACCATATCCTTGTCAATAAGTTCATCTACGGCATCCGGATGCCCTTCACCAACAAAGCCCTGGTTCCTGTTGCGGAGCCCGAACGGGGCGACATCGTCGTCTTCAAGTTCCCCCAGGACCCGAAGATGGATTTCATCAAGCGCGTGGTCGGTATTCCCGGCGACACGGTGGAGTGCCGCAACAAGGTTGTTTATGTCAACGGCGAACCTGAGGCCAGCACATACGCCGTCCACAAGGACGCTTTTGTTCTGCGCAACAATCCGCGGGACAATTTCGGTCCGATCAAAGTGCCTGCGGACAGCCTGTTCGTCATGGGCGACAACCGCGACCGCAGCAACGACAGCCGCTTCTGGAATTTTGTCAACTACAGCGAACTGCGGGGCAAGGCGTTCATGATCTACTGGTCCTGGAACAAGGATGACTTTGCGGTGCGCTGGCGCCGCATCGGCAGCATGATCGAGTAATGTCGTTTTTGACGGCCAGCGGGCCATCAAACGGGGGACGCATGGGGGGGATGAGGCATAAACACATCTTGGACATGGCGTCGCTTTCAGACGCCGATATCCGCATGATCCTGGATACGGCGGTGCGCATGAAGGAAATTTCGCGCCGGCCGATCAAAAAAGTGCCCACGCTGCGGGGCAAGACCGTGGTCCAGTTTTTCTACGAACCCAGCACCCGCACCAAATCATCATTTGATCTGGCCGCCAAACGCCTCAGCGCGGACAGTCTTTCCTTCTCCAAAGCCACCAGCAGCGCGGTCAAGGGCGAGACGCTGCTCGACACGGTGCAGAACATCGAAGCCATGCAGCCGGACGTGATCATCATCCGGCACGGATCGGCGGGCGCCCCGCATTTCCTGGCGCATCACTGCGAGGCTAGCGTGATCAATGCGGGCGACGGCATGCATGCGCACCCCACCCAGGCCCTGCTCGATCTGATGACGGTACGGGAAAAAATGGGCCGTCTGCGGGGGCTCGACCTCCTGATCGTGGGGGATATCGCCCACAGCCGGGTGGCGCGCTCGAATATCGTCGGATTCCAGAAAATGGGTGCCCATGTCACGGTCTGCGGGCCGCCGACCATGATGCCCATCGGGATCGAGCAGATGGGGGTCAAGGTAGCCCCTTCGCTGGACGATGCCATTGGCGGCGCGGACGTGATCATGATGCTGCGCATCCAGAAAGAGCGTCAGGCTCAGTTTCTCATGCCCGACGAGCGCGAATATGCCGCCGTATTCGGACTGAATCTCGAGCGGCTGCAGAAGGCCTCGGACGATGTCCTCATCATGCACCCCGGGCCCATGAACCGCGGTGTCGAGATCGCGCCCGAGGTGGCGGACGGACCCTACGCGGTCATTCTGGAACAGGTCACCAACGGTGTGGCCGTGCGCATGGCCCTTTTATATCTGGTGCTGGGAGGCAAATAGCGATGGACCTGATCATCCGCGGCGGGCGCATCATCGATCCGGGCCATTTCGACGGGGAGGCCGACCTCTATATAAATGAGGGGCGAATCGCCGCCCTCAAACCCGGCGGGGGAACAGGCGAGGCGGAAAAAAGCGTGAAGGTGATCGCTGCCCGCGGCAAAATCGTCGCCCCCGGGCTGATCGACCTTCACGTCCATCTGCGCGAACCTGGCGAGGAATACAAGGAAACCATCGCCAGCGGCTGCCGCGCCGCCGTCGCCGGAGGTTTTACGGCCGTCTGCGCCATGCCCAACACGCATCCGCCCAACGACTGTGCCCAGGTGACCGAATTCATTTTGGAAAGGGCACAAAGCGCCGGGGCCGCCAGGGTCTATCCGGTGGCGGCCATCAGCCCCGGTCTGGCCGGAAAGGGATTGACGCCGTTTTACGAACTCGCGGCGGCCGGTGCGGTGGCTTTCACCGACGATGGCCTGCCGGTGGCCAACAGCCTGCTGATGCGCCGTGCGTTGGAATACGCCCGAGGCGCGGGCTGCCCCGTCATCGCCCATTGCGAGGACCCGCTGCTTTCGGCCGACGGGGCCATGAACGAGGGGCCGACCGCCACACGGCTCGGATTGCGCGGTATCCCCAACGTCGCCGAGAGCGCCATGGTCCAACGCGACATCGCCCTGGCAGGCCTCACGGGCGGAAAACTCCACCTTGCGCATGTCAGCACACGCGAGGCCGTGGATGCCATCCGGATCGCCAAGTCGCAGGGTGTCGCGGTAACAGCCGAGGCCGCGCCGCACCATTTCACCCTGGATGACGAAGCCGTGTGCGACTACGACCCCAACATGAAAATGTATCCGCCCCTGCGCACGGCGGCCGACCGGGACGCCATCCGCCAGGGCCTGGCCGACGGCACCATCGACGCGATTGCCAGCGACCACGCACCCCATTCGAGCATCGAAAAGCAGCTGGAGTTCGACCTGGCCGCCAACGGCGTCATCGGGCTCGAGACAAGCCTGCCCCTGGCCCTGAAACTGGTGCACGACGGGGTCTTGTCGCTGCCGCGCCTGGTGGAACTGATGGCCTGCCATCCGGCCCGGATTATCGGCGTGCCCTGCGGGCTGCAGACCGGGATGCCGGCCGACATCACGATCATCGACCCGGATGCGGTTTTCACGGTGTCGGCCGATAATTTCCGGTCCCAAAGCCGGAACACGCCCTTTGAGGGCTGGACGCTGAAGGGCCGCGCCACGACCACGATCGTTGCCGGGCGGGTCGTGTTCGCCCTGGACGATTAGGACGATTAGCCTTCGAATCGCGTCGACCGGCCCCGGTGATACCGCCCCCGGGCGCGCGCCGCGGATTTTGAATCTGAATTCCGAGCGTTAGGAAACAGCATGACCGAAAAAGACTACCATCTACTCGTCGTGGACGACGAACTCAGTATGCGGGAGTTGCTGGAATACCTGTTCAGCAAGAAAGGCTATCGGGTGGACTGCGCCGAATCCGGGACCCAGGCCATCGAGATGCAGAAAAAAACCGCCTACGATCTGATCGTCTGCGACATTAATCTGGGGGACATCACCGGATTGGACGTCTTGCGGGCGGCCAAGAAAAAGAACCCCAATATCGTCGTGATCATGATCTCGGCCTACGTCACCGCCGAAATGGCCGTCGAAGCCATGAACGATGGCGCCTATGACTATGTGCCCAAACCGTTCGACAAGGACGAACTGCTGGATACCATCGCCCGTGCGCTCGAGCTGCGCACCCTGGAGAGGGAAAGCCAGAGCCTCCGCCAAGACCTCAAAAAGAATGTGCACTTCAATAAGATCGTCGGCAACAGCCCGGCCATGATGCACATCTATAAGCTCATCCGTCAGGTGGCCCAGACGCGGACCAATATCCTCGTCTCCGGTGAAAGCGGCACCGGCAAGGAATTGATCGCACGCTCCATCCACGACGAGAGCGAGCGGGCGGATCAGCCCTTCGTGGCCATCAACTGCGGCGGCATCCCGGAAACCCTGATGGAGAGCGAGCTCTTCGGTCACCGCAAGGGTGCCTTCACGGGCGCGACCCAGGACAAGAAGGGGCTGTTCGAGGCGGCCCACAACGGCACCATATTTCTGGACGAGATCGGAGAACTCAGCACGCCCCTGCAGGTCAAGCTCCTACGCGTGGTCCAGGAAAAGGTCTTCAAGCCGGTGGGCGGCAACGAGGATATCAACGTCGACTGCCGGATCATCTCCGCCACGAACAAGAACCTGGCCGAAGAGGTCATCGAGGGCCGCTTCCGGGAGGACCTTTTCTACCGCCTCAACGTCATCGAAATCAAGGTGCCGCCACTCAGGGAGCGCAAGGCCGACATCAAGGCGCTGGCCCAGCATTTTCTGGACAAATACGCCACCGAAATGGAAAAGGAGATCAAGAAGATATCCTCCTACGCCGTGGACCTGATGCATAAATACGACTTCCCCGGCAACGTGCGCGAGCTGGAAAACCTGATGGAACGTTCGGTGGCGCTCTCCACCACCAACATCATCCTGCCGGAAAGCCTGGCCCTTTCGGTGCACAAACGCCGCTGGATCGAGGGCGTTCAGGGCAAGCGCTACGATCTCGATCAGATCGACAAGGGAGTCTCCCTGGACGTGATCCTGCGGGAGATCGAATATGCTTACCTCCAGAAAGCCCTCGAGGTGGCCAGCGGCAACAAGAACAAAGCCGCTGAGCTTCTGGGGATCACCTTCCGCTCTTTCCGCCACCGGCTGGGGAAACTGCAGGGGGATGGCTGATCCTGGCTGCCGGTCGCCGATTTCACCCGGTTCTCCCCACATCGAACCTTTAGGTGATAATATCCGGTTCTGATTTTAAATCCTCACGTCTTTCTAACTGTTACCCATGACAAATAATGTCAGGGCAATGACAATTTTTGACAAATCAATGACTGTTTTCGTTCACTTTTTCGGTGCCACCCGATGGGACCGGCGGAATAATACAACGATTTCAAACGAGTATTGTCGGTTGGACTTTAAGGCCCGAAGGTGGCATACGAATTGCTACATTCCCAACGCAAATGAATGCGGTTGTTGCAGGGGCTTGGTGATCAGAGACACCCTGCCCAAAAAACCGGCGGCAGCGCGAATTCGTCACAATTAACCCGATTTTTTTTAACTTTTTTAATGAGGAGGCTACTCACATGCTGCAGAAACTGCGAAACAACAAAGAAGGTTTCACCCTGATCGAGCTCATGATCGTCATCGCCATCATCGGTATCCTGGCGGCGATCGCCGTTCCCAACTTCATCGCTTATCGTAACAAGGCGTTCTGCTCCCAGGCCGAATCCGACGCCAACAACGTCGCGGCCGACATTGCGGACTATTTCGCCATTCCGACCCACACGGACATCGCCACGGCCGACGTCACGTTTAACCCGAACCAGAACACCTTCACCATCGTGGGCCCCGCCGATCCGAACGTGGCCATCACCATCACGGTAACCGACGTTTCCGGTCGTTGCCCGGTTGATTACACGAATGCCAACACGATCAATCTCCAGGGCGATGGCTGGACCACGGTTGCTGGCGGCAGCATTTATCAGAAAGTGCTTGCCCAGTAATCCCGCGTTGATTGCGAACAGTCAAACAACCGACGGGGGGAGCAACGCTCCCCCCGTTTTACTTTGCCCCCCGGATGCTGGCGCACATAACGGCGCTCATCTCCGCCTCTTTGCTCTCTTCACCGTCATCCTGCTGGCCAGTTACGCCAATACCTTCGACGCCGCCTGGCAACTGGA
>JASJCV010000240.1 GCA_030065275.1 Desulfobacterales bacterium | reverse complement strand
GCAGACCAGCCCCCGTGCTGGTAGGCCAGTCCCGTAAGGGTGATGCCCATCCAGCCGCCCAGATAGTAGGACAGCACATAGAGGGCATTGGCGCGGCCCTGGCCGCCGGCAATCCTGCGATTGAGTGCGCCCACAGCAGTGGCGTGAATCGCGAAAAATCCGGCGCAGATACCCATCAGGCCAGCCACGACAGCGCTGATGGACGGCGCCAGGAGAATCAGCACGGACAGGCCCAGCAGGACGGTGCCGCCGATCATCGTCACACCGCTGCCGAGGCGGTTGCTGGCGCGGCCCGCAAGCGGCCCCATAAAGATGCCGATGACGTAGGCCAGATAGAGCAGCGTGGTCTGTTGGGTCGAAAATCTGAACGGTGCTTCCGCCAGACGGAAAGGCAAATAGTTAAAGATCGACGAGAAGACCGCAAAGCTGGCGGCGGCGCTTGCACAAATACGCAACAAAGGTGCGCTGCGCAGCAGCGACGCGAATCCGACGGCATCGACCGACGACTCGGGGGCGAGCCTGCGGCGTGGGAGGAAGGCGACCGCGAAAATCGTGGCGGCCAGAATGAAGACGGCGGCGGCCACGAAAGCGAGACGCCAGCCGAGATAGACTTGAACACCCCCACCCAGCAGCCGCCCGCCCAGGCCCCCGAGTACGGTGGCTGAAACATACGAGCCCATGACGACATTCAGGCGATCATCCGGCAGGGTGCGGGCCAGATAGGCCACCAGGCAGGTGGTCAGGGCCGGAATGAACAGCCCCTGGAGAAAACGACCGCCGACGAGTATCCACAACTCGTTCGTGGCGGCGCACAGCAGGCCGCCGCCGGCGACCACCAGTCCGCCCGTCATGATGATCGGTTGGATCGGCCAACGGTCGGCCATAATGCCGAAGGGCAGGTTGGACACGGCCATACCCAGAATGACGGCTGAAACGGTCAGCGAAACAGTGACCATGTCGGCCGCGAACACGCCTTGAAGCACCGGTAGGATCGGCTGGGTCACGTATATATTGGTGAATGCGGCGGACACCAGGGCAAAAACGGTCAGCTGCAGACGCCCATCGGAAGCTTTGCGCATTGGACTCCGATTCAGCCCGGGAGGTCGATTGGTCGCCCCGTGGAACAAACGGCAGGGGCATGGCCCCGAACAATGTCGGAAGGATGGCAGGATTTCCCCGGGCCGTCAATACGGACGCTACCCGGCCCGTGGGGTCGTCCGCTTTCTCACGGGCTGCGAATCATGATCAGCAGCATTTTGAAGCGCCGGGCCGCGTGCAGGGCGTGGGGGATGTTGGCCGGCATGATCAGCATTTCACCGGACACAACGGTTTGACGCTCACCGCCGATGGTAATCTCGGCTTCGCCGTCCACGACATAGACCACCGCGTCAAACGGGGCGGTGTGTTCGCTCAGCCCCTGGCCGGCCTCGAACGCGAACAGGGTGATATTGCCGGCGTCTTTTTTGAGCAGGGTCTTGCTCACCACGGATTCGTCGAAATAGGCAATGTGCCCATCCAGATTGAATGCTGAACCGGTGTTGGTTTCCGACATGCGTCGATTCCTTTCGATGATATCGGGTTGGATCTCGCCCAGTTTTTGTAATTATCGAGAAATTCAGCCGAAAAAGCCGTTTTGTCAACCAGATGCGCTCCCAGGCGGCTATCGGCGCTGTCGCTGCCGCCCGCCGGGGCAACCCTGCGTTGACAAGAATTGAACGGCATTCGATAATGTCCGCTGTGACGTCTTATTCGACTATGAGAGAGGCACTTCAATGCTGGGCAAGAAGCGGACGAACACGGAGAACATTCTGATTCTGGGGCTGGGCGGCGTAGGCGCTTACCTGGCCAAGCGCCTGGTGCACGAGGGTTACGCCGTCACGGCGATCGAGCCGGACAGCCGCTTGATTCGTCACATCGACGGTTCCCTGGACGCGCGCCTGGTGCAGGGGTCGGCGATGAGCACCGATTGCTGGCGGGAAGCCGATGCCGCCAACATCGACGTATTGATTGCCGTCACCGACAACGACGCAGTCAACATGCTGTCGGCCATGATCGCCGACCGCTTCGGTATTCCCATCAAGATCGCGCGGGTGCGTTCGCTGGATTTCGGCGGCAGGAATACCCTGCTCAAAGCGGAAGACCTCAAGATCGACCTGATCATTCACCCCGAAGAACTGGCCGCCCAGGAAATCGTGCGGCTGGTCGAACGCACCGCCGGCAACGAGATCATCGAAATCGCCGACGGCCAGACCCAGGTGCTGGCCACGCGAGTCCAGGAGGATTCGCCCCTGGCCCATCAGAATCTCAAAACCCTATCCCGGACTCACGATTCCTTCGCTTTTCGGGTGGTGGCCATTGCCCGGGGCATATCCACCATTCTGCCCGGCGGCGATCAGGAGATCCTGCCCCAGGATCAGGTCCTGATCATGGCTGCCAGGGACGATCTGCCCAAATTGATGGAACTGATGGGCGTCAAGCAGCAGCGCCGCCACCGGGTGATGATCCTGGGCGGTGGGCTGGTGGGCTGCCGCGTGGCCGAACTCATGGGCAAGCACGTGCAGGTGAAGATCGTCGAGAAGAGCGAGGCCCGTGCCGCCGAATTATGCGAGCAACTCAATCACACCGAGATACTGCACGGGGACGGGTCCGACGCCGAGGCCCTTGACCTGGCCGGTCTTAAGGACATGGACACCTTTATCACCACCACCGGCGAGAACGAAACCAACATCATGAGCTGCATGCTGGCCAAGCATCTGATGGATACCGACAACGGGGCGGACCAGAGCAAGGAGCGCAAGACCATTTCGATGGTCAACAAGGAAGAATACCTGGTGCTGGCTTCCACCAGCGGCGCCGACATCGCCCTGAACAAAAAAGTGCTCGCGGCCAACGAGATCCTGAAATTCATTCGCCGCGGTGAGCTTTTGTCCGTCGCCCATCTGCACGGATTCGACGCCGAGGTCGTCGAGATCCTGGCGGCCAAAAATTCCCCCATTACCCGCATCCCCCTGGCCAAGATCGACCCCTCGTTCTACGGCAAAATCCTGGTCGGCAGCGTCCACCGCGACGGTCGCTGGCAGATCGCGGTGGGCAATACCCGCATCCTGCCCGACGAGCGCGTGATTGTGTTCTGCAAGTCGATGCATCTTAAGGACGTGCACAAACTCTTTATGGGTTAGCGAGGCGGAGGCGTAATCGGCTCAATAGCTGCGTTGCGCTTCATGGTGTGTTTGCTGCAGCGTACTTGCGTGCGCCTCACTAAACACCATTCGCGACGCGACGCCGTCTCTTGAACCGATTACGCCTCCGCCACATGGGTAAAGCAATAGGCTCAATAGCTGCGTTGCGCTTCATGGTGTGTTTGCTGCGGCGTACTTCCGTGCGCCTCACTAAACACCATTCGCGAGGCGACGCCGTCTCTTGAACCTATTGCGCCTCCGCCACATGCGCGAAACAACCGGCCTGACCAGCACAGTGTAAGGACTAGTGAGATACTGCTTGGCGGGCAATGGGGTGGCAAAGCGGTAGAAGTGTTTTCAAAGCCCCGAATCACGCCCAAGAGCAAGGCGCCGGTCGATGAAAAAGCGCAGCATACTTGTGTATGTGAGCATTTTGAAGAGGCCGGCAACGCCGCTGTTGGGTGTCAGGCGGGGTTTTGAAAACACTTCTCATCTTTTCCAGAAGGAAGGATAGAATATCACCAGCGCCGAGAACATCTCCAGCCGCCCGACGAGCATGTTCCAGGAGAGAAACCATTTGCCGGTGTCGGAAATGAAGGCGTAGTTCTCGGTCGGGCCAATAGCGCCGAAGCCCGGACCGATATTCATCAGGGTGGCGATCACGGCGCTCATGGCGGTGAGATAGTCCATGTCGTCGGTGAGCACCATGACGCAGGCCCCCCCCAGCACCATGAAAATATTGACGATGAAATAGCACACCGAGAGCTGGATGATGGAATCGTCCACCGGGCGCTGGTTCAGGCGCACCGAGATGACGCTCATGGGCTGCAGGAAGATTTTCTTGACGGCGGCCGCCATGAACTTGCACAGCACCACGTAGTGGACGATCTTGATGCCGCTGGTGGTGGATCCCGCACAGGCCCCGATAAAGCATACGGCAAAGAGGAACATCTGGGCCGCCTGAGGCCACTGCTCGTAGTCGGTCGTGGTGAAGCCGGTGGTGGTCAGCAGGCTTACGACCTGAAACGTCCCGAAACGGATGGCATCCATCAGACCGTAGGTGTTCTCCCGCCATAATATCCACGACACGATCCCGCAGAAGAAAAGCAGGAAACTAACATACCAGCGAAACTCGGTGTTGATCCGCAGCCCCCGCCAGTCGCCTTTGATCATCTGGTAGAAAAGCACGAAGGTCATACCGCCCAGGAACATGAATATGATGATGACCCAGTCGAAATAGGCGTTGTCATAGTGCCCGATGCTGGCATTCCAAGGGGAATACCCGGAAGTCGAAACGGTTCCGAAGGCGTGGCAGAGGGAATCGAACAGGGGCATGCCCCCCAGGCACAGCAGCAGCGTCTCGGCGGCGTTTAAAACCATGTAGATGATCCACAGCCGGACCATGGTGTCGCGGTTGCGGGAGTGGAATTTTTCCTTGGTGATGACCTGGCCGGGTGAAGATTCGGCCCGGAAGATGCGCTGTCCGCCCACACCGTGGGGCAGGAATATGACGGTCAGGGTCAAAAAGCCCATGCCCCCCAGCAGGTGGGTCTGGCTGCGCCAGAACAGAAGCCCGTGGGGCACGACTTCGATATCGGTCAGGATGGTGGCCCCGCTGGTGGTGTAGCCGGACATCATCTCGAAAAAGGCGTCGGTGAACGACGGGATGGCCCCATGAATCATGAACGGCAGGGCGCTCAGGGCGGAAACCGCCACCCATCCGAAAACGGCGATAAAGAGGCCGTCGCGGATGGCGAGTTCGTGGTGCTGCCGGAAAAACCACCACAGCGGACCACCCAACACCAGGGTCAGGACGGCGGATACGAAAAGAGCGAAAAAATCGCCTTCGGGGTAGATCAGCGCACAGACGATCGGCAGCACCATGGAGATGCCCGTAACAAGAAACAGGGTGCCGAAGACGTGAAGGATTGAAAACAGGTGCATGGGCGAATGGCATTCGACGTTAGTTGGGCCATAACGATCGACGAATGCCATGGATCATAGCCCACGCCTGCCAAAAATGCAAAACACCCGCCGCGGGCCGGCCTCGGGGCCTCTCCAATCAGGGCGGGGCCTGGCCGATAGCCCCCTTGCCGGTCTGTTTGATCCGAAACATGGCCTTGTCGGCCAGCGCCAAAAGCCCCTCGCGGGTATCCGTCTCGTCGGGAAAGGTGGCCACGCCGAAACTGGCTCCCAGGTGGACCTGCAAACCGGCCCGGGTCAAATACAGGGTTTGGCCCATGCGGGTGCGGATCTGTTCCAGCTTGCGCAGGGCCCCTTGCTTGTCGTAGCCGGGCAGGACGATGACAAATTCGTCCCCGCCATAGGCCACGCCGAAACAGGGTTTTTGAAGGCAGCTTCTGATGGTGTCGGCCACTTCCTTGAGGGCTTGGCTGCCATTCAGGTGGCCATAGGTGTCGACCACCTGCTTGAAATTGTCCATATCCATAAAAACCAGGGAAAATGGTTTGCGGATCCTTTGGCTTTCGGCGATGATCTGATCGAGTTTCCGATAGAGGTAGCGCGTATTGTAGAGCCCGGTCAGATTGTTGTGGATCGACAGGTCGCGAAATTTGCGGCGGTCGCGCCTCAGGGCGGTTTCAATCGACTTTTTGTGGGTGTTGTCCACCAGCATGCCTTCGAGAATGATCTTCCCGTTGTCATCGCGGATATGGCGGATATTGGCCAGCACCCATACCGGTTGTCCGTCCTTGCGTTTGAGCTCCAATTCGTGGTTGGTGACCGCCCCTTTTTTGAGAACGGCCTGAATCATCCGGGACCGGTCTTCGGCATCCCGGTAGAAGGTTTTGGCGCCCCCGGGCAGTGAAAGCACCTCATCGACGGATTCATAGCCGAGGATGCGGGCGAAGGCTGGATTGACCCGGATCAGGGGGCCCGTCAGGTGGCTCTGGAACATGCCCTGCAGCGCGTTTTGGTACATGCTGCGGTAGCGCTGCTCCGCCTGCCGCAGGGCGTCCTGGGCGGCTTTCAGGTCGGTCAGATCGGTCAGAAAATACATGAAGCCTGTGGCTTGATCATTTTCATCTTTTAACGTGCTGCGGCTGAAGAGCATGGGAATCTGCCGGCCATCCCGGGCGCGAAACAGGGCTTCGAAGCTGAAGTGGTCGGGGCTGGCCGAATAAAAATCAACCGAGGCGCTTGCGTAGAACTGATCGACCGGATGTCCGATGAAGTCCTCCGGACGGTACCCGGAAATCTTCAGCAGGGCCTGGTTGACCTCGGTGATAATCCGTTCGTTACTGAGCATCAGGAACCCTTCGAACCGACTGGCCAGGGCGCGCTGGTATTTTTTCTCGGCCTGGATCCGCGGGGTGATGTCGGCGATGAAACAAAGCGTGGCGGGCTGGCCATGCCAGTTAAAGCGTTTGACCTTCAATTCGACCCACCGGGTCGCGCTGTTGGGAAGG
>JASJCV010000239.1 GCA_030065275.1 Desulfobacterales bacterium | reverse complement strand
CTGATGAACCAGCCCTACGTGAAGAACCCCGACATCACCATTGCGGATCTGCTCAACGAGCTGATTGCCAAGATCGGCGAGAACATTTCGATCAAGCGGTTCGTTCGCTACCAAATCGGAGAGGCCTGACTTGACACCTCGATACAAGCGCGTTCTTCTCAAGCTGAGCGGCGAGGCCCTGATGGGTGAACAGGGCTTCGGCATCAGCCCCGACATGCTCAAGTATGTATCCGAAGAAGTACGGGCTATCGTCGACAAGGGGGTCGAGGTGGCCGTCGTGGTCGGCGGGGGCAACATCTTCCGCGGCATCGCGGCCAGTTCCTACGGTATGGACCGGGCCTCGGCCGACCATATGGGCATGCTGGCCACCGTGATCAACAGCCTGGCGCTCATGGACGCGCTCGAAAAGAGAGGCATGCCCACCCGGACGCAGTCGGCCATTTCAATGCATGAAGTGGCCGAACCCTTCATTCTCCGCCGGGCCGTGCGCCATCTCGAAAAGGGCCGCGTGGTCATTTTCGCGGCAGGCACCGGCAATCCGTATTTCACGACGGATACGGCCGCGGTCCTACGGGCCCAGGAAATCCATGCCGAGATCCTGCTGAAGGCCACCAAGGTCGACGGGGTCTACGACGACGACCCGGTCACCAACCCCAACGCCGTATTCTTCAGCGACATGACGTACATGGAAGTGTTGGAGCGTCAGCTCAAGGTGATGGACATGACCGCCATCTCGCTGGCCATGGACAACAAGCTGCCGTTGTCCGTCTTCAATCTGACACAGCCCGGTAATATCCATAAAGTGGTGTGCGGGGAACCCGTGGGCACGTTGATCCACAACTAGATTCGACCCCGCCTGTTTTCAATCCCAATCCAACCGGCAACCCCATATCAACAGGTGAGCGCCATGTTAGATGACATTTACCAAGATACCCGTGAAAGCATGGAAAAAACCATCACGTCCCTGAAAAAGGATCTCAACCGCGTGCGAACGGGGCGTGCCAACCTTTCCCTACTGGACGGTATTCGGGTCGACTACTACGGCACCCTGACCCCGCTCAACCAGATGGCGTCCCTTTCGGTGCCCGAAAGCCGCCTGATCACGATCCAACCCTGGGATGCGACGGTGATCAAGGCGATCGAGAAAGCCATTCTCAAATCGGACCTGGGGCTGACCCCCTCGAGCGACGGCAAGATCATCCGCATCGCCATACCGCCGCTGACCGAGGAGCGCCGCAAGCAGTTGGCCAAGTCGGTTCACAAGACCTGCGAAGATCACAAGGTGGGCATTCGCAACCTGCGCCGCGATGCCAACGAGATGCTCAAAAGTCTCAAAAAGGACGGGGACATTTCCGAGGACGACGCCTTCCGGGGGCAGGATCAGGTCCAGAAGATCACCGACGAATTCGTCGCCCAGATCGATACGATCTACCAAGAAAAAGAGAAGGAAATCATTGAGTTCTAAGCGCATTCCCCGGGATGGAGACGACCTCGATCCCGGCCGCCTGCCGCGGCACGTTGCCATGATCATGGACGGCAACGGCCGCTGGGCCAAGAAGCGCCTGCTCAATCGGATTCAGGGTCATGAAAAGGGGGCCGACACCGTGCGGGCCATGGTCGAGGCCTGCCGCGAAATCGGCATTCCCTTTCTCACGCTCTACGCCTTTTCGACCGAAAACTGGCAGCGCCCCAAACGGGAAGTGGACGCGCTGATGGCGCTGCTGATCAAATTCCTGGAAAACGAGCGCGACGAACTGCAAAAAAACGGCATCCGCCTCGCGGCCATCGGCGAGGTCGAACGCCTGCCGGGCAAAGTGCGCCGGGCGCTGGACGAGGTCATGGCAGCGACCGCCGCCAACGACAAGCTGCGCCTGATCCTGGCCCTTAGCTATGGTGGCCGTGCGGAGATCGTGCGCATGGCGCGCTTCCTGGCCGAGGCCGCCGCAACCGGTAAAGTGCAGGCCGAGGAGATCGACCATGACTGGGTCGGCCGCCACCTGTACACTTCCGACGTGCCCGACCCGGACATCCTGATCCGCACCAGCGGCGAGATGCGCGTCAGCAATTTTCTGCTGTGGCAGATCGCCTACGCCGAATTCCACTTCACCCCCACCCTGTGGCCCGATTTCGGCAAGGAAGAGTTCTATCGCATTCTGGGGGACTATCAGCAGCGTGAACGCCGCTTCGGCAAGGTGGACACCGGGGCGGACACGGCCTGAATCCCGGCGTGGGGGCATGCCCCTTCGTCGCCGCACGCTGCAGGGAAACCTGCCTATGCACCTGAAACGCTGGATCACCGGTCTGCTGGCCCTGCCGCTATTGATCTATATGATCCATGCGGGAGGCCTCTGGCTGACCATCCTCGTGGCATCAGCTTCCCTGGCCGCCTTGTTGGAATACGATCGCATCGCTTATCACGCCTGGCAGACCGCGCTGCCGGGGCCGATTCCGGTGGTGGGGCTCCTGACCATTCCGGCGCTCTGCGGCGCGGCGCACGTAGGGCGGCCCGACCTCATGCTGGCCGTGCTTCTGGTCCATTTTCTGCTGGCGGGCATGCTCTCGCTCTTTTTTTTCGGACGGGACACACGGGTGCTCGAAATCGTGCAGAAACAGATTCAGGGCGTGCTCTACATCCCGCTGCTGCTCTCCCTCTTGATTCTGATCCGGCAGGTGCCCGACGGCTTCCTGTGGATCTTCACCCTGGTGCTGGCCGTTTTTGCCGGGGATACGCTGGCTTTCTATACGGGGACCTTTCTCGGGCGCCACAAACTCTGCCCGTCCATCAGCCCGGGCAAGACCATCGAGGGTTCGATGGGCGGCCTGGGGGCCAACATTCTGGCGGCGGTCATCATGAAGCCTTTCTTCCCCCCTGATGTGAGCTGGACCCAGATCCTGCTGTTCTGCCTGCTGAGCGGTGTTGCGGCACAGATGGGCGACCTCTTTGAATCCCAGATGAAGCGCGTTTCCGGTATCAAGGATTCCGGGGGGCTGCTGCCCGGACACGGCGGTATGCTGGACCGCATCGACGCCCTGCTGTTCGCAACGCCGGTGGCGTATCTGTTGTTGAGGGTGTTCTGATGACCGCGGCCCCCAAACCGATTGCCGTGCTGGGCTCGACCGGCTCCATCGGACGCAGCACGCTCAAGGTGGTGGCGCGTTTCCCCGACCGGTTCACGGTACGGGCCCTGACGGCGGGTCGCAACGTCGATCGGTTGGCCGAGCAGATCGACCGTTTCGCCCCTGAGGTGGCCGTGGTGATCGACCGCGAGACCCGCGACGCCCTTTATACCCGACTGGGGTCCGGTGGCAGCACCGAACTGTTGTGGGGTCAGGCCGGCTACGAAGCCGCCGCCCGCCACCCGGACGTCGAGACCGTGGTGACGGGGATCGTCGGGGCGGCGGGGTTGCTGCCAACCCTGGCGGCCGTCGACGCCGGCAAGGACATCGCCCTGGCCAACAAGGAAACCCTGGTCATGGCGGGCGAGATCGTCATGGCCCGCGCCCGGGCCTCGGGCAGCGCCATTCTGCCGGTGGACAGCGAGCACAGCGCCATATTCCAATCCATCGGCCGGCACCCCCTCAATGAAGTTCAGCGCATCTATCTGACCGCTTCGGGCGGACCGTTCCGCACCAAACCCCGGGGCGAATTTGCCGCCATAACACCCCGCGAGGCCCTCGCCCATCCCAACTGGGACATGGGCCGCAAGATCACGATCGACTCGGCCACGCTGATGAACAAGGGCCTCGAATTCATCGAGGCCAAGTTTCTCTTCGATTTCGCCACCGATGCGATCGAAGTCGTGGTTCATCCCCAGAGCATCGTGCATTCCATGGTGGCTTTCGTGGACGGCTCAATCATCGCCCAGTTGGGCGTGCCCGACATGCAGGGGCCGATCGCCTATGCCCTGTCCTATCCCCAGAGACTGCCCCTGGATCTGCCCCTGCCGGACTTTGCGGATCTGGCCCGCCTGACCTTCGAGGCCCCGGACATGGAACGCTTCCCCTGCCTGCGGCTGGCGCTCGGGGCCTGCGCCGGCGGCGGCACCCTGCCGGCCGTGCTGAACGCGGCCAACGAGGTGGCCGTCTACGCCTTTCTCGAGGAGCGGATCGATTTTTCCGGCATTCCGGCCACGATTGAAAACGCTCTCGAGCGCCACAACCCGATCGGTCGACCGGCCCTCGAGGACATTCTGGCGGCCGACCGCTGGGCCCGGGACACGGCGGCCGATTTCACCCTCCGCCGCGGGGGCGGTTAGACGATCTCGCGGGATAGGGGAAAACCATCGGCCTGGAGATGAAGGCTTGCAGTTTGGTGTCAATTCCCTTATGATCCCCGGCAAATTGAAGGCCGGCAAAACTTCCGTTTCATTTTTCAATCCGCATATCCTGAAAGCCGTTCCAGCATATCCATGGGCAGCAATATCTTCGCATTCATCATCGTACTGGGCGTCCTTATTTTCTTTCATGAACTCGGCCATTTCCTGGTGGCGCGCTTTTTCGGTGTGGGGGTCGAAAAATTTTCGCTGGGGTTCGGGCCGCGGCTGATCGGCAAAACCATCGGCCGCACCGACTACCGCCTGTCCCTGATCCCCTTGGGCGGATACGTCAAGATGGTCGGGGAGGAGCCGGACACCGAAATCGACCCCGCCTTGATCCCGATTTCCTTCACCCACAAGAACGTTTATCAGCGTTTTGCGATCGTGGCCGCCGGCCCCCTTTTCAACCTGCTGTTGGCGGTGCTGATCTTTTTCGTGGTCTTCATGACGTCGGGCATTTCGGTGCTGCGCCCGGTCGTGGGCGAGGTCGACCAGGCCTCGCCCGCCGAGAGGGCCGGCCTGCAGACCAAAGATCTCATCGTTTCCATTGGTGGTACCGCGGTCGACAGCTGGGAGGAAATGTCGTCGATGATCAAGGCCACCCGCGGCCAAGCCTTCGAGATTGGATTCGAGCGTGACGGCCGGCTGCGCTCCGCCCGGATCAAGCCTGAGCTCAAGACCACCCAAAACCTCTTCGGCGAAGAGATCGAGCGCTATCTCATTGGGGTGCGACCGCTGGGCGACTGGTTGCCTCGCAAACTGGGATTTGCCGAGTCGCTCGCGTTGAGTGTGAGCCGCACCTGGGAAATCACCGAGCTGACCGTTCTTAGCGTCGTCAAGTTGATCCAGGGCAAACTCCCGGCCGAAACCCTGGGTGGACCGATCAAGATCGCCAAGATGGCCGGGGCGCAGGCCCGGGAGGGCGTGACCGCCCTCCTGATATTCATCGCCGTGATTTCGATCAATCTGGCGATTCTCAATTTTCTCCCCATCCCGGTTCTGGATGGTGGGCATTTAATGTTTTTTACCATCGAGATCATCAGCCGTCGGCCGGTTAGCGTGAAAATTCGTGAAATCGGGCAGCAGATCGGGATTTTTCTGCTGATCGCCCTGATGATTTTCGTCATTTTCAACGATATCGTGAATCCTTAGAGCGCCGGTCGCTGCCGGCCGGAAGCGCGCATCTTCACGGAGGGGAGGCCGCACCATGCCGCATCGCCTGGAAATCACGCTCAAGCCCGAGTTGATCGACGCCGAGGGCGAGACTCTGCGCCGCAAGGCCATGGATTATTTCGGGATCGCCGTGGAGAACGTCCGCACGGTGGCGGTGATTACGATCGACGCCGATCTGACCCCGGCGCAGCTGGAGACGGTGCGCGAGGAGATATTCACCAACCCGGTCACGCAGGTCTCCTCCTATGCGCCGCTGCCGGTGGCATTCGACTGGATGGTCTGGATTGGCTACCGGCCGGGGGTGCGCGACAATGCGGGCGCCACGGCGGTGGAGGCCATCGAGGACATGCTGGGCGTCAGGCTGGGGCCGGAGGAGGGGATTTATACCTCCAAACGCTATTGTCTGGCCGGTACGGCGCTAAAAGCCGAAGACGCCCAAAAGATCGCCGGCGAACTGCTGGCCAACGACATCATCCAGCAGTGGCGGGTGACGTCGGCGGCCGACTGGAGTCCCGAAGAGGGCATCGGCATCATCATTCCCAAGGTGCGCCTGGATCACGTCCCCACGGTGACCACGCTGCCCATCGACAGCGACGAGACCCTCCGGGCGATCAGTGATCAGCGCAACCTGGCCCTGAACCCCAACGACATCCCCACGATCCGCAATTACTTCCTCCAGCCCGAAGTCCGCGCGCAGAGGGCCGCGGTCGGCCTGGACGATCCCACCGATCTTGAGCTGGAGTATATCTCGCAGGCCCGCAGCGACCACTGCAACCACAACACCTTCCAGGGGCTCTTCCATTATGCCGAGCCCTGTCGCGGACACCGGGAAACCGTCGACAACCTGTTCAAGACCTGCATCCAGGCCCCGACCCTGGCGCTGCAGGAGCGCAAGGACTGGGTCGTCTCGGTGCTTTGGGACAATGCCGGCGTGGGGCGTTTCGACGACGATCACTACTACGTGATCACCGGGGAGACCCACAATTCGCCTTCCAACATGGAAGCCTATGGAGGCGCCATCACGGGCATTGTGGGGGTCTACCGTGACCCCATGGGAACCGGCCGGGGCGCCCGCCTGCTGAGGGGCGGCTTCGGCTACTGCGTCGGTCCCCGGGAATA
>JASJCV010000238.1 GCA_030065275.1 Desulfobacterales bacterium | reverse complement strand
CGGTCTGGCCGTGGCCCTGGCGGCCAAGGACTCCATCGCCAATTTTTTCGGCACCCTCACGATTCTCTTCGACAAACCCTTCCAGGTGGGCGAGCGCATCGTGATCGAAAACTACGACGGGGTGGTGGAAAGCGTCGGGTTCCGCAGTTCGCGCCTCCGCACCCTGACCGGTCATCTGGTGACGATCCCCAACGAGAAGCTGGTGAACTCCACGGTGGAAAACATCGGCAAGCGCCCCCACATCCGCTGGTCGACCAATATCGGCATCACCTACGACACCCCGCCGGAAAAGGTCGAGCAAGCCGTGGCCCTCCTGGAAGCGATCCTGGCCGATCATGAAGGGATGAACCCCGAATTCCCGCCGCGGGTCTTCTTCAACGGCTTCAACGACTGGAGCCTCAATATCATGGTGCTCATGTGGTACCACCCGGCCGACTACTGGAATTTCCAGGTTTGCCTGCAGGGGATCTGCCTCGAGATCCTGCGCCGCTTCCGGGCGGCGGGCATCGATTTCGCCTTCCCCAGCCAGACCGTCTACGCCGCCGGTGATGACAAGCGCATTCTGAAAATGATGCTGGCCGGCGGGGCCCCGGCGGCCGCAATCGAACCCCCGTCATGAGGAAAGCGGGGTGAGACGGGGACTGGCGCCCAACGCCTGCGCAGAGGCAACCGCTCGAGGGGACCGACGGATCAGATCAAGTTATCCGTCGCTTGAAACCTTGTCTCGGTCGAACGCTGCGATCGGTCGGGGTGGCGCCGCTTTTTGATCCACCTGGACGGGCTTTTTCAATCAGAGCTTTTTCATCAGCTGGTTGGCGGCCGTGAGCATCGGGTCCCAGGTGGGCCCGAAAGGCGGCGCGTAGCCCAGATCCGCCTGGCTGAACTGCTCCACGCTCATGTGGGCATGCAGGGCCACGGCCGGGGCGTGCAGGCGGTGGGCCACCCCGTCGCGGCCGACCATCTGTACCCCCAGCAGGCGTCCCGAGCCGCGGTCGCCCACCATGTGGACGTGGATCGTGGATGATCCCGGGTGGGCGTGGGCCCGCGAACGGGACTTGATCGTCACGGAAGCGGCTTCGAACCCGGCCGCGGAGGCTTCTTCCAGGTTGAGTCCGGTACGGGCCACCTGGTAGTCGAAAACCTTGAAGACGGCCGAGCCCACCAGGCCGGCCAGGCGGCGGTCGATGCCGCAGACGTTGTCGGCCACGGCCCAGCCGGCGCGGTTGGCCCGCAGGGCCAGCGGGATCCAGGCGCGCTTGCCGGTGACCGCGTGAAAGGCGTCGGCGCAGTCGCCGGCCGCGTAAATGTTCCTGTCGGAGGCGCGCTGGCGGGTGTCGACGGCAATGGCTCCGTTGATCGACGTCTGCAAGCCGGCCCCGACCGCCAGTTCGCTCGCCGGGCGGATGCCGACGGCCACCAGCACCAGGTCCGCCGCGAGGGCCCGATCCGGGCCGACCACGGCCAGACCGCCGTCGGCCGCCTCGATCCGCTCCACCGGGAAGCCCAGGTGCACGCCGATCCCCTTGGATTCCAGCTCGGTCTTGATTTCCGCCGCCAGTTCGGCTTCCATCCAGGGCAGAAATACCGGGCGGGGCTTGACCATGGCCACTTCGATGCCGCGCTCATGCAGGGCTTCGCACATTTCCAGGGCGATGTACCCCATGCCGATGATCACCGTACGACGCACGGCCTCCTGACCGATGAACGCTTTCAGGGCGCGGCCGTGGGCCAGGCTTTTGAGAACCATGACGCCGGGAAGATCGATGCCCGGGATTTCCGGTTTGATCGGGGTGGCGCCGGTGGCGATCAGGAGTCTGTCGTAGCGGGTGCTTTGTTCCCGGCCCTCGGCATCGCGGGTGCTGACGGTCCGGTTCGCGGGGTCGATGGCCGTGGCCTGGATGCCGGTCTTGAGGTCGATGCCTTGCTTGTCCCGGAAGACCTCGGCCCGGCGCACCACGAGATCCTCGATCGAGCGGTCCGGGTCGGCGATGTTGTAGGGCATGCCGCAGGCGCTGTAGGAGACGTCCGCGGTTTTTTCGAGTACGGTGACGTTGAGGTCCGGCCGATGACGTTTGGCCCGGCTGGCAGCGCTCATGCCGGCGGCGTCGCCGCCGATGACGAGGAAATCCATGGCTCCCTCCCATATCTGACGGTTAATGTCGTGTGGACCGCTGGCGCCCTTGAAACCGGAGTGGCAAAACGCTATAGGGCTGGCGCAAGCGGCGTATGCCGCCCAGCGACTATAACATCAACATCTTCCGATGTTCAATTGCACAGGACGTCAATGACCAACGCGCGCCGAACACCGAAAACGCCATCCGCCGGGTCACGGTTGAGGGCCCTGGAAGCGCTGCTGCCGGAAGCCACGGCCAGCGAGCGCTTCGAAGCCGCCCGGGAGATCGGCCGCATCCGCGCCCAGATCCGCAGACGCCGGCGGGTGAAAGGCCTCGAGGAGCGCCTCGAGGCCATCGAGAAACGGCTCCGACGATCGGCGCAAATCCGCGCGCAGCGGATGGATGCCCGACCGTCCTGGGAACCCTTGGAGGACCTGCCCATCACGGCCCACCGGGCGGCCATCGAGGCCGCCATCGAGGCCCACCCGGTGGTGATCGTGGCCGGTGAGACCGGATCGGGCAAGACGACCCAGCTGCCCAAGTTCTGCCTCGCCGCCGGACGGGGAACCGGCGGGCTGATCGGCTGCACCCAGCCGCGTCGCATCGCCGCCACCACCGTGGCCCAACGCATCGCCGACGAACTGGGCGAGCCGCTGGGCGCCTCGGTGGGCTACAAGATCCGCTTTCAGGACCGCACCCGGCGCGACAGCTTCATCAAGGTCATGACCGACGGCATTCTGCTGGCGGAGGCCCAGGGCGATCCGGCCCTCACGGCCTACGACACGCTGATCGTGGACGAAGCCCACGAACGCAGCCTGAACATCGATTTCATTCTGGGGATTTTGAAAAAACTGGTCCAGCGCCGGCGGGATCTCAAACTGATCGTCACCTCCGCCACCATCGACACCGAAAAATTCGCCCGGGCCTTCGACGATGCCCCCGTGATCGAGGTTTCGGGCCGGATGTACCCGGTCGAGGTGCGCTACCGGCCGATCGAGGCCGCGGACGAGGGCGGCGAGGAAAGCCATGTCGAAGCGGCCGTGGCCGCCGTGGAACGCCTGGCGCGGGAAAGCGCCCGCGGTGACGTGCTCGTGTTCATGCCCACCGAGCAGGACATCCGCGAAACCTGCGAGCTGTTGTCCGCCCGTCGCCTGCAAAAAAGCGTGGTCATGCCGCTCTACGCCCGCCTGTCGGCCGCGGATCAGCACCGCGTGTTCGCCGGCACCGGGGCCCGCAAGATCATCGTGGCCACCAACGTGGCCGAAACCTCCATCACCATACCGGGCATCCGTTACGTGGTGGACACCGGGCTGGCGCGCATCCCGCGCTATTCGCCGCGCACGCGCACCACGGCCCTGCCGGTGGTCCCCATCGCCCGCAGCAGCGCCGACCAGCGCATGGGCCGCTGCGGGCGCGTCGCAAACGGCATCTGCATCCGCCTCTACGACGAAGCCAACTATCAGGGCCGGCCGCGCTTCACCCCGCCCGAAATCCTACGGGCCAACCTGGCCGAGGTCATTCTGCGGATGATCAGCCTGAAGCTGGGGGATATCGGTGCGTTCCCCTTCATCGACCCGCCCGACCCCCGCAGCATCCGCGACGGCGTCAACCTTCTGACCGAATTGGGCGCCATCGAAAAAGACGATGCGCGTTCGCACCGACGGGGCATCGAGCGCTACCGCCTGACCGCACGCGGCCGGATCATGGCGCGCATGCCCATCGACCCGCGCCTGTCACGCATGCTCATCGAGGCGAAGCAGCAGGGCTGTCTGCCCCAGCTCCTGGTGCTCGCCGCCGCCCTCAGCATCCAGGACCCGCGCGAGCGCCCGGTGGAGAAAGAGCAGGCCGCCGACCAGGCCCATGCCGTCTTCAAGGACCCGGCCTCGGATTTCGTGACCCTGCTCAACATCTGGGACCGCTCAGGCGGCATCGTACGCAGCGGGCCCCTGAAGCGCTTCTGCCGGGAGCATTTCATCTCCTTCCGCCGGATACGGGAATGGCGCGACATCCACCGCCAGTTGAAAACCATCGCCGCCGAAGCGGGGCTGGCGGAGAATGCGGGCCCGGCGCCGACCGCGGCCGCCGACGGCCGTGCCGAGCAATTCGGGGCGCTCTACACGGCCATCCACATCGCGATTCTGAGCGGGTTTCTGACCAATATCGCCCAGCGCCGGGAAAAGAATATCTTCCGGGCGGCCCGGGGGCGCGAGTGCATGCTTTTTCCCGGGTCGGGGCTGTTCAACCGCGCCGGCGACTGGGTCGTGGCTGCGGAGATGGTCCACACCTCGCGGCTTTTCGCGCGCACGGTCGCCAATATCGACAGCACCTGGCTCGAACCGCTGGCCGGGCCGCAGTGCCGCCATACTTATCTGGCGCCGCGCTGGTCCCGCAAACGCGGTCAGGTGGTGGCCGACGAGCAGGTCAGCCTCTTTGGTCTGGTGATCGTCGCCGGGCGCCGGGTCGCCTACGCACGCATCGCGCCCGAGGAGGCCGCGGAAATCTTCGTGCGCAGCGCCCTCATCGACGGCGATGTCCGCAAGCCGCTGCCCTTCATGGACCACAACCAGGCGCTGATCGACGATGTGGCCGATATGGAGAATCGTCTTCGCCGGCGCGGCCTGCTGGTGGACGAGGAAATCCTCTACCAGTTCTACCGCGACCGCCTGGGGACCATGGCCGACCTGCGCGCGCTGGCCCGACGCATCAAGCAGGAAGGCGGCGACGATTTCCTGCGCCTCAGGCCCAAGGATCTTCTGCAGGCCGAACCCGATGCGGACGAGTTGGCCCTTTACCCGCAGGAAATCGAACTGGGGCGCACCCGTCTCAAGGCCGACTACCGCTTCAACCCGGGAGGCGAGGACGACGGCATCACCGTGTCGGTGCCGGCCGACCGCGCCCACCGGGTCGATCCCGCCGATGCCGACTGGCTCGTGCCCGGCCTGATCGAGGAAAAGATCACGGCCTTGCTCAAGACGCTGCCCAAACGCTACCGGCGACGCCTCGCGCCGGTCAGCGATGCCGCGGCCGTGATCGCCCGTGAAATGCCGCAAGGCGACGGGGATCTGCTGACCGCCATGGGCGATTTCATCCACCGCCGCTTCCAGGTCGACATTCCGGCAACAGCTTGGTCCGAAGCCGATTTGCCGGCCCACCTCAGGATGCGCTTTGCGCTCAAGGGGCCGGCGGGCGAGACCCTGGCCGTCGATCGCGACGCCCGCGTGCTGCAGGCAGCGGCCCCGGAGCCGCCACGGGAAACCCTGTTGGAGGACCTGCGCCAGCACTGGGAACGCGACGGCATTACCGCCTGGGATTTCGGCGACCTGCCCGAAGCCGTCGCCGCCGAGACGGACGAAGGTTCCGACTACACGCTTTTCCCGGCGCTGACACGTCCCGGGGACGGTGCGCGGGGCGTGGGCCTGCGGCTCTACACCACCCACGAGGAGGCCCGCGAAAAACACTGTGACGGGGTGGCGGCCCTGCTGGAAATCGTCCTGACCGACGACCTGCGCCGCCTGAAACGCCAGCTGCGCCTTCCGCCGGACACCGCGAAGCGGGCGCGGTTTGCCGGCGGGCACCAGGCATTGGAACGCCGGATTTACGAACGCCTGGTCCGCGACCACCTGCATCGTGACCTGCGAACCGCCGAGGCTTTCGGGCAGCACGCCGCCGCCGTCCGGCGACAGCTCGCCCTTGACGGGCAGGCGTTGATCGCGGCGGTGGCCCCGGTGGTAGCGGCCCATGACGTCGCGCGCGAAACGCTCTTCGACCTCGAGCGTCAGGTGGGCGGGCGCGGTGTGGTGGCCGACTTCCTGCTGGACCGACGGGAAGACATCCGCAAGCTGGTGCCGGAGAATTTCGTAGCCCTCTACGACCGGGAGCGCCTGACCCACCTGCCGCGCTACCTGCAGGCGTTGGCGGTCAGGTCGCGACGGGCGCTGCAGCAGTTCGAACGCGACCGCCCCAAGGCCGAGGAAATCGGCCGGTTCGAAAGCCGGTTGCAGCGGCTCCTGGAGGAATTGACGCCGCGCACGTCGGCGGCCAAACGTGAAGCCCTGGAGGCGCTTTTCTGGCTGATCGAGGAGTACAAGGTTTCGGTCTTCGCCCAGGAACTCAAGACGGCCGTGCCGGTGTCGGCCAAACGGTTGGAGAAGAAAATCGGCGAGATCAGCCGCATGCTCTAAAAGCGGTTATGAAACCGCGTCTAACGCCCGATTGCGGCGTTGCTCCGCGTATTGCCGTGCTCACGTACCGATCGTACGCTGCGCCGTCAATCCACGGGGCGCCTTGCCCTCGAACGCCATCCACGGATTCAAAACCGCTTTGGCGATAATTAAATGCAGACCAAACGATAAATCGAATACCATTATTGGCGAATCGAATGGTGATATGACAGGTTGGCATTAAAGACTTGGAGCACGGCCACGCGATCGAGCGGGTGGCTTACGATG
>JASJCV010000237.1 GCA_030065275.1 Desulfobacterales bacterium | reverse complement strand
CCTCGCGGCAGGTTTGGCCTTTCAACTATCGCTGACTTGCAGCTTATTTAAATTGCATAGGGCAAAAACACCATGAAGTCAAAAGAAAACTGGGGGCTCCGGCGCGCCGGCCTTGCCGTTTTCCACAGCGCTGTGTTATGGTGACCAAACATACCGAAATAGTTTTAAATTCGTCCACAGACCCGATCACCGATGACCATGACGACCGACGCCCCCGAATATGCCCAAGCCGGAGAGGTTCGCATCGCCTATCAGCGATTCGGACGCCCGGATCACCCGGCCCTTTTGCTGGTCATGGGGCTGGGGACCCAGATGGTGGCCTGGGACGATGCCTTCTGCGCTCGGCTGGCCCGGCGTGGGCTGTACGTGATCCGCTTCGACAACCGCGATATCGGTCTCAGTACCCATTGGCCCCAGGGCGGCCGGCCGGATCTGGATGCCCTGATGCAAGCCCAATTTTCCGGCCAGGCCGTGGCCGCCCCCTACACCCTGATCGACATGGCCGGCGACACGGTCGCTCTGATGGACGCGCTGGGGATCGAGCGGGCGCATCTGGCGGGCATCTCCATGGGGGCCATGATCGGCCAGGAACTGGCGGCCCGATGGCCCGAACGTCTCCTGACCTTGACATCGATCATGTCCACCACCGGTGCTGTCGATCTCCCGCCCCCGACGCCGGAGGCGCTGGAGGTGCTGATCAATCCCTTTCCCTCGGACCGGGAGGGCTATATTGCGGCGTTCATCGGGGCCTACCGGGTGTTGAGCGGACCGGTACATCCGGTCGACGACGCCATGACCCGCCGGTGGGCGGCGGCCCACTACGACCGCGGGCTGAACCCGGAGGGCATCGTGCGGCAGATGGCCGCCATCATGGCTTCGGGTGACCGCAGGCCGCGGCTGCGGAACATCGATCGGCCCGTTCTGGTGCTGCACGGCGACCAGGACCCGCTTCTTCCCGTCGCCCACGGCCGCGCCACCGCCGCGGCCATACGGGGTGCCCGGCTGAAAATCATCAAGGGGATGGGGCATGCGATCCCGGCATCGCTTTGGGATAGCGTCATCGACCCCATCAGCCGACAGGCCGGATTGTAAACGGCTTTTCACCGAAGGAGTTTCAATGGATTGCATCAAAGAAAAAAACCTCGCCCGCTGTAATTGCACTTACGAGCCCTGCAGCCGCAAAGGCAACTGCTGCGAATGCCTGACCTATCACACACGCAACCGGCAGTTGCCGGCCTGTGTTTTTCCAGCCGATGCCGAAAGCACCTACGATCGTTCCTTCGAGCATTTCGCGCGCCTGGTTAAGAAGGGCCGCGTTTGAAAGCATCGTCCTCATGAAATTTCCGGCCCGATGAATCGGCCTGCCGCCGGCAACCCCACCGGCCTCGATCCTCCTCTGGAAACACTGGCTGCGCTGGCCCTTGACTGCCAGACCACCGGCGCCAGCGCCGAGCGTGACCATGTCCTTGAAATCGGCTGGGCGCGCGTCGGTCCGACGACGGGCGTGATGACGGAGGCTGCCTGCGCCTGGCTGACGGCCCTGCCGGATGGGGTGGCGCTGCCGCCGCGGGTCACCCGGCTAACCGGTGTCCAGGCTGCCGATCTCGAAAACGCCCTCAATCCGGCGGCCGTCTGGCAGCGGCTGCTCGCGGCGGCGGCTGACCTGCCCGTCCCGGCCCACGGTGCCGGCGGCGTCTTGCTGATTCACTATGCGCGCTTCGAGGTCCCGTTCCTCGAGGGGCTGCACGTCCGGTGCGGATACGGCGGTGGTCTGCCGTTCGAGATCGTCTGCACCCATGCAATCGCCCGCCGTTTGCTGCCGCACATGCCCCGCTGCGGACTGCGTGCCCTGGCCGGCTATTTTTGCGTCGCCCTCGGCGAGCGCAAGCGGGCCGCCGATCACGCCGCGGCCACGCGGGGGGTGTGGGACCACCTGGTGCCGCTCCTGGCCGCGGAGGGTATCAGCCGGTGGTCGCAGCTGACAGCCTGGCTCAAAAGCCCGGCAGCTTCCGCCAAGGTGACGCGGGCCTACCCCATGCCGCGTCCGCTGCGGCGCGACACCCCGGATGCCCCCGGCGTCTACCGGATGCGGCGAAGCAACGGGGATCTGCTCTATGTGGGCAAGGCCCGATCCCTCAGACGCCGCATCAACAGCTATTTCCAGTCCCGGCGACGGCATCCGGAGCACATCCTCGAAATGCTCACGCAGGCCTGCGATCTCGATTACACGCCAACCCCTACGGCACTGGAGGCGGCCCTCATGGAAGCCGACCTCATCAAGCAGGCGGACCCGCCTTACAATGTTGCCCTCAGGCCGCGCGAATCCGCCCCGGTCTGTTTCGCAGCGGATTTTCAGACGGCCGGGCCACCGGGCCGACCCGGGCTACCGGTGGGACCGTTGCCCTCGGAAAGTGCGCTGGCGGCGTTTCGTTTGGTCGTAGCCTGGTGCGGCCGGTCCGGAGCGGACCTGCCCCGCTGCGAGGATGCACTGGCCGCGGCGTTAGGTATGCCCGCCGCCTGTCTGCCGCCGCGGGCTATTTTAGAGGAAGGTTTGGATCGCTACCGGAAAATCTGCGCATGTCCGGGCGATCTGACGCACACGGGGCGACATCTTCTCAGACGGGGCCTGGGCCTGTGGCGAAAAGACCGGTCAGAGGACCGCGCGGCGCGAGACGACGAGGAGGATGTCGGTGGAGAAGGCGGCGCTTGCAGGGATTGGGACGTCCCGGCCGTGGTGGCCATGCTCGACGGCGTCGTCCGGCGGGGAAGCCAGTTGGTCCGGCGCGGCCGCTGGCTGCAGATAGTGTCCAACACCAGCCTGGCCTGGGAAACCACCAGACCGGGGCTTCAATCCGAGCGCACCCTCTACATCCGGCAAGGCCGGATATGCCGGCCTTCCCAAGGGACTTCCGGGGCGGCCGCGGCCATTGCGCTTCCCCCGGCCCCATCGCCTGCAGCGGCGCGTGCGGTTTTCACCTCGGCGGCCACCTACGATCGCTTGCGGGTACTAACCACTGAATTGCGCCGCCTGGCGGCTGAGGGCCGGCGGATTCGAATTCAGCCCGCTGTCGGCGGTAGCATGGGGCGCCGGGGCCTCGTGCGTCTATTGGAATTTATTTGACAATTCGATGGCCGCCGTCTCTCCGGCGAATTCGGCCTTGATCTCCCAAGGACTTGCCGGATGCTTGCCACGATCATCGATTCGACGTTTAAACACCTGGAAGCCTTGACGATTCTTATCCACGGCCTAGCTTAATGTATTTCTCGTTGGCGGCAGAATGGCGGCGAGAAACATGTCATCAGCGTCTCACCCGCAGTTTCATTTCCACAATTGAATTTTGTTTTGTCCGCTCAGCGCCAAACGCTGTGAACGCATTGAATCGACCACATTTGACAGGAGGGATTTCATGAACTGGGAAGCTCTGATCAACAAAGGTGGTGAACTGCTCGCCTTTTATGGCGTGCGCATTCTGACAGCTCTTGTCATCCTTGTCATCGGGCGCTGGGTGGCGCGCGCATTCGGCCGACTCGTCACACGCCTGATGGACAAGCGCGATGTCGACCCAACCCTGACGGGGTTTGTCGGCAGTCTGACCTATTATGCCCTTTTCACTTTTGTCGTCCTGGCCGCCCTCAGCCAGCTGGGCATCCAGACAACGTCGTTCATCGCCGTCATTGGTGCCGCCGGCCTGGCGGTGGGCTTGGCGCTTCAGGGTTCGCTGGCCAATTTCGCCGCCGGATTCATGCTGATTTTCTTCCGACCCTTCCGGGTGGGTGATCTGATCGAGGGGGCAGGGGTCCAAGGGACCGTGGAGCACATTCAGATATTCACCACGCAGCTGAAGACGCCCGACAACAAAATCATCATCATTCCCAACGCCAAGCTGACCGACGACAACATCGTCAATTGGTCGGCCACCGGGACGCGACGCGTCGACATGGTCTTTGGCATCGGTTACGAGGACGACATCGACAAGGCCAAAGCCATTATGAGCGAGGTCCTGGCCGCCGACGAGCGCATCTTGAAAAACCCGTCTCCGCAAATCGCCTTGTCCGAGCTGGCAGACAGCTCCGTTAATTTTGTCGTGCGCCCCTGGGTCAACACCGGCGATTACTGGGGCGTCTATTTCGATGTGACCGAGACCATCAAAAAACGCTTCGATGCTGACGGGATAAGCATCCCTTTCCCGCAGCGCGACGTGCACCTCTACCAGCAGGATGCGGCCTGACAGCCGGACGCCGGGGTATTCCCCGGCGTTTTCATGTGCAGACGGCCGTTTCATGCGGGCAACCCCTACCGGTAGCGGTCGCTAGGGCGGCCGCACCTGAAAGGATTCATCATGCGGATTGGTTTTATTGGTTTGGGCATCATGGGCCGCCGGATGGCGCGCAACCTGCTGGATGACGGTCATGAGCTCGTGGTTTACAACCGCACGCCGGAAAAAGCCGACGCGCTGACGGCGGCGGGGGCCGTCTGGGCGGACACCCCGTCCGCGGCCGTTCGCGACGTCGATGTGCTCGTGACCATGCTTGCGACCCACGTGGTCATCCAGACGTTGGCCTTAGAGGAGGACGGGTTCCTGGCCGCCATGCCGAAGGGCAGCCGCTGGCTGGACTGCTCGACCGTGCACCCCGGTTTCGTGCGCTGGATGGCCGGACTGGCCGGCGCTCATGGTGTGCATCTGATCGATGCCCCCGTGGCCGGGACCAAGGGGCCGGCCGCGGCGGGCGAGCTGGTTTTCCTGGCGGGGGGCCGCAAGGCGGACATCGACTTCTGCCGCCCCCTGTTCGACTGTATGGGCCGCAAGGTCGTTCACCTGGGGGGCGTGGGCCAGGGGGCGGCCATGAAGATGGTTTTCAATCTCATGCTGGGCAGCGCCATGGCCGCATACGCGGAGGCGCTGGTGCTGGGGGAGGCGCTGGGGCTGTCCCGCAGCACCCTGGCCGAAGTCCTGCTGGCGGCACCGGTGAGTGCCCCGTTTCTCAAAATCAAACAGGCGCTGATCGACCAGGAGGACTTCGAGGCCCATTTCCCCCTGCGCTGGATGCGTAAGGATCTCCAACTCGCCTCCCAGAGTGCCTACGAGCAGGGTGTTGCCACACCGGGTCTGAACGCCGTCAAGGAGATTTACGCCCTGGCGGAAAAGGCCGGGCTGGGCAAGCAGGACTTCGCGGCCGTCTGGAAGTTCCTGGCCGAATAGGGCCGGGGATCATTCGGTCCGGTTGAGCCGCTCTTCCAGGTCCTGGACCCTGGCTTCGACGGTTTCGGCGGTTTCTTCGGCCCGGTCGATATAGTCCCGGGCCTGGGTTTCCGTCTGGCCCTCGTTGGAGCGAACGCCCATATTCTGCATTGCCAGGATACCGACGATCAGCAAGACGACCGCAAGCCCGACAATCATAATGCTACGCATGCCAATCCTCCCTGCAGGGGTTGCACATTTTAATGGACTTAGTTTAGCATCCTTTTTCCGTCGATGAAATATGGCCCTTTCACGAGGGCTTCGTCACGCCCGGGCGACGGCGAATCAGGACCGGTCGTGACCGGATCAGCTTTCGAGGATGCGGTCCAGGCGTTCCAGATCGTTTAGCAGTCGCCAGGAGCCACCGCCGTCTTCGACCCGCCGCTGCCACTCTTCCACCCGCTTGAAATAGAGCCGGGGATCGACATTGTCGCTGCGCAGTTTGGTGACATTCAGGGCGATTGCCTGGCAGCCCTTCATTTCCAGGGGAAAGTCGCGCACATGCCCTTTGGCCAGATCCTCCTCCAGATCCGAGAAAATAAGAATGTATCGATATCCGGCCCCGGTTTCGTTCAGGTATTGAACGGCCTGGACCACACCGCCCGTGATGTCGGTATGCGCACTGCTTCCGGATTCGGCGATGAAGCGGTCGATTTTGGCCTTGAACAGGCGCTTCTGCTCGGTGGCCACGGAGGGGCGCCGGTCGAAGGTCACCTTGGCCACGATATCCTTTTCGCTGAAGCTGCCGCTGTCGATGCGGGCCACGGCCATGGAGTCGCCGGGCTCGAAGGTACCCAGCAGATAGTTGATGATCGAGCGGGCTTTATCGATTTCGGTCTTATAGGTGCCGGAGGTGTCCAGGAGCAGAAACACGCTGCGGGCCCGACTGGTGCTGTCGGCGCAGCCGCCGACAAGCAAGAGGATAATGAACGGGACGAGCAAGAGCATTCGTTTCATGAGGTTTCCTCCGCCAGTTCACCGGTTTCGGCGGTTTTGGTTTCCTCCGGCCGGCGGTGCTTTTCGACGACGAGGCGCTCGATCCAGAGCGAGGGGAAGATGGCCAGATCGTACAGATTCACACCGAATTCGCCGCCGTAGCGGGCCACGTTGCCGATCAGGCGAAAGGCGAACGCCAGCCCATTGAGCACGGCCGCCAGCACGCTGCCCAGAACGGTGCGGGCCGCATGCACAAATGATTCGAGGGGGATGGCCACGAAGGCCAGGGCAAAAGGCAGGATAAAGCCCATG
>JASJCV010000236.1 GCA_030065275.1 Desulfobacterales bacterium | reverse complement strand
GGTTGACCCCGCCGGCCGCGAGGTCGCCATCCTCGGTGCCGGCGGCGCCGCCCGGGCCGTGGGTTTCGGGCTATCCGGCCAAACGGTTCGTCTTGTCATCGTTAACCGCACGGCGACCAGTGGCAAGCAGCTTGCGGACAAACTGGGCGCAGATTATCGTTCGCCTGAAGCCTTCCGGCCGGCGGAGGGATGCATATTGATCAATACCACCCCAGTGGGCATGTGGCCGCGTATCGATGCGCTGTCCTTTCCGGCCAATCGCCTGCGGCCGGATATGATGGTCATGGACATCATCTACAACCCATTGCAAAGTCGTCTGCTCCGCGAGGCGGCCGATATCGGCTGCCGTGTGTTAAATGGCGTTCCCATGTTCGTCCACCAGGGAGGCCTGCAATTCGAGCTCTGGACCGGGAAGGCGGCGCCCATTGCCACCATGCAGCAGGCGGTTGCGGATGCCCTGGCGCTTCGCCCGGAACCGGCCACGGCTCTACGAGATAAAGGTGATACCGATGATCGCCATTGAAGCACGCCCCGTTCACAACTGCACGGTGAAGGTCCCCGGCTCCAAAAGTTATACGCATCGCCTTCTGATTGCCGCCGCCCTGTCCTCGGGCAACTGCACGCTACGCAATGCCCTGCGCAGCGAAGACACGGATTTCACCCTGGGCGCCCTTCGCCAGATGGGCATCGAAATCGACGCCAGCGGCACGACCGTTGAAATGCGTGGCGGCGGCGGACGGCTTCGTCCGACGGCCGATCCGATCAATCTGGGCAATTCCGGCACCTCCATGCGGCTGCTCATGTCCACCGCCTGTTTGGGGGAGGGGGATTATCTTCTAACCGGCACACCGCGGATGCAGGAGCGGCCCGTGCAGCCCCTCGTGAACGCGCTGGTCCAGATGGGTGTTCGGGCGGAATGTATCAACGGCACCGGCTGCCCGCCGGTGCGGATTCATGGCGGTGACACCCGTGGCGGTGATGTCGCGATCGACTGTTCGGTGAGCAGTCAATTCCTGTCTTCGCTTCTCCTCGCGGCCCCCTGTTTACAGAACGGGATGGACATCCGCGTGGTCGGTGCGGCCGTTTCGAGGCCCTATATCGATATGACCGTTGACATCTTGGACCGCTTTGGCGTTCAAGTCGAACGCGAAGGCTACGAACGCTTTCGGGTGACCGGCGGGCAGCCATTGCGGCCCGGCCGTTATTCCGTCGAGCCGGATGCGTCTAATGCCTCCTATTTCTGGGCCGTCGGCGCGATCAGCGGTCGTTGCGTCACGGTCGAGGGCATCCGCAAGACTTCCCTCCAGGGTGACCTGGGAATCGTTGATCTGTTTGAAAAGATGGGGTGCCGGGTCACGCGCAACGATGACGGGTGGGGCGTTCAGGGCGGAGAGCTCCGCGGCATCGAGGCGGACATGGGCAATATGCCCGACATGGTACCCACTTTGGGTGTCGTGGCTGCATTTGCCCGCGGAACCACCGTGATCCGCAATGTGGCCCACCTTAAGGCCAAGGAATGCAATCGTCTGGCAGCCGTGATGACCGAACTCGGGCGGATGGGCATCGAGACCCGCAGCGATGGCAACGATCTGATCATTGTCGGCGGCAAACCCCGCGGGGCGGAAATCGAAACCTACGACGACCACCGGATCGCCATGAGTTTTGCCGTCGCCGGTCTCATGGCGGAAGGCACCCGCATCCGCAATGAGCACTGCGTGGACAAATCCTTTCCCGGATTCTGGCAGGTTTTCGCTCAAGTGACCACATGATGAACGTCTATCTGGTCGGTTATCGCTGCTGCGGCAAATCGTCGACGGGCCGCCTCTTGGCCGAGTGCCTGGAGTGGTCGTTTGCGGATACGGATGAAACACTGGCCGCCAGGACCGGCCAATCGATCGCCGCGTTGGTGAATCGCCGGGGATGGCGCTACTTCCGAGAACTGGAGCGCGCGTGCCTGGCGGAAATCGCCGGCGGCGAAGACCAGGTGGTGGCCACGGGCGGCGGGGTGATCGTGGACGACCGGAATGTAGCGGTCATGAAAACCACCGGCGTTGTCGTCTGGCTCGCAGCCTCGGCTGCGGTTATCCGCGAACGCATGCGCGGGGATGCCCGAACGGCGGCCCAGCGCCCCGCGCTTACCTCGTGCGATGCCGACCACGAGATTGAAAGCGTGCTGGCGGAAAGAACACCCTTGTATCGGGCCGCCAGTGACATTGTCATGGATACCGACCGGGTAACGACGCCCCGGCTGGTCGATGATCTTATGGATCGATTGCGCCCATTGGGAATCAAACCGGATCGAGCGCCGGAATAACGGGAGGGGTACCGCTCACGGCGACCAACGAACTTCGACTGCTTTGGGCCACGGGGCCGCATTCTTAATTATACAAGGAAAACCTCATGTCCAGCACTTTTGGCAAGCTCTTGCGCGTGACCACTTTCGGTGAGTCGCACTGCAGCGGCGTGGGCGCCGTTCTCGACGGATGTCCCCCCCGGCTCTCACTTGACGAAGCAGACATCCAGATGCAGCTCGACCGCCGTCGCCCGGGGCAGAGCCGGCTTTCCACCGATCGGCAGGAAGCCGACCGCGTGACGATCCTTTCGGGGGTGGAAAACGGTATGACGCTGGGAACGCCGATCAGCCTGCTTGTGGCCAACAAAGACCATATTCCGGGCGATTACGAATCCATGCGGTCGATCCCCCGGCCGTCGCATGCGGATTTCACCTATCAGATCAAATACGGGATCCGTGCCGCCAGCGGCGGCGGGCGGTCGAGCGCCCGTGAGACCATCGGCCGGGTGGCGGCCGGCGCGATCGCGGAGAAGTACCTGAACGAGTGCCACGGGGTGGAAATCGTGGCCTGGGTCAGTGCGGTGGGTCTTATCGAGGCCGGGCCAGTGAATATCGAAGCGATCGATCGAGCGGCGGTCGACCAGAACATTGTCCGCTGCCCGGACCCGACTGCCGCCGAGCAGATGGCGACCCGCATTGCCCGGTTGAAAGACGAAGGCGACAGCATCGGCGGAATCGTCAGCTGCGTGGCCCGCAATGTCCCGGTCGGTCTGGGCGAGCCTGTTTTCGACAAGCTCGAGGCCAAGCTGGCGCAGGCCATGCTGTCGATTCCGGCCACCAAAGGTTTCGAAATCGGCAGCGGCTTTTCCGGCGCCGGGATGCAGGGGTCGGTGCACAACGATCCCTTCGTGCAAAAAGGAGCGCGCCTCGGTACGGCGACAAACAACAGTGGGGGCGCGCTCGGCGGGATCAGCAACGGCGAGCCGATTTATTTCCGGGTGGCCTTCAAGCCGCCGGCCACGATCAAGCAGCCGCAGGAAACCGCCGATTTCGACGGCCGGCCGGCCGTGCTGGAAGCCAAGGGCCGACATGACCCCTGCGTTGTGCCGCGGGCGGTACCCATCGTGGAGGCCATGACCGCTTTGACGCTTGGGGATCTGCTCCTGCGCCAGCGCACCCGCCAAGACTAGCGGCGTGCACACCGGAATCCGAACATGAATTTGCCACTGACCGAACGCATCAACCGCATCGAGCCGTCCGGAACAGTCCAACTGACGGCGATCCTCCAGGATCTGCGTGCCCGGGGGATCGACGTGATCGACATGGCGGTGGGCGAACCCGATTTCCCCGTCGATGCCGCCATTGTCGCGGCAACCTCGAAGGCGTTGGATCGAGGCCAGACGCGCTACGGACCTGTAGGTGGCCTGCCCGCCCTGCGAGATCGCCTGGCCGAGGACTTCGAAGGCTGTGATCAACGCAACATCATCGTCACCAACGGTGCCAAGCAGGCCCTTTACATGTTGTTTCAGGTGTTGTGCGAGAAGGGGGCGGAAATCATCATTCCCACGCCCTGCTGGGTCAGTTTCAGCCACCAGGTCAAACTGGCTGGCGGTCAGCCGATTCTGGTACCCACGCGCGACCACCAGTTGGATATCGCGGCGGTTGAAAGCGCAATCGGGCCTCGAACGGTAGCCGTGTTGATCAACTCGCCCAACAACCCGACCGGGGCCGTCTATCCGCCCGAGGTCATCGCGGCTGTCGGCCGGATCTGCCGGGATAAGGGCGTTTGGCTCATTTCGGACGAGGCCTACCAGGCTTTCGACCTCGGCGGGAACACGTTCTTCAGCCCTTTCAGCATCGGCACCCTGCGGGAGCGGCTGATCGTTGTCCGCAGTTTTTCCAAAACCTATGCCATGACTGGCTTTCGGATTGGCTATGCCGTCGCCCCGGCCGCCGTCATCGAGGCCCTGAGCCGTTTGCAGAGCCACCTGAGCGGCAATGTCTGCACCTTCGCCCAGCACGGGGCGCTTGCGGCGCTTGACCTTCCGAACGAAACCATCGAGACGCAACGTCGGGCGTACATGCGGCGACGGGACCGCGCCTTCGAGTTGACACGGGCGTTGTTCGATTGCCGCCGACCGGAGGGGGCGTTCTACCTTCTGCCGAGCATCAAACCCTATGCGGGGCGGTTCAAGAGCGGCATCGACATGGCGGGCTGGTTGCTTGAAAAAGCCCACGTGGCTGTCGTGCCCGGCGAGCATTTTTTTGCTCCCGGACATCTGCGCATGTCCTTTGCCGTGGGCGGCAAATTGATGGAGGAGGGGTTTCAGCGCATGCAGGAGGTATTGGCTCCATGATCGGGCTCATCGGATTTGGACGCTTCGGCGCGCTGACCGCCGGTTATCTGGCCCGGGATTTTCCGGTCTATGTCCATTCCCGCAGCCAGTCAGCCGAAACGATCGCGGGCGTGGGGGCCGTGTCCGCTTCGCTGAAATCAGTCTGCCGCCAGGCCTACATCATTTTGTCGGTCCCCATTTCAGCCATGCCGCGGACCCTGGGCCAAATCGCGCCGCTGCTGAAACCAGGATCCGTGGTCATCGATGTGTGCTCGGTCAAAATCCATCCCCTCCGGTGGATGCGCGAACACCTGCCGGAGGATGTCCATATCCTCGGAACCCACCCGATGTTCGGACCGGACAGTGCGGCCGACTCCCTGGAGGATCGTAAGCTCGTCCTCTGCCCGGAGCGGATACCATCGAGGCGCTACGATCGGGTGCGGCGTTATCTCGAAAACAAAAAGCTCATCGTTATCGAAACGACCCCAGAGGACCACGACCGGCAGATCGCGGTCAGCCTGTCGCTGACCCATTTTATTGGACGCTCGCTTTCGGCCTTTGGGGCGGGGGCCCTGGAAATCGATACCGAAGGCTATCGTCGGCTGGTATACACGCTCGGCGTGGTCGAGCACGACAGCTGGCAACTCTTCGAAGACATGCACCGCTACAATCCCTACGCCCGCCAGACCCGCAACGATTTCATGCAGGCCATGCGGACCATCGACAAGCAGCTAACCCCGGACTGAAGGTCGCTTCAGATATCTGCCGGCGGCAGCAGACCGTGGTAGTTTCGCCCTTCGGCCGCGTATTCCGCAAACCCGCCGTCCCGCAGGAAGCGCGAAATCAAGTGCGATACCAGCTCGGCCGTGTCGATCCGAAAGTGCCCCCTGCCGTCCGGCCCTTTTATTGTTTTCGCGGTGTGGACAATCCTTTCCAGCGTGCGGCCCGGGATTTCCAGATTGACGTTGATGACGACATGGTCATCGTTCGACATATACCCCCCCTTTCCTGTAAGCGATCCTAAAGTTCCTGTAAGCGATCCTAAAGTCCTCATCAAACGCCCGATGTCGGTGCTATCGCCTAATTCAATCGGCCTCCATGTCGCCTGCCTCTTTTGCATCAACTTAGGCTTTGTACGCGGACGCGGTCTGGATGATGTGGACGCGCTTCGATTTATCTGCTGAAAACGTTCCTTTGCAGTGGTTCGTTCGCGGGTGTGACAACCAAGGTGACATGTCTGCACAGTTTTCGGTGCATGCATGCCCTGAATACGGTGCAAAAATAGCGGCCGCATACCGAGGCATATCGGGTGGCGGTCTGGCAATGCCGCCTGTTATGCCGCCCGGCGCAAAAGGGTATACGCGGAAAAGCATAATCAATTCAATCCGTTTTGACCGCTTATTGGGTCTAATCGAGCAATCGTGATCGTTTTTCGACGCATTCCGCTCGGGTTGGCACGCGATTTGGTTAGCATCTGTGGCAAGCGTACCGGCGGATCCAGCCACTAAAGGCGGCTATCGACCGGGAAGCGACTAACCAATCCACTTTATGGAGAAGGAGGCAAAAATGAAAAAACTAGTTGTGGTACTGGCGCTGTTTGGACTGATTCTGGGCATGAACACGACCCTCTGGGCTGAGGGCGGCAGCAAGATCAATATCAATACCGCCTCGGTTGAAGAACTGGTAACCCTTAACAAGGTCGGTGACAAGACGGCCGCACGAATCGTCGCCTATCGTGAGGCCAACGGTCCATTTGATTCGGTCGAAGACCTGACGAAGGTCAAGGGCATTGGGGAGAAAATCCTGGTGACGAACAGGGATAGGATCAGCGTCGGCGACTGACCCTCAACCAGCTGCCTGCCGATTGA
>JASJCV010000235.1 GCA_030065275.1 Desulfobacterales bacterium | reverse complement strand
GCTCAATATCGCCCGGACCTACACGGACATTCCCGACGCGCCCACGGTGGAGGCGGGTCTGGCGGCCATCGCCGGTGGACGAAGCACAGCCGTGCGGGAGGCCTCCGAGCCTCAGACCATGGCGCATAATTTCTACAGCATCGCCTTTCAGTACTACCGCAGCAAGTTCCACCTGGCGCGCTACGATGGTAAGGACATCCTGCTCAAATTCATGGATCGCGCCCTGTGCTGTCACGGCGAAAAAAGGGGGCGGGATTCCCGCCGCATCGTCGATAAGGTCTACCGTTTCTTCAACACCCGCAAGCAGACACGGTCCCAGCCCAATCCCGACAACCTGGTGAATCTGCTGCGGCACGAAACAGCCAAGATCCTGCAGGCCGACCCGCAGTTCGTGGTACCGGATCTGAATCGCCGCGAAGATGCGAGCCACAAGGAGAACCTGTGGTTCGATTTCGTCAACCAGGTCTCCAACCGCACGCTGATCAATTTTGCCAACCACACCATGAACCACCTGCTGGGGGCGGATGTCTTCAATGTTTTTCACAGTCTGGGCTCGGCAGGGGGGCTCTACGGCCTGCTGTCCCCCTATTTCATCGCCTATGCGCTGTTTTCCAAGGACCGCCAGTTCACGCGGTCGGTTTGCCGGCGGTTTCAGGCTGCACCGTCCGGGCAGGTCATGTGGGGAGACGAGGTGCGCGTCGCTCACTTCACCGACACCTTTTATGACACCAACGGCGTGGCTCTGACGATTCAGCAGCAGGTGCAGGTGGCCCGACGCAACCGGAAGCACCTTCAGGTCATCACTTGTACCGAGGACGATCCGGGCCATCAAGGGGTCAGGGCCTTCACACCGATCGGGGTATACGAGTTGCCCGAATACACCGAGCAGAAACTCTATTATCCGCCCCTGCTCGAAATGCTTCGCTACTGCTATGAGAATCAATTCACGCGCATCCATTCGGCCACCCCCGGGCCCATCGGCCTGGCGGCTCTGGCCATCGCCCGGATTCTGAAGCTGCCCTTCTGTGGCACCTATCACACGCAGCTGCCCCAGTATGCCCAGTTTCTGACCGGCGATGCGGCCATGGAGGAGCTGACCTGGAAATACGTCCTCTGGTACTACGACCAGATGGATGCCATCTACGCCCCCTCGGAGAGTACGCGGCAAGAGCTCATCGCCCACGGCATCAAACCCGAAAAAGTGCTGCTTTACCCCCGCGGGATCGACATTCAACGTTTCTCCCCGGATAAGCGCAATGGTTACCTGGCCAGCCGCTACGGCTTGGGGGATGTCTGCGCGCTGCTGTACGTCGGCCGGGTCTCGAAAGAAAAAAACCTCGATCTGCTGGTGGACGCCTACCGCGCCCTGCGCGCCGACGAAAACCGGGCCCATCTCGTGGTGGTGGGGGACGGCCCCTACCTCGCGGATATGCGCGCCGCCCTTGAAGGACTGCCGTGCACGTTCACCGGAGTTCTCAAGGGAGACGAACTGGTGGCCGCCTACGCGTCGAGCGATCTGTTCGTTTTCCCAAGTGTGACCGACACCTTCGGCAATGTGGTGCTCGAGGCTCAGGCCTGCGGACTGCCGGTGATCGTTTCCGATCAGGGCGGGCCGTGCGAAAACATGCTGCCGGGTCAGACCGGCCTGATGGTCAAGGCCAACGAGTGCGAAGATCTGGCGGCGGCCATGCGGTCTTTGGTGGTGGATGCGCAGCGCCGTCGGACGATGGGTCAGGCGGCCCGCCGGTATATGGAGGAGCGTTCGTTCGACGCCGCTTTTCGCAAGATGTGGGAACTGTACCGATCATTGCCTGACGCGCACAACGACAGCTGGCTCAAAGCCGCCGGTTTTTAGGACCGTTTCACTTGAGCGGCGACCGTCTTCGGGTGTCGGCCCGGACGGGGAAAGGGCGGTATTAAAATGATAAATTTCAATTTTTTGAATTGGTTGACCCCATGAGCCCAAGCCAGTTATGGCACTATGTCCGGCAGTTCCGCCGCAACCGCGTGCCCGGACAACTCGTCGTCCAGATGACCGACCGCTGCAACGCCCTCTGTCCACAATGCAGCATGCGCATCACCGAACATTTCAAGCGCCACCGCTTGGGCCTTGGCCCGTTGAAGCGGATCGTCGACAATGCGGGGCGCCGCCGGATCCAGGCCATTTCGTTTACAGGCGGTGAGCCGCTGCTCCTGCTCGACGACCTGGTCGCCATGTTGAATTACGCCGGAGCCGTGGGGATACCCTATATCCGCACCGGCACCAACGGCTTCGTTTTCCGCCATCCCGAACGGCCCGATTTCGAGGACCGCGTCAACCGCCTGGCCGCCAGGCTGGCCGCCACGCCGGTGCGCAATTTCTGGATCAGCATCGACTCGGCCGATGCGGCCACCCACGAAAGGATGCGCGGTTTCAATGGGGTGATCGCCGGCATCGAAAGGGCTCTGCCCTTGTTCCACGCCCACGGCCTGTACCCTTCCGCCAACCTGGGGATCAATCGCAATCTAGGGGGCGAAAACAGCATCCCGGTGCTGCCGCGGCATCATTCCGCCGACCAGGCGGCGGATTTCCGGGCGGCGTGCGAGCACGGTCTGGACCGTTTTTTCAGATTCGCGGCCGACTGCGGTTTCACGATCGCCAACGTCTGCTACCCCATGAGTCTTTCGGAAGCGGCCGCTCCGGGGGAGATGCAGGCGGTCTACGGGGCCACTTCGGTGGATGCGGTCGTATCGTTCGCTCGCCATGAAAAGGCGTTGCTGTTCGACGGCCTGACCCGGGCGATCCGGGCCAACCGGTCGCGGCTGCGAATCTTCGCCCCCTTGTGTTCGCTCCACGCCATGCAACAGCAACTTACCGGCGGTCCCCGCGGGTATGGCTGCCGCGGGGGGATCGATTTCTTTTTCGTGGACGCCGTGAAGGGGCACACCTTTCCCTGCGGTTACCGCGGCCGGGAGGATGCCGGCGTCTTCGGGCCGGAGGACTCGGGGCCGGCGAAGGCCGGTTCGGCGGACTGCTACCAGTGTGAATGGGAGTGTTTCCGCGATCCCTCCGAGCTGACCGGTCCGCTGTGCGAGCTGTTTTCCCGGCCGTCCCGATTGTTGCGCCGCATGTACCGCGATCCGCAGTTTTTCCGCTGCTGGTGGGAAGATCTGCGCTATTATCGCGCCTGCGGATTTTTTGACGGGCGGCAGCCCGCCGACGTGGCGAAACTGGAGGCTTGGGCCGGCGCCGTCAATCCGTTGCGCCCTTATCGCCGGATGCCGGCCGTGGGGTCCGCGCGCACCGCACCGCTCCCTGTCGTGGGCCGACCCCCAATCTTCGTCGGCCGGGACAGGTGCGACCGGCGGGCCGGTTGATTCGAATCTAGTCCGATTTTAACCCCGCGCTAATCGGATGGGATTAACAAAGGCGATCATATCGGTTGTCGGCGGCATCGGTTGAATGCAGCGCCTCTCCCGGGCGACACGTTTCCCCGTCAACCAAGCGAAAGGAAACCCGCATGAACCGTACCAATCCTTGTCAGGACTGTCGATTGAAAGATAAAGACAAGAACAATATCACCTGTCGTAAATGTGACAAGCGCATGAAATACCTCGAAGGGCTTGCCTGCGATCTTGAGTTTTCGGCGGCCCTGGCCGTCGATCACGGCTATCCCCTTCATCTACCTCACTGACCGAACGACACCAACAGGAAATTGATTATGAGTTACCGATACTTCTACCATAACGAATTCGTCCATGTTTTGCATCCCGGCACCCATCGTCTTTTCAAGCGGGTGGATGCGAACTGGATCGAACTCAACCACGCCAACGATCTGAGGTGTTTTCGGCTCCAGGCCGTGGAACTGGCCCCGTCCGAGGTCGGCCGCTACGGCCTCCGTTCCGAATCCGCCGCGGAAGGCTGCTCGCTTTCAGGAAAATAAATGCGCCGGCCGGGGGTTAGATGAGACGCCGGTGGACATGAAATTCGATGGTCGCACCGGTGACCTCGCTGCGCCCGGTGTAGAGAAAGGCGGCCAGCCAGAGGGCCTGGATGCAGAGCAGCATCAGTGGATCCCAGAAGACGGAAAGGCCTTCGGTGATCCGGACCGTCACCCCGGGCGCAGCGCCGGCGGCGCCGCTGGACGCCACCACCAGGCCATAGCCCACGGCCACAAGGCTCATCCACTGGTAGGCGCTGATCTTCCCGCGGCCGCGATGGTCCGCCCGCAGAAACTCACTGGCAAAACGCCAGAGCTGGCTGACGCCCAAAGCCAGCAGAAACGCCGCGGTCAGATGACTCTTCAGGTAGAGATAGAGACTGACGAGCGCCGTCACGCAGTAGAGGATAGCGGTCATCGCCTGGATGGGAACGACCGCCACCCCGTCAAGCTCGTCGGCGTAACTGATCTTGCGGGTTTTTCCCTCGAAAATGAAATGCCAGCGGCCAAAGCATTTACGCAGCCCCGGCGGTAGGGCCGACAGCGGCTTGCCGTAGCAGCAGCCGAAACTGATGCAGGCCAGACGACCGATACCTTCTCCCCAGCAGTAGGCGATGGCAAAGCTGGCCATGTAGACCATCAGCGGCAGCGGCACCTCCCACACGGCCGTTGCCACCGGACGCAGGGCCAGCAGCAGAGGGGGGAGGATCATTATTCCCAGAAACGAGGCCCCGCCGACGCTGAAGGTATGCTTCTTACGCTCCACGACGCGGGCGATCAGACGGGAGCCTGGCATGCACACGGCCAGCACCAGACCGATCAGGCCCAGGGTCAGCGCCAGGGGCATACCGGCGGCACAGGTCAGCAGGATCACGATGGCGGCGCCGAGGGTATAGCCCGCGGCATTGAACAAGCCGTAGAAGGTCAGATTGACCCCCTGCCAGCGGCCCTCGGCTTTTTTGAGCCGGGGGATGCTGGCCACGAACTGCCATTTTTCCTCGGGCAGATGCCGGAAGGACCATCTAAAGAAAAGCAGGGTGACGACGGCCAGACCAACGGTGAAGAGTTCATCCATCATGGTAATATTCCTTATGGGCTATGGTTGAACGAACGGCCACGTCGGTTTCCACGAGCCGACGGCCGAAGCCTTCCGAGAAACGGCTGCGAGCTTTAGGGTGGTGCAGGTTGCGCTTCAGGTCGTCGCAGAAGCGAATGCGTCTCTTCTGGAAAAGCAGCACATCGACCGAGCTGCCGGGGCGGTAGAGGCTCTTGGGCTGCCCGCGCCGGACGAAATCGCCGGGTGCGAGCGACCGGGGGGCCTGATAACGCCGTGGGCTGTAGCACTGGACGATATCCCCGATCATCAGGGCCACGATCTCGATCATGGCCACGAGACCGACGCAGCTCCCATCGGGCACATCGGTATCCACAATCGTCACCACCCGCCGGTTCTTGGAATAGGGCTGCACCATCCGGACCACCGCCCCGGGGTTGCAGGAGTGGAAGGCCCCTTCGATCGAATAGACGTCGCGCACGATGCCCGATACCGGCAGGTGGTTGTAATGGTATTTTTCAGGGGTCAGCCGGAAAATGGCGAATTGCCCCTCTTCAAAGGCCCGGAGCCAGACCGCTTTGCCTTCCCCCAGGAGTTCCTCGAAGCCAAAAAATTTTTCTTTGATAAAAAACAGGGATTGACGGGCCAGCGAGCCGAAGACCATCCGGGCGTCGGCTGGCGATACGACCTTATCCTCGGCCGCCGCCATTGGGCGGCAGGCCCAATAGCGGATTTGGCGCTCGAAGACCTGGCGGGGGGTCGCAAGGTTATCGGCGTCCACGCATTCGCTCAGGTCGATTCCCAGACTGCGGATGACCCGGCGGGCCGCGCGGCGCGGGTTGCCCGCCGTGAGATCATAGTTGAGATAGGCCCACAGGTCGTTGCTCCGGCGGGAGGTCAGCTGGCGGAAGAGGCGGGGTGCGATTTCGCGGCCGCGGGAATAGACGAGGTTCACCAGGCGGTCGGAAAGCAGGTTTTCGGTGACCACGGTGCCGGAGTGGCGCTGGATATACTGGTGTTCCGGCAGTCGGCGCATAAGCGTCAATCCTCGTTGGGCGAAGGCGCGGCGTCAGCGGCCTTCTTTTCCTGGTCGGCCTGGTGGTGGAGCGTAAGGATGAAGAGGCAGATGAGGGTTTGCAACGCGTCCTCATCCGCGGTCTCATCCAGGACGGCCGTTTTATGGTCATACAGGTATTTACGCGCGTCACGGCCGTCGAGAAGATCGAGCAGGTGGCGATTGTAGGTACCATGGCGCCAGGTCCAGGGGGCGTCGATGGCGGCCAGGTCCCTGGCGAAGAGCGTCAGGCCCTCCTGAATCTGGCGGCGCCTCAAGGTGCCGCGGTAATAAGCCTCGGCGGCGGTATTGAATTCACCGGCGCTGAGATCGAGCGGCGATTTGGCCCCGGCCTCATCCAGAATGCCCCGGGCCAGACGCCCGGCCGCACCATTCTCCGCAGGGGTCGTCAGGCGCTGCTCCAGATCGTCGAGGGTTGCGGCCAGGTCGAAGCCTTCCACCAGGTCGGCTGCTTCCTGC
>JASJCV010000234.1 GCA_030065275.1 Desulfobacterales bacterium | reverse complement strand
TGAAAGGACACTAAATGTCCAGCAGGGTGACCTCAAGCGCGTTGCTCTGGATGAATTCACGCCGGGGCTCGACTTCCTCGCCCATGAGGATGGTAAAGATCTCATCGGTGTCCAGAACGTCCTCGATCCTGACTTGCAGCAGATTGCGATTGGCGGGATCCATGGTGGTTTCCCAGAGTTGGTCTGGATTCATCTCCCCCAATCCTTTGTAGCGCTGAACGGCCAGCCCCTTCTTGCCCTCATCGATCAAATGCATCAATAGATCTCGGATGGATTCGATCTTGACGGCGGTTGAAGTTTCCTTTTCCTTTTCGTGAATGACGAAGGGCGGCTGGTTGAATGACTTGATCTTGCCGCTGAGCACCAGGCAGCTCTGGTAATCCTTGGAATGAATCAGCTTGCGCCCGATCCGCACGGGGGCAAAGGCCTTGCCGATGATGTCCGCCCCGGCCTCGCTGCTGTGTGCTTCCTTGCGGTAGGCTGTCACCGTGAGTTCGAACAGCGCCTTCTCATCATCCCAGTGGGGAGGATCCGAATCAAAGCCGCGATCCTGTAGAAAATCACGCAATTCGTGGATGCGCGCCTCGTCTTTGAGGACAGTTTGATCGGAAACCCCGCAAGCCAGAAGACTTTCCACGAGCGCCGGATGAATCCCCTTTTTACCCATGCGCTCCAGGGTCTGATAAAGCTGGGAGAGGTCACCGATGAAGAGATACAGGTCGTGTCCTTCCAGAAAGGCGCCCGCATCACCGTAGCCCACTTTTTTAAGATCGCACAGGCGCCGGACGACGTGATCGTTGAACTGGGATTCGTCCTTGAGATAGACCGCCTTCTTGCCTTTGCCCACTTTGAACAGGGGCGGCTGGGCGATGTAGAGGTAGCCTTTCTCGATCATCTCCTTCATTTGGCGATAGAAAAAAGTCAGCAGAAGCGTGCGGATATGTGATCCGTCCACGTCCGCGTCGGTCATGATAATGACTTTTTTGTAGCGGATTTTATCGATGTCGTATTCATCTGTACCCGCACCGGTGCCCAGCGCCGTGAGGATATTTTTGATTTCCTCGCTGCGGATGATCTTGTCCAGTCGCGCTTTCTCGACATTCAGGATTTTGCCCTTGAGCGGCAGGATGGCCTGAAACTTGCGATTGCGCCCCTGTTTGGCCGACCCACCGGCCGAATCGCCCTCCACCAGGAACAACTCACGCTCATCCGGATCGTTGGACTGGCAGTCCGCCAGCTTGCCCGGCAGGGTGGCGTCCACGAGCGCGCCCTTGCTGCGGGCCAGATCGCGGGCGCGTTTGGCGGCGTCCCGGGCCCGGGCGGCCTCGACCCCCTTGGCGATGATTTTCCGCGCCACGGCCGGGTTTTCCTCGAAGAAATACCCCAGCTGCTCGTTGATCAGCGACTCCACCAGCCCCTTGACTTCGCTGTTGCCGAGCTTGGTTTTGGTCTGCCCCTCGAACTGGGGGGATTTGATCCTTACACTGATGACAGCGGTGAGTCCTTCGCGTACATCCTCACCCGAGATTTTGGCCTGCATGGTCTTGGGCAGGTTGCCGTTGGTGGCATACTGGTTGATGGTGCGCGTCAGGGCGGCCTTGAAACCGGAGAGATGAAAGCCGCCCTCCACCGTATTGATGTTGTTGGCAAACGAAAAGAGCTTCTCGGTAAAGGTGTCGTTGTACTGGATGGCCACTTCGATCTGGACGTCGCTGCGGGTGCCTTCGATAAAAACCGGGGGATGCAGACCCGTATGGCGCCGGTTGAGATATTCGACGAACTGTACCAGGCCGCCCTCATAGTGAAACTCGTCTTTTTGATCCCCGCGGTGATCCTCGATGATGATGCGCACACCTTTGTTAAGAAAGGCCAGTTCGCGCATTCGCCGGGCCAGAATCTCGTAGGTGAACTCGGTGGTCGTGAAGATCTCCGGGTCGGGGATGAAGTGCACCTTGGTGCCGCGCTTGGCGGTGGTGCCGATCACCGACAGATCCGACGTCTTGATGCCCCGGGCATAGCTCTGCCGATAGATTTGGCCCTCGGTATAAATTTCCACCTCCAGCAGGGTGGACAGCGCGTTGACCACCGAAACCCCAACACCGTGGAGTCCCCCCGACACCTTGTAGGAATGATCGTCGAATTTGCCCCCGGCGTGAAGACGCGTCATGACGACTTCCACGGCCGGGACCTTCTCGATCTTGTGAACGCCCACCGGTATCCCGCGACCGTCATCGGTCACGCTGATGCTGTTGTCCGTGTGGATCACGACATTGATGGTCGTGCAGTGGCCGGCCATAGCCTCGTCGATGCTGTTGTCCACAACCTCGTAAACCAGGTGGTGGAGTCCGGCCACGTCGATGTTGCCGATGTACATGGAGGGCCTTTTACGGACGGCTTCGAGCCCTTCCAAGATTTTGATATTGTCTTCGTTGTAGGTCTGATCGACTCTCGTATTCATATTCGCATGGGCATAATGACACTTAAGAACCGCTGGTCTGCCTGCCCCTCCACCAGACAGGGGCGCTCACTGTCCGTCAGGTTGATTTGGATTTGATCGCCTTCGACCACAGCCAGGGTTTCGGAGAAGAAACGCGGATTGAAGGCCGCTTCGATCAAGGCACCCTGGTATTCGATGGCCAACTCCTCCTTGGACTCCCCGATTTCGGGGTTGTTGGCTCTGATCTCCAGGCGATCGGTATCGAATTTAAATATAATGCCTTTGTAGTTCTCCGAGGAAAGAATAGACATCCGTCGCAGGGTTTTCTGAAACGCCTTTTTTTCCAGCAGGGCTGTGACGGCCTGGTCGGGTTTGGCGATAATTTCCTGGTATTTGGGAAACTCCCCTTCCAACAGCCGCACGATGATGGTTTCATTGGCTTTTTTGACGATGAAGTTGTTGTTCTTGATACCCAGTTGCACGCTGCCGCCCGGCTCGAGGAACTTGCCCACCTCGCTCAGCCCTTTTTTGGGAATGATGATCGTGGGCATCTCGGGCAGGGCAAGATCCTTGGCCAGCGGATAATCCACCTTGGACAGGCGGCTGCCGTCGGTGGACACCAGGCGGAAGAGCGGCCCCTCGTCCGTTTCCAGGATTTCCATCAGGACCCCGGTGATATGGGCCCGGCGGTCGTCGCTGGCACCGGCGACGATCACCGTCTGATCAATCATTTTGGCCAAGGCGCCCGAGTCCACCTCGAAAAGGATGGCATCTTCAATCTGTGGGTGTTCCGGAAATTCTTCGGGGTTCATCCCCATCAGGTGAAATTCGACCTTCTTGTTGCTGATTTCGATCCACTGGTTTTCGGTTTCATTCAAAAGAATGTCTTCGGACGGGAACTCCTTGATGATTTCGAAAAGTTTTTTGGCATTGATGGCGACACTGCCGGGTGTGGTGACATCGGCGGGGTAATGGCCTTCAAATCCAGTCTCGAGATCGGTGGCGATCAGACAGATCTCGGAGACGTCGGATCGGATCAAGACGTTGGTCGTAATGGCCAGGTTGGTCTTGCGTCCGGCCAGACTTTGAATTTTGGAGAGCACATCCTGGATGTCCGCTTTCTTCGTTGTACATTTCATAGACCTTTTCCTTTTATTTTATGACAAATGAGGAAAAAGAAAATAGGATGTTGAAAACTGTAATAATTATCTAAGACATTGATAATTATTAATATCTATTGATAAAAAACGTCAAAAAACTACTCAGGCCGCATTCAATGGCCTGCACATTATCATCAGGATGCCGGTATGTGTTCATAACGTCCGAATTATCGACACAGCTATCATCACCTTGTAAACAGCCTTAAGCCGACGCGATCCAACGATGCATCGCCGGAACCACCTTTTGCCGCCATGCGTTGCCGAGCCGCAGTTTGATGAAACGTCCGTAAAGCCGGTTGATCAATCCGACCGCTTTGTCGCAGAGGTAAATTTTTTCGATGATCGCCCCTTCGACCTCCTCCTGGCTTTCGACTTTTCCCGTGGCGGGAACCTTGAGGCTCGATATGTTCAGGCTTTCGCCCTTCAGGCTGAACTGCCATTCGTGGTCGCCGGACCGGTAGACAAGATGTATTTCGGCGACCATCCCACCCTTTTTAAGGGTCAGCAAACCCTCTTCCATCCCGGCATGATCGCCTTTGATGGTCACCGTTTCACCGGCATCCCGGTGGTGGCGGTTGACCAGCACCATCCGACGGCCGACCTCGAGAGCTGCCAATTCGGGATCGATTTTTTGGAGCGCCGCCTGGTCGTTTTCGATCATAAACCAGATCCAGGTCAGAAATTCTTCTCCCAGAAACTGATAGCGGCTGTAGGCTACGGCAACGTCGAGCATCGATTATTCCATAAATACTGTCGGTTTAAGCTGATTGAGGTTGTCTTTTTCCGGCCCCGACAGATCCTGGCTGCATTCGGCCGCCGTGTAGGGGAAAAGCCGAACCAGGCTCAGCTTGAACGACTGCTTGAAAAGAGATTCCAGGGCCTCGTTGGCCGATTTGAGGTTCGTGAAAAACCAGAGCTGTCCGGCTTCGTAGTCCCAGGTCAGATCGTACACGTTGGGAGTGGCCGGAATGCGGGTGCTGAGGACATTGACGACCCGATCCCTGATTTCCTGCTTTTCGGCACGCGCCAGAAAATCGCGCTTGCTTTCCTTGAGGCGGCGCTTCATCTCCAAGTCGAAGTGCTTTTGGACGACCTTGGTGGGGATTGATTTTTTATCGATTCTCAAGGAAAAAACAAAAGTCGTGTCGATGATGATATCGGCGCTGTCGAAATTGGGGGCAAATGGATTTTCAAGCGGGGTCCAGCCGATCACCTGTTCGCTGGCCTCGTTGTCGATGTCATCGACGGCATGTTTGTTGAGCGCCGCTCTAACCGTCTCCATAACCGGATCGGCAAGTCGGCCTTCGACGCGATATTGCGTGATCGATACACTGGTGGAAAGTATTCCCATACCGGTTTGAGACCCCTTGAAACATTCACCTACAAGGTATTGAATTTTAATGAGCAAAAAATAGATTTACATAGCCTGTCTGACGAAAAAATTCAACCAAATTAAGGCTGTTCGGAATGGCTTGGACGCCATGTTCGGAAGGTGCCAAAGGAACCCACATGACCTTTCTTGCCGACCTGCATGTTCATTCCCATTTATCCAGGGCCACCGCCAAAAACCTGGACTTGGAACACCTCCACATGGCGGCCCAGCGCAAAGGGATCACCGTGGTGGGCACGGGCGATGCCACCCATCCGGAATGGTTTGACGCCATTAACACCAAACTGGTGCCGGCCGAGGCAGGCCTGTTCCGTCTGCGTGACGATCTGGCCGCAGCCTGCGACCGGGAGGTGCCCCGGGCCTGTCGCGCGCCAGTGCGCTTCATCCTGGTTTCCGAGATCAGTAATATCTACAAGAAAGATGGACGCACGCGTAAAAATCACAATCTGGTCTATCTGCCTTCGATGGAGGCCACCGCGCGGTTCAACCGCGAACTGGACAAGATCGGCAACATCCAGTCCGACGGGCGCCCCATATTGGGTCTCGATGCCCGCGACCTGCTCGAAATCGTTCTGGAGACCGACGACGATGCCTTTCTGGTGCCCGCTCATATCTGGACGCCCTGGTTCTCGCTGCTGGGATCCAGGTCCGGGTTCGACAGTCTGGAGGCCTGTTTTAGCGATTTGTCCCCGCATGTGTTTGCGGTCGAAACCGGGTTATCCTCCGACCCGCCCATGAACCGGCGGGTGTCCAGCCTGGACCGGTTGACCCTGATCTCCAATTCGGATGCCCATTCGCCGGTCAAGCTGGGACGCGAGGCCAATATTTTCCATACCGAACTGGACTACACGGCCATGCGCCGGGCTCTGGAAAGCAATGATCCCGCGCAGTTCGGCGGCACACTGGAATTCTATCCCGAAGAGGGTAAATATCATTTGGACGGCCACCGCAAATGCGGGCTGCGTTTTTCGCCCGCTGAAACCCGTGCCATGGGAGGTATTTGTCCCGGCTGCGGCAAGTCGCTTACCGTGGGGGTGCTCAACCGCGTGGAAGCCCTGGCGGATCGCCGTCTCGAAGACATACCTGAGGGATTCCCGCCGTTTGAAAACCTTATACCGCTGCACGATATCCTGTCCGAGGTCATGCAGGTGGGTCCGGGAACCAAAAAGGTCGCGCGGGCCTACCAAAGCCTGCTTGAAGACCACGGCAGCGAGCTGGAGATTCTGAGGCACGCGGTGCCTGAGGGGTTGGAAACAACCGGTCCGCCGATGATCGGCGAGGCCCTTGAACGCATGCGTGCAGGCCGGGTGCGCCTGGCCGCGGGCTATGATGGCGAGTTCGGGAAAATTAAAATATTCGACGAAGCCGAGCGGCGGGAATTGATCGGACAACGGC
>JASJCV010000233.1 GCA_030065275.1 Desulfobacterales bacterium | reverse complement strand
GGATTCGTTTTTCCGGATCAACCCATTATCTGAAGGGGCTTTATCGTGCCGTCTAAAAAAGGTGAGCAAAAACCAAGAATTTCAGGCTATGATTTCGCGCGGGGCATCGCTGTTTTGGGTATGTTCCTCATGAATTTCAAAATCGTCATGCAAAACCCCTTGGAACCGGCAAGCGGTTTCTGGGCGGTTCTTCTGCAAGGCTGGGAGGGTCGCTTCGGGGCCCTCTTTATCATCCTGGCCGGAATCGGTGTCAGCCTGATGACCCGTCGCGCCCGGGAAATGCAGGATTTCGACAAATTGAAACAGAACCGTCGGACGCTGTTGCTGCGGGCGGGCTTTCTTTTTGTCCTGGGCTGCTTGTTCATCCCCATCTGGGAAGCGGACATCCTGCATTATTACGGACTTTATATCGCGCTGGCCGTTCTCGTTGTTTTCCGGTCGGAAAAAATGCTGCTCGGTCTAATGGTTGTTACCACCTCCCTGTTCGTGCTGTTGTTCCTTGTCTTCAACTGGGAGAGCGGCTGGAACTGGACGGACCTGACTTATCAGGATTTATGGACCGTCCAAGGCTTTATCCGCAACACCTTTTTCAACGGTTACCATCCCCTGTTTCCCTGGTTTGTGTTTTTCCTGTTCGGCATGTTAATGGGTCGTCGCGACTTGACGGCTAAAAGCAATCGTCGCAAATACCTTATGTTAAGTGGCATCGTGTTCGGCCTCTGCGAACTGATCGCCTATGGCCTGGTTCCTTGGGCAACCGGCACGGCAATCGGTGTGCCGGTGCTCTTTTTCAACACGTTGTCCTTTCCGCCATTTCCGCTGTTCGTCGTTTCGGCCTGTTGTTCCAGTTTGATCCTGATCATCCTGTGCATCACGATCACCGAAAACCTGCCGGCAGCGCTGACCCGACCGATCGTATCCACCGGTCAAATGGTGCTGACCCATTACATTGCCCATGTCGTCATCGCCATGGGTTTCCTGGAAACCATTGGGAGGCTCTACAACCAGCCGTTGTCATTCGCCGTCGGTTGCGCCTGCCTTTATTTCGTCCTTTCGGTTACCTTTTCCGTTATCTGGCGGGCGAAATACAACAAAGGCCCCCTAGAAACCGTTATGCGCAAGATTTCAGGCTAATTTGAAATTGGAAGGAGATTGATATGAACTTGACCCAACGGATACTAGCAGCCCTGTCCCTGTTGACCCTCTGGCTGGCATTGGCCCCGATCGCCGCCATGGCGGACGCCATCGATCGGACCTACTGGGACAAAGCCGTGGCAGTGGCCGCAAAGAACGAATGTCTGGCGCCCCGCAACATTGTCGAAACTGAAGAAGTATCCGCTGCCGACGGTAAACCGCTGGAACGCAACCTGACCCATCTCCAGGTGATCCAAAAGAGTGGGGCGACTCTGGATATCACGCTTGTATCCCGGGAAGAAAACGGCGTGGACACCACCGAGAAATTCTACAAGCATTTTCTCGCCCATAAGGAGGAAACCCTGTCCGAGTTGAAAGAGGAAGGCTTGTTTGCAAAGAGTTCCCAGCGGCTGGTCAAGCTGACGGGCTTTGATCTCAAGGACAAGGTGGCCACGTATACCTTCGCGATCGATGTCGACGGGATTGCTTTCAGTGGCTTGGCCAGGATTTGCGCGATCAAGGGAGATGCCCTTTCGGCCACCGTCACCACGCCGAAAATGGAAGAAGATGGCGTCCTCATCAGCAACTATGAAGAAATCACGCACTACCAGCGGGAGGACGGCCGATGGTATCCTGCTAAAGTCATTGAGACGATGGATATCAAAATGGGCGGCTTTTTCAATTCCTTCGAAGGCAAGGTCGAAGCTGAAACCATCCTTACGGATTACTTCTGCAATCAATGATAACGCTGCCGGAGCGCCTGTGGGGCCAGCACCTTGAACCGATGCGGTCTTCGGCGGCGCAGGGTGGTGGAACCGATTCGTCACAAGACAAGGGGCCGGTAATGAGACCTGCCGTTCAAAAGAAAAGGCATTTGATCAAGGTGTTGCTTATTCACCCGCCGGTATGTGTCGTGTGCCTGCTTCTGCTGTCGGGATGTGCGTTGATGGGTGTCAACAGCGAACCTCAGTTGCCGTCTGACCTGCCCGCCACCTGGGCGGCGGAGGTTGAGATGGATCAGTTGCCGATTGCAGCGCACCTGTTGGACCTGGTCGACGAAAATCAATTGCGCGAGCTCGTCCAGGAAGCCCTGGCCAATAATCCGGATCTCAACGCCACGGCCCTGCGCCTCAAAGCGGCGGGATTTATGCTGAGTGAACCGCGTTCGCGCTTGCTGCCCCAGGTAAACGCGGGTTTCTCCAGGGGACGCGACAACCAGCAAGTGAATGCCAAAACCGGGAAAAAGGCTACGGCCAATTCCCATCGTCTGACCTTCGGCGTGGGCTGGGAAATCGACTTATGGGGAAAGCTGGCGGACGAATATGCGGCTTCCAATTACGCCGTGCTTGCTAAGAAGCATGATTACCAGCATGCCCGGGATGCCCTGGCGGTACACGTCATCCAGGCCTGGATCGAACAGGTTGCCGTTCGGCGCTCACTCGCCATCTCAGCCGAGCGCGTGACGGTTTTACAACGCATCGAAACCGTTCTGGTCGAGCGATTCAAGGACGGCATCGGCAAGCTGGACGAGCTATCGACCGCCAGGAGCAGAACGGAGATCGCCAGAGCGGACCAGAGCTCGCAGGAAGCCGACTGGTTCCGGGCGGTTCGCGAGCTGGAAATCCTTTTAGGGCGATACCCCCGGGGCGAATTGCTGGCAGGTCGCCAGCTACCCGCCGTGGCACCGCCGCCTGTCGGCATTCCGGCCGCCACTTTGCTCAACCGTCCCGACATCCAGGCGGCCCTGGCGCGCGTCGCATCGGCACGCAACCTGTCGCGCGCCGCCCAAAAAGCATTGCTTCCGCAATTGCGGTTTTCGGGACAACTCTTCAAAACAGCCGCAAGCCTGGGCGACATCAATGGTGCCACAACCTACTGGAGCATGCTGGGGTCGTTGTTTCAACCCCTGTTCGAAGGCGGCAGGCTCATCGATGCGTCCAAGGCGCGGCGCACCGAAGCGGAAGCAGCCCTGATGGAATTGCATACAATCGTTCTACGGGCCCTGAAAGAAGTGGAGGATGCTTTCGACCAGGAGCGCCGGCTGACGACGCAGGCCCTCGCCCTCGAGGTCGCCGTGAAGGAGTCGCAGAAAAGCAGTCGCTATTATGAAGAGCGCTACCGGCAGGGACTCGACACGATCCAAAGCCTTCTGATTGCCAAAGAACAGGAGATGGCCGTGCGAATGCGGTGGAACGCCGTGCTGGCCGAGCGGTTGAACAACCGGATCGATTTGGCCCTGGGATTGGGCATCGGTGAGCCCCTGAGGATGCCATCGGGAGCAAGTGCGTCATGAATTTGAAGAACATCGTAAACGGTTTGCGGTCGCGATCACATGTGAGGCGGCTGATGGCCTTTTGGGGTGTGGCCACCGTATGCGCTCTGGTCACAATGGCCATTCTGACCATGCCGCCCGCACACAGCGAGGCGGTCCTGGACACCGACCCGCCGGTGACGGGTATGCCCGTGACCACACGCTGGTTTGAACCGGATGGCCACGCGGCGGTTATCCGGCTGCTCGGCGAGGTCGTACCGCTCTGGCAGACGGCGATCACGGCCCAGATCGACGGCCGGATCGTTTTCCTCTCCAAACGTTTGCAGGTCGGCAACATCGTTCGCAAGGGCGAATTGCTGGTGCAGATAGCCAAGCGCGATTTTGAGGCGCGCGTGGCCGAGGCGCACAGCCGCCTGGCTGCGGCCGAAGTCAGGTTGCTGCGGGAAGAGCGGGAATCATGGGAGGCGCGGAAGAACTGGAAGCAATCGGGTCTCGCCGGTGACCCGGAATCGCCCCTGGTCTTGCGTCAACCGCAGCTGGCAGCCGCCCGCGCCGAAGTCAAGGCTGCCCGGGCAGCCCTGGAGCATGCCGAAATGCTGCTGGGCTATACGGACATCTGCGCCCCTTTTGATGGCGTGATCATGCAACGCGGCGTCAACCCGGGGGAGACGCTCTTCGCCGGGAACGAAGTGGCCCGGCTCTACGGTATGGAAAGCGCGGAAGTCGGCGTCCACCTCAATGCCGCCCAATGGGCGCTGCTTCCCGAGGCGCTCCATGACATCGAAGTCAAACTGATCGATCCCCAGCAAAACGCATCCTGGAAGGCCCGTGTAATCCGTGAGAGCCGGCATTTAAGCCGGGACTCGCGCCTGCGCACGCTTTTCCTGCACGTCGAGCAGCCCTTGGGGCAAACCCCGCCCCTGCTTCCGGGAACATTTGTTCGCGCTGAATTAAGGGGTAAAGCGATCCCCGATCTGTTGCGCATCCCGGAGACGGCATTGACCAAGCAAGGGGTGGTCTGGTTCGTGGATCGGTCCGACCGGCTGCAGCCGCTTCGCTTGGAACCGGTCTTCTACGGAGAGGGCGTTGTCTATGTCGGCACACCCCAAACATTGGGGCGGCCGTTCAGGATCGCCATCGCACCCAATTCCAGTTTTACCGGCGGTATGGTTGTTCAGCCGATGGCCCCGAAGGGAGACAAATAACCGATGCATACACTATCGGCCTGGTTTATCCGCAATCCCGTGGCCGCCAACCTGCTGATGCTGCTGGTCCTGGTGGCAGGCTTTTTCACGATCCAAGCCATGCGGATCGAAGGGTTTCCGGCCTTGCCGCCAAGTTCGGTCACGATTGGTGCCATCTATCCCGGTGCAAGCGCGGAGCAGGTCGACCGTGGCGTCTCGCGCAAGATCGAGAAAGCCCTCGAGGGCATGCCGGGCATCAAAAAGATCGCCTCATTTTCGGAAGAAGGTCTTTCCACCGTCTGGGTCCAGAAAGCCAGTCGGTTCAGCATGGATCGTTTCCAGAACGAAATCAAAACCCGCGTGGATGCGATTGGCTCCTGGCCGCAGCAGGCGGATCGGCCGACGGTCACCCGGGATGAATTCAATGTGGAAGCACTGCTGGTCCAGGTCTATGGTGATACCGACCGGTATACGCTCCAGAAAGTGGCCCGCAACGTCAAGGAGGCGCTGCTGGCCCATCCCAAGATCACCAAACTGACGCCCTTTGGACTGCGGCCTTACGAAATTCGCATCGAAATCGATGCCGATCTGCTGCGCTCCTTCGGTCTGACCCTCGACCAGGTCGCCCGGGCCATCGAGAACGCGTCCATGAACTACCGTACGGGCAGCATCGAGAGTGAGGCCGGCAAGGTCGTTATCCGCGCCGATCGGAAAGCATTCAATTACCAGGATTTTGCCGCCATCCCCGTTCGGACCCTGCCGGATGGGACCCGGCTGCTGATCAAGGACGTCGCCCACGTCATCGACGGTTTCGAAGATGAAAAACGCTTCGCCCGCTTTCAGCGGATGCCGTCCGTCGGGATGCTGGTATACACGAGCCCCAAGGGCCATCTGATCGAAGTCAGCGACGCCGCCCGCGAGGTTGTCGCGGGCCTTCAGCCCCAGTTGCCCGAAGGCCTTGAGGTGGCGATCTGGGGTGAAAGCAGCATTTACATGAAGGCCCGGCTTGCGCTGCTGGCGACCAACGCCTGGCAGGGGCTTCTGATCGTCTTTGTCTTGCTGGCGCTGTTTCTCAGCTTCAAACTGGCTTTCTGGGTGGCGATGGGAATTCCGATCTCCCTGGCCGGTGCACTGATCGTGATGGGGGATCGTTTTCTCGGCTACTCGCTCAACGACATCACGACCTTCGGCGTGATCATCGTGCTGGGCATCCTGGTGGATGACGCCATTGTCGTCGGTGAGAGTGTCTTCGACGCCCGCCGCAGAATCAAGGACCCGATCGCGGGCACCATCGAAGGGGTGCAGCGCGTGTCGACGGCCACGGTGTTCGGGTGTTTCACCACCGTGGCCGCCTTCTATCCGCTGCTTTTGGTCGACAACGTCATCGGCAAGATCTTCGCCAGTTTCTCCGTGGTGGTCATCGTAGCCGTGCTGATATCGATGTTGGAGAGCAAGCTGATTCTCCCGGCCCACCTGGCGGCCGTGCGCACCGATTCAGCGCCATCGGCCGGGCGGCTTTCCCACGGGTGGCGGATGATCCGGTCCGTCAGCACCGGCCTCATGGCAGGGCTGAACCAAAAGGTCTACCTGCCTGTCTTAAGGCGGGTCCTGCGCAACCGCTACGCGGCCCTGGCCGTCCTGGTGACCATCGCCGTGTGCGGGACCGCCATGATCTTCAACGGACGCGTGCGTACGGTTTTCTTCCCCGAAGTTCCCGGCCAGATCATCGTGGTCAAACTTCAGATGAAAAACGGCAGCCCCCTGAATCTGACCGTGGCCAATATCGCCGCCATCGAACAGGCCGCCAA
>JASJCV010000232.1 GCA_030065275.1 Desulfobacterales bacterium | reverse complement strand
GATATCTACGCCACCGGAACCATGTTGTTCAAAATGCTCTCGCCCGACCTGCCGCTGCCGCCCTTCGACTCCAAGGTGACGCTGCTCAAACAAAAGGTCAAGCGCAAGGAAGGCTGTTTTCTCAAAACGCCTTCCGAACTCAATATGGATGTAAACGAAGAAATGGATCGCATCATTCTCAAGGCCACCGCCTATCGCCAGGCGGACCGCTATCAGTCCTGCCGCGAATTTCTGCAGGACCTGCAGGCCTACGAAAAGAGCTATCTAAACTGACGATCCTCTGATGGTCGAGGCCCCCGGAGTCGCAAGCGCGGGCGGATCGTTGCGCCGTGGCCGGGATGGGCGCCAGGCGAAACACCAGGAGGCGGCCCGGTCCGGTCCAGACCGAAGAGACGGTATCCATGTCAAACGTGCAGATGAAAAAAGAATATGATCGGGTCGGCCGTTCGTTTTCCCTTCTGTTTAACCGGTCGACCATGTATCAGTTCGACCATCCTTACACCAGTCAGTCCATCAAGGATTTCTTCCGCACGATCCTGAAGGCCCTCAATTTCCAATCACCCCTGGTTCTGATCATGAACCGTGACCAGTTCTTCATCGAAGACGAACCTCTGGACCCCCGCCTGAACGTGACGCGCATGGTGTCGCATTTCAAAAAGGCCGGCATCCAGTCGGTGTCCTTCCACGATGGCGTTGTGTCCAACGACATATCCGAGTTCGTGCGTGTCTTCATCGATTTGGCCGCGTTTCCCAATGTGGACGGTATGCGCAAGGAACTGGGACGCGTCGGGGTCGAGGCCATCAAACTCAATCACGTGGTATACAAAAAAGTCACCGAGGACGATGCCGTGGTGTCCAAGGATGTGTTGGCCCAGAGTGCGGACAGCGCCAAGGACGTCGGTGTCGAAGAAAAGAAGAAAAGTGTGCTGAGCGTCGTGGCCGGCGGGCTCGTCATGGAAGAACTCGAGCAGGCCCTGTCCCTGCGGTTTGTGATCGACAACCCCGGTGCCGCCTCGCGCACGCTCATCGATTCGGACCTGGCGTCCGCCCGACAGGCGGCCGAGGGCGGGGGGGGAGGCGGTGGTGGTGAAGGGGATGCCGCTTCGGGCGCCGTCATCGTCAGACAGCTCAATCGCCTGCGCAGCGAAGTCGAAAAAGTAACCCCGGAGATGGAAGGGGCCAATCTGGCGGAGCTGGCCGAAGCCGTCTTCGACATGAAGCGCAAGCTGCTCAACGGTATTGAGGCCCAGAAGACTGCCGGCGTTGTATACGCCGACGAGGCCAGCATTCACCAGGAAGCCCACGATCTTACCGATCGGGTCTTCGTCCAGCTGGTCAGGGACGAATACCGCAAAGGCGCCATTACGGTCAAACGGCTGGCCCAGATCATACGCCGCCTGATACCCGACCCCCAGGAACTCCAGCGCCTGATGCCGGCGCTCAAAGAAGCCCTGGTCAGCGAGGGGATGCCGCTGACGGACTATATGGAGCTGATTGGGGCCCTCGGCAAGGAACTCCAAAGCCAGGGGTTGGCGCAGGTGCTGGCCGAAGGGGCCGAGGAGATCGGGGTTGAGGGGGAGGACCTGATTCAGGAGGTCCTTTCCAACCCCCAGATCGCGGCGGAGCTGATCTATCTCTCCGCGGAGATTCGCAAGGGGGCCGGAGATGAAAAACTGCTTTCCGACCTGTTGGTGGAGTATATCGAGCGCATCGGCGGGCAGCTGAGTCTGGAGGCCGCCACCGGCGCCTCCGACGGCGAAGAAGAAAAACTGGACCGGGTGCTGCGGCGGGTTCAGTCCCAGATCGTGGATCAACTGCAGGCCAAGGGACTGCAGAGCGATGTGCTTAAGGAGGTTGAGGAGCGCCTGGGCACGCGCATGGAGGCCATGCTCGCCCGGCTCCAGATCGATCTGGACAAATGGGGCGGGGGACTGCCGTCCGGAGCCGGCGATCTCAAAAGATTCAGCATCCTGGGCGCCCTTGAAGAGGGCACGTCCGAAGGGGAAGACCTGGCGCACATCCTCGAGCAGGTGCGATCCGGACTGCGCCAGCGCGGCGTCGATGAGAACAATTTTCAGGAGATCTACGCCGAGATTGTCAAGGGCAAACTCGCCTGGAAGAAGCAGCAGGAGAGAAAGGAGCTACCCAGCGGCGTTTTGAACCGCTCCAGTATCCTCTTTTTCGTCGAAAAAGAAATGCAGCGGGCCATTCGCTACGGCACCCCGTTTTCGGTCATTCTGTTTGCGATCGTGCGGGCCATTCCGCGCGAGAAGACCGCACCCGGAGCGCTGCAGCAGAAAGATGTCTATCAGGCTGTGGTGGACCGCATCGCCCGGGTGGTGCGCGACCCCGACATGGTGGGCGCCTTGGACAAGAGCCGCATGCTCTGGATGCTGCCCATGACCATGCCCGAAGACGTCAAGATCGCCCGCGATCGCATCATCAACGATCTCCATCGCCATGTCTTCAGCATCAACGACATCCCCCTCAAGGTCCGCATCGCCGCAGCCATCACGGATTTCTCCCACGAGGAGATGCCGCCGCTGCGCACCTTTCTCAAGCGGGCCGAGCGGTCGCTACATGAGATCGTGGTGCGGCTTCGGAATATCCGCAATTTGATGTAGACGTCCACGCACCCCTTCGTCACGGCCGCCCCCCGGGGGGGCGGCGCGGCCGTCCAGGATTGGCGAAGACAGGCAGAAAAAAAGGCGGTAATGCGCATGAACGATTTTTACGACCTGCACTATCGACTGATTATCGAACCGGATCTTACGACCTACACCTTCAAGGGGCACGCTGAGCTTTCATTCCGACCGGCACGACCACTTGAACAGCTTACCCTCCACTGCCTGGGGCTCGCTGTTGAAAACTGCGAGGTCCAGTGGGACGACCGCCAGGCACCGGCCGCCATTCGAATCGATGAAGCGGAAGAACAACTGGTGATCGACCTGCCGGAGACGTTCGAGCGCCCGCTGACGGTCTGCACCGATTACCGTGGGGTGATCAGCGACGGCATGGCCGGTTTCTACCGCAGCAGCTACCGGGTCGATGGCCAGGCCCAGCCCCTGGCCGTAACCCAGTTTCAGGAAAGCGATGCACGGCGTGCGCTGCCTTGTTTGGATCATCCTCGCCACAAGGCCACGTTCGACGTCACCCTGGTGGTCGAAGCCGGCCATACAGCGATTTCCAACGGTCGGGTCCAAACCGTCACCCCGAGGGCGGACGGCCGCCTGGAGTTCGTTTTCGAACGCACACCGCGCATGTCCACCTATCTCTTGTTTTTCGGTGTTGGCAATTTCGAATCGGTGCAGGACGACGAAGACCCGCGGGTGCGGCTGATGGCGGGGCCGGGTGCGACGCCCTACGGCAAACTGGGTCTCGCCTTCGGGCGTCAGTCCCTGCAGTTCTGTGAGCGCTATTTCGGCATCCCTTATCCGCTGGGCAAAATGGACCTGCTCGCCATCCCGGACTTCGCCTTCGGGGCCATGGAAAACTGGGGGGCCATCACCTTTCGGGAAAATCTTCTGCTCGACGATCCGGCGACGACGTCCAAGGAGGGCCGCGAGCGGATTTGCGAAGTCATCGCCCACGAGGTCACCCACCAGTGGTTCGGCAACCTGGTCACGCCGGCCGACTGGTGCTATCTGTGGCTGAACGAAAGCTTCGCCACCTATTTCGGTTACGGCATTGTCGATCACTACTACCCCGACTGGGGGATCTGGGAGAAATTCGTCCTGGGGCAGACCGACGGCGCCCTGCAGCGGGACGCGCTGCTGGAGACGTTTCCCATTGAGATTCCCGGCGGTGAACACATGGTGATCAACACCGCCACAGCGCCGATCATCTACAGCAAGGGCGGCAGCATCCTGCGTCAGATCCGCGACTACATCGGCGAAGACAATTTTCGCAACGGTCTGCAACACTACCTGCAGACCCATGCCTACGACTGTGCCGGCAGCCAGGACTTCTGGGCGGCGTTTGAAGCGGTTTCCGAGGCCCCCGTCAGCGCCATCATGCGGGCCTGGGTGGAGCAGCCCGGCTACCCCGTGCTGACGGCCGAACGCGCAGGCGATACGCTGCGGCTGGCCCAGCAGCGTTTTACCTTTGAGCCCCAGGAGGAGGAGACCCTGTGGCCGATTCCGGTCACCTTGCGGCTGTTCGCCCCGGACGGTACGCAGCGGCAGGAGCGGATACTGCTCGAGGCGGCCGAGCAGCGTATTCCCATCGGGGATGCCGTGGCGGTCAAGGTCAACGACGGGCAGACCGGATTTTACCGGGTGGCCTATGCCGACGCCGCTCAGCGCGCGGCGCTGGGAGTGCTGGTGCGCGGGAGGCATCTGACGCCCATCGACCGCTGGGGACTCCAAAACGACCTTTTCGCCATGGTGCGTGCCGGTCGGGAGCAACTGAGCGTCTATCTCAATTTCTTGAGCTGGTACGCCGACGAAGCGGACTACATGCCCCTGGTCAGCATCGACCGGCATCTTCGGCAGGCACACCTCCTCACAGGCGCTAAGGAAACATCCCGCATCACCGCCGCCGGCCGTAAAATGACCGCGCGCATACTGGCGCAGATCGGATTCGAACCGGCGGCCGACGAACCCCATGCGATCGCCACGTTGCGCGATCAGTTTCTCTTCAGTGCCGTCGTCTTCGGGGACACGGAAGCCACGGCCTTCGCCCGCGCCACGGCCGAACGCAGCGACGTTCACCCCGATATTCTCAAGGCCGTCCACCAGGCCGACGCCTTCCTTAACGGCGGCGCGGCTTTCGAACGCCTGGTCGCGCGCTTCCAGCGTGCGAGCAGTGAACACGAACGCCAGGTGGTGCTGACGGCCATGGGCTGTTTCCGGGAACCGGACGTACTGGCCCAGGCCCGCTCTTTCGTTCTGGCCGAGGTCCCCGACCGCAACCGCTTCATCCCGCTGGTGGCCATGGGAAGCAACCCTGATGCCGTCGTCGACCTTTGGGAATGGTTCGCCGGCGCCCAGGACCAACTGGCCGATTTTCACCCCTTGCTGCTCGAGCGCGTCATTGCCGCCGTCATCCCGGTGGCGGGCATGCGCGACCCCGACGCCGTCGAGGCCTTCTGCAGCCGCTATTTAGAGGATCACCCCCAGGCGGCCGACGTGGTCAAACTGTCGCTGGAGAAGCTCGCCATCAACCTGCGGTTCGCCGCGGCGGCGGAAGACCCCGCCTGATCGGGACCGGAAGCCCCGATTGTCGCCAGGCCAGGATGACGGTCTAAGCGCGCTGGCGCAACTCGGTGACAGTTTCGCCGCCGATGCCCCAGTTGTCGGTGCTCACCTCGTCGATGACCACCACCGTGGTCGCCGGATTCTTCCCCAGGGTATCACGCAGCAGCTCGGTCACGCCCTTGATCAGAACGGCTTTCTTTTCCGGCGTGACCGCTTCATCGGTAATACGGATGTTGACGTAAGGCATTTAGACCTCCCTCAGGTATGATGATCCGTTCTATCCACTGTGGTTTCACGTGGTATTGCGGGTCGGGCCAACAGCCGCCATCCGCTTGGCGACCAATCAGAATCGATAATTTTAATCTTGGCCATCCACCTCTGCTGGGGGGCTCGGAATGGCGCAATAGATTTGCTCTAAAGATTATTTTTTTGATTGTTCATTTTCTTCCACGTGGAAGAAAACGAACCAAAAGAAGACGCCCGTGTCCCGCTTAATCCTGTGCGTCGAGGCCTTGAACGGGCCCCGCGGAAACTCGCTGCGCTCAAACAGTCCGCGGGTCTATTCCGTCCAATCCCTCGATGCTCGGCGCGGGACAAAGGGAAAAAGCAGAAGTCCCGGCAGAATAAACAAGCTTTTATCGTGGTGCTATCTGATGCCTTCCGCCCTGGGTGAGGAGACTCACGTTTCATTTCAGCAAAACGAACGTCCCGATGCCAATAGCGATTGGCCTTACGCCGCTATCGGACTATTTTCGAAACCGTCAATGCTTGGGGCTGTACTGCCGCTTGAGCCAGGAGCTCAATCCGTCCAGGCCGGGAAAGAGCACGCGTTCGGTGACGTTGGCCTGGTCGAGCTTGTCACGCAGCTCCCATTTGAGATCGGCCGGGATGATGATCCGCCGCCAGATGTCCGGGTAGCTGGCCAGCCAGTCGTCCATGCGCGCGGTGGGGTCGGACATGATGGAGAACAGGGCGAACTGGTTGACGATGCGATCGTCGATGGAGGGCGGCTCGAAGAACAGGGCAAAGGGGAAGCTGGCCACCTGCGCCAGTTCGGAGACCGACTGGATCAGCTGCGAAAGCATACCCACGGTGAAGACGTTGGCGCCCTCCAGATCCAGGGCGCACTTCAGCTTGTCCGGCAGGATATAGTGGGTCTTGAGGTAGTTGACGGCCCAGATGACCCCGTCGCAGTCGTATTTCTCGAGGTTGGCCAGGGCGAAATGCATGGCCACAAAGGGCGAATAGGTCCAGTCCATCAGGCGGGTCGGAAGGCCGTGATGCTGGGCCACGGAAAGCCAGTGCCAGAGCGAATCGCGTTCGACCACATCGCGATGGGCGTATTTGCGGAAATTGCGCAGAAGGTGTTTTTCGAGTTCGACGAAGGGTCCGCCCAGGCGCATGAGCGTGGTGTCGAGCGGGTAGCCGACGTCGGAAAGCCCACGAAAAGCGAATCGCGAACGGTAGCGCTCGATCTCCGGGTTCCAGGAGTCCTGAAACAACGCATCCTGCAGTTCGTTCCAGCTCCTGATCCGCAGCGTGTTCATGTTCAGCGCCCCCTGAACGCCGGCTCCCGCTTTTCGAGCAGGGCCGCCACCCCTTCACGGGCGTCCTCCATTTCGAAGGTGCGCGACTGCAGGTGGGCGTCCAGTTCGGCCGTTGCCCGCGGGTTCCAGTCCAGATCGCGGTAAATCGAGCGCTTCATCATGCGGACGACGGCCGGCGCGCACGCAGCGATTTCCCGGGCGAGTTTGAGGGCCCGCGGCATGACTTCCGTGGGTTCCTCGGCGTAATTCATGATGCCCAACTGGGCGGCCCTGGCCCCGCCCACCAGCCGTCCCGTGAGCAGGATTTCGTTGGCCCGGGGCAGACCGATCAGGCGCGGCAGCATGTGGGTGACGGCCATGCCGGAATGAAATCCGAGGCGGGTGAAGTTGGCGCCGTATTTGGACTGCATATTGGCGACCCGCAGGTCGCAGATCAGCGCCAGGCCGAACCCGCCCCCGACGGCATGGCCGTTCAAGGCGGCGATCACCGGGGGTTCGATATCGGCCACGGCCAGGAAAGGCTGGTACATGGCCAGGAAGTTTTCGTGGGGCAGGCGGTCGCCGTCCCCCAGGGCGGAATTGAAATCGGCACCGGCGCAAAAATTGGGCCCCGATCCGGTAATGATCACGCAGCGCAGGTCGCGCTGGCGCTGAACCTCGAGAACCACTGCATGAAAAGCGGCGAGGAGTTCGGCCGTCATGCTGTTGCGGTTTTCCGGCCGGTTCAGGGTAATGACGCCGATGTGGTCCTGGATGTCGAGAAGTACGGCATTTGTGGACATGGTCAATGCTCCCTGGTTGGCGGTGGGTCATCAGGGCAAAGGCATGTATCGACGTTTAACAGGAACACACGGATTATGCCACCTTAAGTTGCCGCCCCGCCCTGCAGCGCCGGGGTTGTCCCCCGTGCATGGCGCGATGGCGGCTTGCAACCGGGCCGGTGTTAGGGATCGGCGTTGCGGCCAGCGTCCAGGGCGTTTTCAAGGACGGCTTTCAGCCGGTGGAGCTCGCGTTCCAGCCGGTCGATCTGGTCCTGCTGCCGCGTGACCACCTCGTTGAGGGCTTCGACCGTTTTGTCCTGGTAGGCCAGCCGCGTTTCCAGCAATTCCAAACGTTTCTCCATCGCATGCCTCCTCAGGATGTAGATATGGTGGCTGCGGTCTGACGTGCGATCGACGCGCTAGCCGCCGGGGGCCGCGGCATCGTCCGGGCAGCGGCGGTTGACTTCGACGGTGACATGGTCCAGGGCGGCAACCTCCTCCAGGCGTTGTTTGTAAAATTCAGGGGCTTTGGGGGCCGCCGTGTCGATCCGGACCACGGCCGCGGTCTGCCCCGGGTTGATCTGCCAGACATGCAGATCGGTGACCCGGTCGCCGGCCTCGCGCGCCAGGGCTTTACGCAGCGCTTCGACCTGGCCGAGGTCGATATTGCGATCGAGGAGAATGCGGCTGGTGTCCCGCAGCAGGCCCTGCGCCCATTTCAGGATGACCGCGGCGCCGACGATGCCGATGACCGGATCGAGCCAGATCCAGCCAAACCATTTCCCCGCGATCAGCGCGGCGATGGCCAGGATTGAGGTCAGTGCGTCCGCCAGAACGTGCAGGTAGGCGGCCTTCAGGTTGTGGTCATGGGAGCCGTGATCGTGGCCGGCGTGATGGTGGTGCCCGTCCTTGAGGATCACGGCGCTGACGAGGTTCACGGCCAGCCCCAGGGCGGCCACCAGGATCGATTCGTCGAATTGAATCGGGCGGGGATGGAACAGGCGTTCGACCGATTCAGCCGCCATGAGCAAGGCCACGATGGCCAAAACGACGGCGCTCGTGTAGCCGCCGAGGACGCCGATTTTGCCGGTGCCGAAGACGAACTGGGGATTGGCGCTATGGCGTCGGGCGAGCCAGTAGGCCATGGCGGTGATGCCCAGGGCGGCGGCATGGGT
>JASJCV010000231.1 GCA_030065275.1 Desulfobacterales bacterium | reverse complement strand
CAGCCGATCGAACTTTCCGATCTATCCACTTTTCTGACAACGGCGTTCGACACCGCATGACCGGAATCCACGCCCCCGCCCCTAACGCACCACCCATCGGAAAACGGTCGGACGCGATTTGTCCGGAACACGTGCATGCGGCTTCAGGGTGGTGGCCATGTCGCAAAATTTGGAACGAATCGACAGCAGATTCCACTGACGTTACACCCCCCCAGTGAAGGATTGCCCCGGAAATGGCAGCCGAAGACTTGACAGCGGGGCATTCCTTTAATATTTAGTTATGTTAATAATTAGCTAACAATAATTTAAGCGACTGAAACATTTAGTTGAACAAAAATTTAAAGGGGTTTTTCTAAAATGGGAAGAGAGACGCTGGCGGAACAGGCCCGCTATATCTTCACCACCGGCCGCGCGATCCGCGATTTCGTGGATCGCAATATTGCGCAGCTATTGGCCGCCGAGGGCAATCGCAGCGTCTGCGGTGAACTGTCGGTCAACCAGATGCACGCCCTCATGCTGATTCAGAAACGCGGCAAAGTATCGATTTCGGAACTTGCGCTGCTCTTGGGGGTGTCTGCCCCGTCGGCCTCGGCCATGGTGGATCGCATGGTGGAGAAGGGCGTTCTCACCCGGGAGCCCAGCACCACGGATCGACGCCGCATGGATGTGCGCATTGCACCCGCAGTGGAGAAGGATTTCGAGCGCGTCAATGCGGTGCTGCTGGCCGCTTTCGAGCGCCTGGTGGAAAAGGCCGGAGCCGAGACGGCCAAAATGTGGTGCGAGGTCCTCGAGCGGTTAAAACAGGTGCTGGATGCCGAGGAAGCCGCGGCCCGCTCCAAGATCCCGAACTGATTTCCGGATGATGGGGGTCGCAGAGACCGCCGGGTCAATACCACCCGTAACCTTTAACGGGCGATGAGCGACAGGACAGTGAGGCGTTGCCCTGCCGGTCGCTATTCACTGCATTCAAGGGAAACCGACGAAATCCGCCAGGCCGTCGGCGGCTGACAGTCAAATCGCACAGGAAAGTCAGAGCGTGTCGTCATGAAGGTTGACCAATCCAATCATCAAGGCCCCAGAGCCATGCAACGGCTGATTATCTGTGCCGTCGTCCTGCTTGTCGGCGTGGTTGCCATGCTGGCGCTGGCATCCATGAAAAAACCTCCGGCTGAAGCCCGGCTGGACGAGCGCCCCCTTCACGTGGAAGTGCAGGCGGTCCTGGCCCGGGATGTACCGGTGACCATCTCGGGATATGGTGAAGCCCGTCCCCTTGACGTCGTGACCATATCGCCCGAAGTGTCCGGGCGGATCGTCAAGGCCCATCCGCGCCTGGAAGCCGGGGAAATCATCCCGAGCGGCGAGACGCTTTTCGAAATTGATGCGCGCGATTACCGCGCGGATCAGAGCGAGGCCACCGCTTCCGTGCAGCAGTGGCGACACACCATTCAGCGCCTGAGAAAGCAGGCCGCCATCGATGCGGATCGCTTGAAGACCTTGCGCCGCAGTCAGCGCCTGGCCGAAGCCGAGTTCGAGCGTCTGCGAAACCTCTACGACCAGGATCGTGTGGGAACACGCTCCGGTGTCGATGCCGCCGAGCGTGCCGCCAACACCGCGCGCGATCAGGCCGACCAGATGGCCCAGGCGGTGACCCTCTATCCGATACAGATTCAGGAGGCCCAAGACAGCCTGAAAGCCGCACGGGCCCGCCTGGAGATCGCCACGATCCGGCTCGAGCGCTGCGTGGTCGCCGCCCCTTTTACCGGCCGTGTCCGCAGTGTGGCCATCGAACAGGGCCAGTTTGTCAGTGCAGGGATTGCGGCGGTGACCCTGGCCGATGATTCCATGCTCGAAATTCATGTGCCCATCGACAGCCGGGATGCCCGCCGCTGGCTGCGGTTTAGGACGCAGGGCCCGTTGTCGGGCGGGGCCTGGTTCGGCACCCTCGAGCCCGTGGCCTGCCGGATCCGCTGGACCGAGGCTCTGGACGGCCGACATTGGCAGGGCACCCTGCATCGGGTGGTGGAGTTCAACAAGGAAACACGCACGGTCACCCTGGCCGTGCGCATCGGCGCCAAGGAGGCGATATCCGGCGCTCCCGAACGGATGCCGCTGGTGGAGGGGATGTTCTGCCTGGTGGAAATCCCCGGCAAGGTGATGCCGGGGGTGATGGCCGTGCCGCGCTGGGCCGTCAGCTTCGAAAATACAGTTTTCGTCGCCCGTGACCGCCGCCTGAAAACCGTTCCCGTGCAGGTGGCCCGCATCCAGGGCGATACCGCCTACGTCGCCGATGGCTTGGCGGCCGGCGATCGGGTTATCGTCACACGGCTCGTCGATCCGCTCGAAAATGCACTGTTGAAAATCAGCCCGGGCGAAGACCAGGACACGCTCCCGGCTGAAAGCCCGTCCTGATGATGCCAATGATCATGCCGCTTTAAATCGAGAGCGCCCAATACGAACAGGTTCACCATGAAGTCGCTGCTAGCCGCTTTTGCCCGCAATACCGTTTTCGCCAATATCGTTCTGGTGATGATTTTCATGGTTGGCGGCATGGCCGCTCTGTCCATGATCCGGGAGACGTTTCCCGAGTTTTCACTGGACATGATTACCATCACGGTTCCATACCCCGGCGCCGACCCCGAAGAGGTCGAAGAAGGCATCAGTCGCAAAATCGAAGAAGCCATCGAGACCGAGGAAGGCATCAAACAGTACACCACCAATTCCCGTGAAAACAAGGCCACGGTGACGATCGAAGTTCGGGAGAACTACGACGTGGCCCAGGTACTGGCCGATGTGCGCAGCAAGGTCGACGCCATCTCCACTTTTCCGGTGGATGCCGAAGAGCCGGTGATCAGCGAGTTGATGCTCAAAGACCCGGTCATGCTGCTCTATCTGTCCGGTGACATGAACGAGCGCCGCATCAAGGAATGGGCCGAAGAGGTCAAGGACGACCTCCAGCAGATGCCGGAGATATCCCAGGTGACCATATTCGGCACCCGCGAATACGAAATCGCGGTGGAGGTCAGCGAACAGCGGCTGCGTGAATACGGGTTGAGTTTCGATCAGGTCACTGCTGCCGTGCGGCGCAGCAATCTCAACCTGGCCGGCGGCACGCTGCGCACCCAAGGCGAAGAGATCCGGGTCCGGACCATGGGGCGCAAATACACGGGCAAGGAGCTGGCCTCGATCGTCGTGCTGGCCAAGCCCGGCGGGGAAATCATCACCCTCGACCGGCTGGCCCGCATCGTGGACGGCTTCACCGAAGACCCCATCCAGGCCACGATCAACGGCGCTCCCGCGGTCACCCTGGTGGTCTACAAGACCAAGGAAGAGGATGCGCTGGTCATTTCCAAGGCGGTCCAGCGCTATGTCGAACGCAAGGGGCAGCAGATACCGCCGGGCACCCACCTCAAAATTCTCTATGACAATACGGAAATGCTGCGGGATCGCATCAATCTGCTGCTGAAGAACGGCATCATCGGGCTGATGATCGTCTTCCTGATGCTCTGGATGTTTCTCAACGTGCGGCTGAGCTTCTGGGGCGGCATGGGGATTCCTGTATCCATTTCCGGTGCACTGGCCATTGTGTGGGCCATCGGCGGCACCATCAACATGGTGTCCCTGTTCGGCTTCATCATGGTGCTGGGGATCGTGGTGGATGACGCCATTATCGTCGGCGAGGCGATCTACTTTCACCGCAAGGCCGGCAAGTCCCCCGTCCAAGCGGCCATCGACGGCGTTCACGAAGTGGGGCTGCCGGTGGTGGCTGCCGTGCTGACCTCGGTGGTGGCCTTTTTGCCTCTGGCCTACATCAGTGGGATTATGGGCAAATTCATCGCCATCCTGCCCATGGTGGTCATTGCCTGCCTGTTCGTTTCGCTGATCGAATGCCTTTTTCTGCTGCCGGCCCACCTGAGCCATCTGCCCGATCCCAGCCGACCGCCCGGCCGGTCAGACCGGCTCTTCTATCGTCTCGAGGCGGTCCAGCGTGCCACCAGCCGGGGAATGGAGTGGTTCATCGAAAAAGTCTACAGCCCTTTCTTGCGCATGGCCCTCAACTGGCGCTATGTCTCGCTTTGCACCGCCGTCAGCATCCTCATGGTGGCCGTGGGGCTTCTGATGGGCGGGATTCTGAAATTCGAGGTCTTCCCGGAACTTGACGGCTTCGTAATGACCGCCACGGTGGAATATCCCAACGGCACGCCGCCCGACGTCACCCGCCGGGCCGTAAGACAGGTGGAAAATGCTCTGGCCGAGCTGGAAAAAAACCACCCGACCCGAACGGGGGAGCCGCTGATCAAGCATCACCTGGCGCTGGTGGGGCAGACGCTGGAGGACTGGCCCAAGAACGGTCCCCACCTGGGCGCCGTCCAGGCCATTCTTCTGGATTCCGAGGCGCGCGGGGTCCACTCCCGGGATCTCATGGTCGCCTGGGAGCAGGCCGTCGGTGTCATCCCCGGGGTGGAGGCCCTGACGTTTACCGGCATGGAGACCGGCCCCCCCGGTGCACCCATCGAGATTTGGATCCAGGGTCATGATATGACCGTGATCCTGGCAGCCGCCGACGCCCTGATGCAGCGGTTGCGCAAGTTCGACGGCGTCTATCAGATCCGGTCGGACTTCTCGCCCGGCAAGAACGAGATGCGTCTGCAGCTCAAGCCTCAGGCCCGGGCCCTGGGACTGACAGTCGATGATTTAGCCCGACAGGTCTATGCCGGGTTCTACGGCGATGAAGCCCTGCGCCTGCAGCGCGGCCGGGACGATATCCGGGTCAAGGTACGTTACACCGCGGACGAGCGCCGCCGGCTCAGCGATATCGAAAATACCCGCATCCGCACCCAGGAGGGACGCGAAGTCCCCCTGCTGTCGGTGGCCGATATCACCTTCGCACCGGGATATTCCACCATCACCCGAACGGACGGCATGCGTCGGGTGGCCGTGAGTGCGGACGTGGATACGAGCAAAGCCAACGCCAACGAAATCTTCAACGAACTGGCGGCCACCTTCTTTCCCCAGCTGGAGCGCGAGTTCCCGGGACTCATCGTGGCGCAGAAAGGTGAAAAGAAAAAAATGGGGGAATCCTTCGCCAGTCTCAAGGTGGGCTTCCCCCTGGCGGTGCTGGGCATCTTCATCATTGTGGCCACCATGTTCCGTTCCTACGCGCAGCCATTCGTTATCCTGTTCACCGTGCCTTTCGGCATTATCGGTGCGGTGGTCGGACATTATGTCTTCGCCTACGATCTCTCGCTGATGAGCATTTTCGGCATGGTGGCGCTCACGGGTGTCGTGGTCAACGACGCCATCGTGCTGATTGAGCGCATCAATGAAAACCTGGCGCTCAAGATGCGGTTCTTTGACGCCATCATCCACGGCGGGCGAAGGCGTTTCCGGGCCATTATTCTGACTTCGGTCAGCACGGTGGGCGGCCTGGCGCCCATGATTCTGGAAACCGACCTGCAGGCCAGGTTTTTGATCCCCATGGCACTGGCGCTGGCGGCCGGCGTCGCGTTCGCCACCGTGCTGACCCTCGTCCTGATCCCCAGCCTGCTGGTGATATTGAACGACATGCGCCGGTTGGTGTATAAACTGCGCCATAAACACTGGCCCACCCGTGAACAGGTGGAACCGGCCACCGAGCGGCATCCCCGCGAGACGACCGCGGATGAGATTAACGGCCAGGAGGAAAGGGCGCTGCTGACCCGGCTGAACTAAAAAACGCAATCGGACATGGAAGCGAGACAATGGGTATCACCAAATTTTTCGGACAGGTGAGCGTAATTGTGCTGTTGTTGATCGGTTTGGCGGTTTCAACGGTTTTAGGCGCGGACGAGGCGGCGTACGCCGCCCACTCCGGTCTCAACCTGGAAGCCATCGAGGTTTTGGACATCCAAACCGCCCAGCGTATCGGACTGCTGCAGAATCCCAATCTGATGGCGGCTTCGGAAAGGGTCAACCAGGCCCGCGAGCGGGTACGCCAGGCCCAGGCAGCCTACTATCCGATCCTGAGCACCGAGGGTTCCGGGCAGCGGATCGAGATCTCCAACAATGACGGCCGCAATTCCGGTGCTTCACGCTTTATCATCGATCCGCGCGACCGGGACGACTCCACCAATGTCTACCGGGCCAGCGTGATCACCGCCTGGACGGTTTTCGACGGTTTTCGCCGTCACTATGACAATGCCCGGGCGCGATTTGGTGAAGAAGAAAACGAAGCTTCCCTGATGGAAGCCCGTCGTTTGTTGCTTTCGGCCATCGCCGACAACTACTACGTGGCGCAGCTGGCTCTGGAGAATATCGCCATCGCCGATGCCGACGAGGAGTTCAATACCCGGCAGCTGGAGGAGGCCCGGGCCCGTCTGCGGGTGGGAACCGGATCCCTGAGCGATGTGCTCAACTTTGAGGTCCTGGTCAACCGCGCCCGCTCCGCGCGCAACGGCTTCGAGCGGGACTATCGTCTGGCCGTTATCGGCCTGGCCGCTTTGATGGGAATCGAGGACGCCGGTCTGCCGGATACCGTTCGCCTGTCCGCTCTGGTCCCTGAGACTGAAGGGGATCTGGCCGCCCCCCAGGATGTGGACAACATCGACTACGCCCTCGATAACCGCACCGACATTCAGCGCGACCAGTCGATTGTCAACCAGGCCGAGGCCGGGGTCGGCATCGCCCGGGCGAGGTTCTGGCCCGAAATCGAATTTCAGGCTTCCGTGGACGGCGAACGGGAGAATGGTCTTCAATACGAAGGTGATGACTTTGGCAGTACAGTGGGCGTGTTCCTGCGCTATCCGCTGTTCACGGGGGGGGAGCGCCGGGCGCGCCTGGCCGAGGCCAAATACCTCCAAAACGAGGCCGAAGACAACCTGGATGCCACCCGGATTGCGGTGGCGTCCGAAGTGCGCGAAGCCATCGCCAACGTGGTGACCGCCCAGCGCGAACTGCTTCTGCAACGCAACAATGCCATCCTGGTCCAGAAGAACCGGGACCTGGTGGACAAGGAATTCAATGCCGGCCAGGCTTCGCTCGTGCGGCTCAACGAAGCCCAGCGGGATCTCAATCAGGCCACGAGCCAGCTGGCCCTGGCGCGCGTGGGCCTGCGCCAGACCTGGAAGGACCTGGACGTGGCGACGGGGAGGATATTGCTCCCGTTCGAGGCCCCCTAAGCCCGAGGCCCTGCCGAAGGGGCATCTTTCGGCCCCTGCCGGCGTTCTCGCCTCCTGTCGTTCCTCGGCGTAGCGTGGGCTACGCCTGCGGTCGCCAGTCGGCTGCGGCCTTGCCAGGAACCGAAACCTACCCCTTCGGCAGGGCCTCGCCTCCCATTGTACCGGGCATCTTTCGGCCCCTGCCGGCGTTCTCGCTCATTGCCGGCCATCGGCGTCGCTGCCAGAACGCTGATAAGCGGCGCATTAGGCCGACAAGCGGCGTTGGTCGCAGGACGGCACTTCTCGTCCCTTTTTTTTATTTCAGTGAGTTGTGGCATGGCCGGCGCCGCCTTCCGCCTGCAGCCGCACACGGTTATCCAGATCCCCGCTTCACAAGCTTTCGCCGGCGGCCGTGCGTATCGCCGCCGTTTATCCAAACCTGTGTATGACGTCCGCGAGCAGATCGATGGCGCGTTTCAGGGTGGGGCCGTCGGCCATGGTGAAATTCAGCCGCAGGGTGTGGCGGCCTTGGGTTGGGTCGACAAAGAAAAACTGACCCGGCACGTAGGCCACGCCGTTTTCAACCGCGCGGGTGTAGAGTCTCCGCGTATCCAGACCTTCGGGGCCCTCGACCCAGACAAACATTCCGCCCTCGGGGCGGGACCAGTCAAAACCGTCGGGGAAAGCGCTTGCCAGCGCGTCCAGGATGGCGTCTTTGCGGGGCCGGTAGAGCTCGATGATCCGGGGCAGGTGACGGTCCAGGTAGCCACCGGCAATGTACTCGGCCGCGAGGGCCTGGCCATAGGTTCCCGTGTGCAGATCCACGCCCTGTTTCACGACGACCAGCCAGTCGCGAATGGCCTCCGGCGCGACGCAATAGCCCAAACGCAGACCCGGGGCAAAAACCTTGGAAAGGGTCCCGATGTAGACGACGTGCTCCGGAGCCAGGGATTTCAGTGTGGGCAGGGATTGCCCATCGTAGCGCAAGTCGCCGTAGGGATCGTCCTCCACCAGCAGTGTGTCGTATCGTTGGATGATCGTGGCTACGGCCCGGCGGCGCGGCATGGACAGTGTCCTTCCGGTGGGGTTCTGAAAATTAGGGACGAGATAGACAAACTTGACGGGCTCGCGGCGAAGCCGTGCTTCCAGGGATTCGGGTATCAAACCCTCGTCGTCACAGGCCAGTGCCATATATCGCGGTTCGTACGGGGTAAACGCCTGCAAAGCCCCCAGGTATGTCGGGGATTCGACGGCAATCCGATCCTGCGGCGAAATCAGTGTTTTGCCCACGGCGTCCAGAACGCCTTGGGAGCCGCTGGTCACCAGCACGTCTTCCGGCCCGACGGAAAGGCCCTTGATCGCCAGCCGCTCGGCCAAGGCTTCACGCAAAGGAAAAAAACCCTCGGTGAGACCGTACTGGAGGGCTTCGGCGCCATAGGTGCTCAGAACCCTGCCGTTCAATTCGGCGATGAGCTCCAGCGGAAAACTTTCCGCCGCGGGAATCCCGCCGGCCAGGGATATCATGCCGGGTTGGGAGGCCACTTTCAGTATTTCCCGGATAGCATTGACTTGCATGCGTT
>JASJCV010000230.1 GCA_030065275.1 Desulfobacterales bacterium | reverse complement strand
GCCATCAGGAGCGCCCCTGTGGATAGCTGGACCCCGCGGATGACGGCTTTGGGAATCAGGCGGCTGATCGGTGTGATGACGTTGGTGGCACCGACGGTCAGCAGGCCGGCGCCCACGATCAGGCCGGCGGCTGTAATCTGGGCGGGCGCCAGCGTCGTGGCCAGGGCGTAGGCGCCGATGACCTTCATGGGCTGGACGGGCACGGTCAGCCGGAAATAGAGACCCGAGAGAATATAGAAGACGCCGATGGCCACCAGGACGCCGGTGGGGTCCAGGCCGTTGATCAGGATCATGCCGATGGCAATGGGCAGCAGCGTGCCCAGATCCCCCATCGAACCGGCCAATTCCATACGGCTGAAACGAAGGCGCGGGCTATGATCGGATGGCATGGTCACCCCATGGTGGCGATTCGGTATGGCGACGGTCTGATGCGGGCAAGGAGACACGATATCGCGCGCCAGCGACCGTTCCGGATTGTGGATGGTTTTAGCAATCTAAACGAAGATCAGGGGGTTGTCAAAACCGGAAAAAACACCCCGCGGCAGCGCCCCCGGCGTTGTCGGCCGCCGAGGGGGTTGGAAACCTGCGGGGACGCATGGTGCGCGCAGCGTGCCGATGCGGCAGGCCAGCCGATAGGCGGCGAGCCTGCCGTATGTGTGTCCACGGATCTCAGGGGGCCGCCATCGGCAGACCCGCTTCCTTCCAGGCCGTGATCCCGCCCTTGAGATAGGTCAGGTTGATGAAGTAGAAGCGTTTTTTCAGCAGGTAGCGAATGGCGGAGGGCGCCTGCTTGGCCCGGATGTCGTAGAGTACCAGGATCTTGTCTTCGGGCAGACCGTCGTGGTCCATGTGCAGACGGTAGACCGGGAACTGCAGGGTGGGGCCGTCGATCGAGCCCAGTTTTTTCCGGGACTTGTCATCGCGGATGTCCACCAGGATGTAGCGCTCGTCGGTTTTGAGCTTCTGGCGCAGTTCTCCGGCGGTCAGCGGCGCGGGAATTTTACGGTTGGCGTAGGAATAGTCCGAGGATTCGACGAAATTATGGGTTTTTCTCCAGCCGGCGATACCGTTTTTGTACCAGTAGACGTCGCGATACCCCATGTCGACCGCCCGACCGGCGGCCATTTTGGACTTCACTCACCCGGGACCTTTACAGTAAAAGACCAGGGGCTGATCCTTGCTGCGGGGCAGGTCCGTGCTCTTGGCCATGAGTTCCATGGGAATGCAGATCGAGCCGGGGATGCGCTGCTCTTCGAACTCCACGAAGCTCAAGCTGTAGATCAGACGCGGGGGGGCGGAGGATTTCATCCAGGTCTTGAGTTCTTCGGTGCCGATGAGCTTGTAGTTCTCGGCGGCCAGGGCCTGGCTGCCGGGCGCGCCGCTGAGCAGCAGGACCAGGGCGGCCGCAAGAACGCCTCGGGTCAGTCGTGATGTCATCCTGTTCTCCTCGTTTTCATTGGGCGATCCCCGGGGCGGCCGTGGTCATGGCAAAGCCCCGCGGGGGACCGGATGGCGCAGGGGCATCGCATCTTGAAAAAAACTTGCGGATGAACGCTTGCGCCTGTGATATTGAACCCGTTTGGTTTATCGGATTTTACCATGAAATCTTTAAACTCTAAATATTTTTGATAAGACTCTGGATCGGTCGAAAATACGCTGGCCGGTCGGTCTGTCGGAAATGATGATGGAAAAGGCTCAAGCGTTGAGGGACGATGAAAAGGGGCGCCGTTTTGCGGCCAAGATGACGGACGTGCTCAACTACGGCGCTCTCAATCTGGCCATGGGCATCGGCTATCGCCTGGGCCTCTTCGATTGTCTGGACGCGCTGGAAAGTCCGGCCGCGACCGAGGCCATCGCCGGCCAGACCGGCCTGGCGGACCGCTACGTGAATGAATGGCTCGGGGTGATGGTCGCGGCCGGGGTGGTGGAGATTTCCGGCGGTACGGAAGGGGAGGTGCTGTATTGGCTTCCGCCGGAGCATGGCGATCTCCTCGCGCGCCGCGCGGGCAGCGCGAACCTGGGCGTCTATACCCAGGAAATCCCCCTGCTGATCCAGTGCGCTCTGGAAGCGGTCGTAAAGGGCTTCAGGACCGGCGAGGGCGTCCCCTACGCCAACTACCCCCGGTTTCAGCGGTTCATGGGGGAACTGGCGGATGCCAAGCACCAAAAGGTGCTGGTGGATCGCTTCCTGCCCGCCGTGGATCAGGGGGGCATCGTCCGTGGGATGGCCTCCGGCATGCGGGTCTGCGACCTGGGCTGCGCCGAGGGAATGGCTTTGATTCTTATGGCCGAGGCGTTTCCCCGCTCTGAATTCACGGGGATCGACATCTCGGCCGAAGCCTTGGACAAGGCGCGCGCGGCCGCCGCCCGCCGCGGCCTGGCCAACATCCGTTTTCTGTGCCGGGACGCCGCCGAACTGGTCCGTGCGGCGGATTTGAACGCATCATTCGACTATGTGACGGCCTTCGATGCCATCCATGACCAGAATCGGCCCCTCGACGCGCTGCAGGGGGTTTATGCCCTGCTCAAACCCGGGGGCGCCTTTTCCATGGTGGATATCGCCGCTGGCAGCGGGATCGAGGTCAACCGCGATCATCCCATGGGCCCCTTCCTCTATACCGTCAGCCTGATGCACTGCCTGCCCGTGGGGTTGATCGACGGCGGTATGGGGCTGGGCATGATGTGGGGCCGGGAGAAGGCGCTGGAACTGCTTCGGGCGGCCGGGTTTGAAAATGTCGAGGTGGCGCCGATTCCGGAGGATGCGTTTAATCTGCACTACTTTTGCCGCAAATAGGACGGTGGCGTCAGAAACCCGAGAGCCGCGTTACGCTTCGGGCTTCTGACGCCACCGTCCGGTGTTGGTTATCGAGGCGGTCTACAGTGAGCCTTTAGTTCCCGATAGCGGCGTTACGCTTCGGGCTTCGTCACTGCGGCGTACCGATGGACGCCTCATTCCTCAGCCCTCGCAGGCCTTGCTCCAGGGTTTCTGACGCCACCGTCCGGGGTTGGTTATCGAGGCGTTGCCCAGCGAGTCTTTAGTTATCGATAGCGGTGTCAGGCTTACCCTTTATTGAGAGAAGGGCTCCGTTCAGGGCTGTTTTGGAGTTTCCGGGGCCGGTATGGCTTCGATTTCATGGAGGGTCTGGTGGTAGATGGCCTGGTTGGGGCCGCCGATGGCCACGGCCCGGCGGGCCCACGCAAGGGCTTCTTCCGCCCGACCCTGTTGGGCCAGGACGTGGGCCAGATTGTTGGCCGCGTCGCCGCTGGCGGGGTGCACCGCCACGGCCCGTCTGAGGGCCGCCTCGGCCGGCCCCCATGCGCCTTGCATGATGTGGGCGTTGCCCAGGCCGATCAAAGCGCCCAGGCTGTCCGGCCAGCGCTGCAAGGCTGCCGCATAGGCCCGGGCCGCTGCCTCCCATTGCTGCGCCTGCTCCAGCCCCAGCACGGCCCGCAGATAGGCCCCCTCGTCATCGTCTGCGGGAAGCCTTCCCGGCGGCAGCACCACGAGGCCCCAGTACCGGCCGCGTTCCCATGTGAATAGAAACCGCGACCAGCCCGTCTGTCGGGCTTCATGCGTGCCGGTATGGAGAATGATGGCTTCGGCCCTGCGGTCGAAACCCACGACCACCGCGTAATGCCAGGCCGGGTACCAGTCCGTACCGAGGTTTTGCAGCACGATGACGGGATGGCCCGCCGCAATTTCGTCCAGGAGTTTATCCGGCCCCGCGATGACGTAGCCCAGGCGGGCGTGGCGGCGGGCGCCGCTGATCAATCCGGTTTGCAGGCTGCCTTGGCGGTGCGGGAGGTAGACCTGGCGGACAAGGTCGTCCACCGCGACCTCGTCCCCGGACCAGGCCAGGACCATGGCCATGGACGCCGGGCCGCACTGGTATTCTTCCTGGGGAAAAAAGGGGACATCATCGACGACCACCCGGTCGGGCAGGCGGGTGGCTTCGCGGAGCAATCGGCCGTGGCCGCGGTGGGTGCAGCCCCCGACCGTCAGCACGGCCGTAAGCAGGATCAAAATCAGGCTCAGACCGCGTCTTGAGACGGTAACACCGGGCGGCACGTCAGCGCGTGAAAGTAAAAATATTCGTATACCCCATGATGTCCGTGAGCAGAATGACCAGAAAGGCGATCAGAAGCACCACGGCCACGACGGCCAGACTCCCGCTTCCGGCCGGCAGCTCTTCCATATGGGCGGCGAGTTCCTCGAGTTCTTCCGCGGTCAGGGTGTCCACCCGCGCCCGGGCTTCGGCGGGATCGACCCCCCAGCTTTCCAGCCGTTCGCTGACATCCGCGCGGGCCAGCAGGACATGCAGCCGCGCCCGCACGACCTCGTTCTCGCTGGCCTGCATGGTTTGGGCCGTCGTTACCAGAGCCGCCTGGGCCGGCGCCCAGAGGACGTTGAAATAGCAGAAGACGAATGTCAGCAGACAGGCGACCGGCTTCACTACAACGTGACGATTTCGCATGCACATATCTCCATCGGATTAATTGAGCGGCAACATTTGGGGAATGGGAAAATGACCGTATCGGGCCACAAGGCGGTATATAGATCATCCCGCCCCGAAGGGTCAAGCCCTGGTCACGGCGAGGGGGCACACCCGCAACGCACGATGGGCGCTGTACCGATCCGGCCCTGGGAATGCCGACACCCACCCGGCGACAGCGCGTGGCCTGGCGGCTGATTGCAGAAGCATCCTTGGCACGTCGCGATGAATTGCGCGCGTCCGCGTGCTTCGATTCGAAGGTGATTTCTTCCCCGAACGGTTGAGGTGATACCGGCAGTGCCGACGGAGGTTCAAATTCATCGAAAAATGTCCCGCTAGGTGGTTGGATCGGTTCGGCTGGCCAAAGATTATCAGATCTTGATTTCCCGGTGCACGGGCCGCCGGTGGCGAATGCAATTGGCCGCAGAACAATCCGTTTAATCCCGCGCTTGGCCATGCCGTCTCTCAGACAAGCACGTCTTTTAGATATCGGCCGGTATAGCTTCCCTTTGTTGTCGCGATCTTCTCCGGCGCTCCCTCGGCCACGATGCGCCCGCCGCCGCGGCCGCCCTCCGGGCCAAGGTCGATGACCCAGTCCACGGTTTTGACCACGTCCAGGTTGTGTTCGATAATCAGCACAGTGTTGCCGCCGGTCACGAGGCGCTGGAGAACGCTGAGGAGCATGTCGATGTCCTGGAAGTGCAGGCCGGTGGTGGGCTCGTCCAGGATATAAAGGGTGCGACCGGTGTCCTTTTTGGCCAGCTCGCGGGCGAGCTTGATGCGCTGGGCCTCGCCGCCCGAGAGCGTCACGGCCGACTGCCCCAGCTTGATATAGCCCAGCCCCACGTCCATGAGGGTGTCGAGGATCGTGCGGATGCGGGGGTGGTGGGCAAATCGCTCGGTGGCCTGGCGCACCGAGAGGGCCAGCACGTCGGCAATCGTGAGGCCCTTGTAGGTCACCTCCAGGGTGGCGGCGTTGAAACGTTTGCCGCGGCAGGTTTCGCAGGGCACGAAGACGTCGGCCAGGAAATGCATTTCCACCCGGATGTAGCCGTCGCCGCGGCAGGCTTCGCAACGCCCGCCCTTGACGTTGAAGGAGAAACGGCCCTTTTTATAGCCACGGGCCCGGGCTTCGGGCAGGCGGGCGAAAAAATCCCGGATCAGGTCGAAGACTTTGGTATAGGTGGCCGGGTTGCTGCGGGGGGTGCGGCCGATGGCCTTCTGGTCGATATTGATGACCTTGTCGACGGTGGACAGCCCGGTGATGCGTTTGTGGGCACCCACGTTCAACCCGGCGCCGTGGAGCTTGCGTGCCAGGGCCGGGTAGAGGATCTGGTTGACCAGGGTGGATTTGCCGGCCCCGGACACACCGGTCACGGCCACGAGCAGGCCGGTGGGAATGCGAACATCGATGCCGCTAAGGTTGTTGGCCCGGGCCTCGTGGATGGTGATCCAGGCGCGTTGGTCCGCCGGCGGCTGCCGGCGGGCGGACGGCAGTGCGATGGCGGCCTTGCCGGCCAGATACCGCCCGGTGATGGATCGACGGTTGCGGCGGATCTGGGCCGGGGTGCCCTGGGCGATAACGCGCCCGCCCAGAAGGCCGGCCCCGGGCCCCATGTCGACGATGCGGTCGGCGGCCTCCATGGTCTCGCGGTCGTGCTCGATCACGATCAGGGTGTTGCCGATGTCGCGCAGGTGGCACAGGGTGTTTAAAAGCCGAATGTTGTCGCGCTGGTGCAGGCCGATGGAGGGCTCGTCCAGAATATAGAGCACCCCCGTAAGCTCCGAGCCCACCTGGGAGGCCAGCCGGATGCGCTGGGACTCGCCCCCCGAGAGGGTCGGTCCCTTGCGCGCCAGGGTGAGGTAGTCGAGCCCCACGTTTTCCAGAAACCCCAGGCGGGACTTTATTTCCTTTACCAGTTCGGCCGCGATGAGCTTGCGGTTGCCGCTGAGCTCCAGGCCTTCGAGGAAAGCGAGGGCTTCGCTTACCGTGAGTTCGGTCAGCTCGATAATGGAGCGCCCGCCGATCCGCACGTGCAGGACCTCGGGTTTGAGCCGCCGGCCCTGACAGGTTTCACAGGGTTTTTCGGACATGAAACCGGCATAATAGCGCTTCTGTTTCTCGGAGGTCGTCTGGCGGTAGCGGCGCATCAGGGCCGGCACCAGACCCTCCCAGGCGGTCTTGAAGCTGCCTTGGATCTTCTCCGAATCCCAGTTCACCACCAGCTCGCGCCCGTTGGATCCATAGAGCACCAGATCCCGCATTTTGGGTGGCAACCGCCGCCAGGGTTTGTCCAGAGGGAGGCCAAACTGTTCGTGCATGGCGCTTAGCTGACGTCCGCTCCAGGAATTGGTCGGTCCTTTGCCGTTGGTAAAACAGTTCTGCCAGGGCACCACGGCCCCTTCGCGGATCGTGCGCCCTGGATCCGGCACCAGTTTGTCCGGGTCCATGGATAACCGGCTACCGATGCCGTTGCAGTCCGGGCACATGCCCAGGGGGGAGTTGAAGGAGAACAGGGGCGGATCGAGCGTGGGATAGGCCACCCCGCAGCAGGCACGGGCCTCGTTCATCTCGAGGTCCTCCCGGCCGGGAACATGGACGATCAACCGCCCCTGGCCGGCTTTGAGGGCTGTTTCCACGGAGTCCGTCAGTCGACGCCGGAAGGCCTTGCCCTGACGCACCACCAGGCGGTCCACCACCACGTCGATGGTATGTTTTTTCTGCTTGGGCAGCTTGATGACGTCATCCAGCACCTGCACCACGCCGTCGATACGCACGCGGCCGAATCCCTCCCGGCGCAGCCGGTCCAGGAGGTCGCGGTGCTCGCCCTTGCGGTTTTCCACGACGGGGGCCAGCAGAATGATCTTGGTGCCGCCGGGCAGGTCCGCGATCTGGTCCACCATGGCTTCGGCACTGCCGCGGCCCACGGGCCGGCCGCACTTGAAGCAGTATTGCCGGCCAATGCGCGCGTAGAGCACCCGCAGATAATCGTAAATCTCGGTTATCGTGCCCACGGTGGAGCGCGGGTTGCGGCCGGTGGATTTCTGTTCGATCGAGATGGTGGGTGACAGCCCCCGGATCATGTCGTAGCGCGGTTTTTCCATCTGGCCGATGAATTGACGGGCATAGGCCGAAAGCGACTCCACATAGCGGCGCTGGCCTTCGGCGAAAATCGTGTCGAAGGCCAGGCTGGACTTGCCCGATCCTGAAACGCCGGTGAAGACGATCAGCTTCTTCTTGGGCAGTTCGAGATCGATGCCCTGCAGGTTGTGCTCCCGGGCCCCTTTGATGATGATGGTGTCCAGTTCGGTTGTCGCACGCCGCTGGCGTCTATGTCGCGTGGTCATGATCGGGATCGCCTGTCGGGAATGGGGGTTTGAATCGCGGCCCTTTCTTATCCAATCGCGTCCTCCAGGTCCAGCCCTATTCCATATCCCATCGAGGCGGCCTGGGCGCTGCCGCCCCGTCTGCCCTGGCTATCGCCGGGCGGTGGCACGGTATTTTTCTAAAGTGCCACTGAAAACAGCCAATATTAAGGAACAGGCATTGACGTCGCCGGGCGCCGGCGTGGGTGCCGGTCCGACCTTAGCCCCTATGTCGCCCGCATTCGCGGTGATTTTCCCTTAAATGCAGCAGGAAGCCCGAGCAGAAACTTTAGAGCAGAGGAAAAGATGTTTACGAAGCGATCCCTGAAATTCAAACTGATTACGCTGGGTGTCATCCTTTCGGTGTCGCCCCTCCTGGTGGTGGCTGTCAGCACCTTCTATCAGAACCGCCATATGACGCAGGCGGCCTCGGAAGGGCTTTCCCAATTGGCCCACGAAAGCCTGGAGCATACCATCGAAGGCATCCGCACCATGGTGACCACCCAGAACGAAATTCTGCAGGAAACGGTGATCCACGATCTCAACGTGGCCCGCCGCCTCATGCGGGACAGCGGCGGCCTGTCTATCGACCGTTCGGAGAAGGCCACCTGGCAGGCGGTCAACCAGTACACCAAGGCAAAGCAAACCATTGAACTGCCCCATATGTCGCTGGGCGGCGAGTGGCTGGGTCAAAACGCGAATCCGGGTATCCCCACCCCCTTGGTGGACGAGGTCAAGCTGCTGGTGGGCGGCACCTGCACCGTATTTCAGCGCATGAACGCCGCCGG
>JASJCV010000229.1 GCA_030065275.1 Desulfobacterales bacterium | reverse complement strand
CAGGCCACCAGCGATACGATGGCCAGCCCGCCCGGCAGCCATCCGAGGAACACCTGGGTCAGCCGCACCAGGCGCCGGGATGTCTGGCTGTGCCCCACAATGTAACCGGCCACGGAAAAAAAGGGCAGTGCCAGGAGCAGGGGCATGTCGGCGAGGCGGTAGATCTCGATGGCCACAACCGACAGATCGATCCCCTGGAGATGAAAGCCCACCATCGCCACCGCCAGAAGCACCGCGAACAATGGGGCCCCCAGACAGGCCAGAAACGCCAGTCCCAGAAAGATGAGGGCCGCCATCAATCCGCCCTCCGAAAGGTCGCGGCCAGGTGAACACAGAACTGAAGGCCGTAGCGCAGGGCGATGACCGCAAAAGCGATCGGCAGAATCGCCTCGCAGACCCAGAATGGCACGCGACCAAAAGCCAAATCACCGGCCGCATACTCACTGCGTACGAATTGCAGACTGAAATAGCTGGCCAGCGCGCAGACCACCCCGGCAAACAGCGTCGTGAGGCTAACGGCCACCCGGCGCGGGGCCGGGGCCAGAAAGCGCGTCAGCAGGTCGATGCTGATGTGCTTTTTCTCCCGGGTGGCAGCCATGGCCCCGGCCATACCCAGCCAGAGCACCATGATGCGGACCATCACGTCGCCCCACACCAGACCGGTATCCATGAGATTGCGCAACGCGATCTGGTAGAGGGCCAGCCCCATGGTGGCCATGAGCAGGATAGCGATCAGCAGGTCTTCGACCCGGTGCAGGAAATCGAGCGCCCGCTGGAGGCGCGGGCGCCCGGCGGGATTACCGGCTTTGTCGGGCCAGCCGGGCACGGTAGTCATTCAGCAGGTTTTCCAGCGTCTCGACGGCGGCCGTGCTCACATGGCCGGCATCGGCGATTTTGCGGTTAATCACTTCCGCCATCTTGTACCATTCGTCGCTGGCCGCGGGGGAGGGTTCGACGAATTGGATCCCCTGGTCTTTGAGGGCCTTCAGCGCCTTGGCGTTGTCCCGGCGGTTCATCGCATCCATGTCGCGCCAGACCGCTTCCATGATCTGGCGCACCGCGACCTGGTCGGCCGGAGCGATACGGTTGAAAGCCTTGCGGTCCACCGCCAGAACGCCGTAGACGTAGACCATCGGCAGCCGCGTGAGGTATTTCACCTGGGTGTGCCACTGCAGCACGATGGCCCCCACCGGCGAAATCGCCACCGTGTCGATCAGGCCGGTCTGCAGGCCGGTACGCACGTCGGCAATGGGCAAAGGGATCGGCTTAATGCCGAAGCCTTTCATGGCCTCCATGATCATCTTGTCATGATCCGGCACCCAGACCTTGAGATTGCGCAGGGCGTCGATGGTATCCACCGGCTGGCGGGACATCACGTAGGCAAAGCCCCCGTCGGCCAGGCCGAAGGTGATGAAGCCGTTGTCCGCCAGCCCGGCGACGATGGCGGCATCCATGCGCTGGCGCACGTGGTCGACCTCTTCGAGGGACTTGAACATCAAGGGCAGGCTGTAAATCTGCACATCGCCGTAATAGCCGGACAAGGTGCCCCCGGAGAAGGCCCCCCCGTGGAGTTGCCCCACGCGGATCTTGCGCAGGACCGACTTGTCGTTGCCCATGACGCCGCCGGGGAAAAATTTGAACCGCACGCGGTTGTCGGTGGCCTTGGCCACCTGGTCGGCCCCTTCGCGCATCTTGCGCATCCAGCTGGAGCCGTCCGGCGAAAGGGTGGCGATCTTGAGGACGACGGCCTGGGCCGGCCCCGCCATGGTCACCACCATGGCAACGATGATCAATCGGAGAAAGGTTCTGATCGGCATTTATCTGTCCTTGGTCGGTTCACTCAAATCTGTGAATATGTCGCGGTACTCAGCGGAACCTAACACGCACCGGCCGGAATGCAACCGTCACGTCACCCGCCGGCGGCATCCGACGGCATCGGCTGTGCGGCCGGCGCGCGAAGTGGGAGGCGTCCCGGTTGCCTGTTACTATCGGACGACGGTTAGCGTTTGATAAGGTCCGTGGCTACCAGCCGCCAGTTTGGCACCGCCGGCACGGGGCTAAAAATAGTCGTCGGCCGTGGCCAGGAGTTCGCGCGCCTGCTCCTGGGCCAGCGTGTTCTGCAGGACCAGGCCGGCCGTTTCGGGGTCGGCCGCCAGAACCTCGTTGAGCAGGCGGTCGTGCAGTTTCCGATCGTAGACCATGCGGGCGTATTGCCGGGCAAAAACCACCTTGGCCATCAGGTTCTGCCCGTCGGATATCACGATCGCCCGTTCGAAATGCGCCCGGGCCACCTCGGGCTTCCCTCCCAGAGCCGGCGGCACGAGGATCGCAAAAGTCCCCAGGTAGAGGTGCACGCTGCCCTGCCGGAAATCTTCATCCAGAATGACTATACGCCGCATGACGGCTTCCACCCGGGGCAGCTGGGCCACGGCGTTTAAGTCATCGGCGTGGGCCTGAATCCAACCGGCCCAGGCGGCCGCCCAGGTGTAAAAACGCGGCACGTCCGGCGGCGTAAGCCGCGCAATGCGGGCCGTGAACGCTTCGAAAGATACCTCGCGCAGTCCGCAGTCCCCGGCGTCATGGACACACAACGCCCGGGTGGCGTAGTTCATGGCTCGCCGGGCAAGCTTGCGGGCCCGGGCCGGATCTTCGACAAACGCGGCACTGTAGGTACTGTAAAGGGTGGCGGCCTGGATCAGCAGGTCTTCGTTTTCGGGATCGCGGTGCACCATCCCGTCCAGCATCAGGAGATAGGCCGGCCCACCCGCCTTGACCGTGGCCGGATCATCGTTATCGGCGATGGCCCGAGCCAGACTGTCGGCCAGGTCGCTGGTGGCGCGCGACATCAAACGGCTGCAGGCGGGTAGGGTCAGGGCGAGCAGCACCAGGCCGACAAACCAAAGCCGGCCGGATCCACCGGTCATAGGATTGCTTAAAGCTGACGGAGTCACGGCGGTCGATGGCCCTCACGGCGTCTCAGGTCATTACGGAGGCCGGCGGCGGTGCGGTCGCGCCATGCCCCGGTTGCGCCGGCGTTCAAATTATTCTAAAGGAGAATCGGTTTCTCCGCGCTGCTGCGGCGCATTTTCAACCTAAAGCAAGTTGGCGCAAATTGCAAAAAGGAGTCCTCATGATCATCCGGCAGCTCGAAGTCGGCACCATGGATAATTTCTGCTATTTGGTCGGGTGTGCTGAAACCCGCCAGGCGATGGTGATCGACCCTGGCGGCGATATCGACAAGATATTGTCAGCGGCCCGCAGCGAAAGCCTGACCATCAAGATCATCGTCAACACGCACGGCCACGGCGACCACACGGCGGGCAGCGCGGCCCTCAAGGCCCGCACCGGCGCCCGGGTCCTGATCCATGCCGCGGATGCCGGCGGTGTTCAGGCCGACGGCCACCTGTCCGATGGCGACCGGCTTCGGGTCGGCGCGCTCTTGGTCGAGGTGATCCACACACCCGGCCATACCCCCGGCGGGGTTTGCCTGTACGCGGGGGGACATCTTTTTACCGGCGACACCCTCTTCGTGGGTGACAGCGGCCGTACCGATCTGCCCGGCGGTGATCGCTCCACCCTGGGGGCCTCCATCCGGCGCCTGATGAAATTGCCCGAAGATACAGTGGTCTGGCCGGGGCACGATTACGGTCCCACGCCTTCATCGACCCTGGCGTGGGAGAAGCGCCATAATGTCAACGCCCGGGAATACGGCTATCACGTCGAAGACTGACACCACGGCCGATCTCCTGGAAGCGCCCGAGGCCGGTCGGCCGACGTTCAACCCTCAACACCACGGAGGCCCGCATGATAACGCCCCCCGCCACCGCCCTCGTCACCGGTGCGAGCAGCGGCATTGGTAGCGAAACGGCCGCAGGGCTGGCCCTGGCCGGCTATACCGTTCTGGCCGCCGCCCGCCGAATCGAACGTCTGAACGCGCTCGCCGCACGCCACCCGCAAATCATTCCGCATCAGGTCGATCTTTCCCGCCCGGGCGAGGTCGAAGCCTTCTGCCGGGCCATCGCCGAACGGCCGGAGCCGGTCGAAGTCCTGGTCAACAACGCCGGCTACAGCACCCGGGGGGTCGTGGAAGACGTGTCGCTGGACGACATCCGGCGCCTGTTCGAGGTCAATTTTTTCGCCCTGATCCGCGTGACCCAGGCATGCCTGCCCGGCATGCGGCGTCTGCGGCGCGGGATCATCGTCAACGTCAGCTCGATCGTGGGCAAATTCCCCTTTCCGGGCAGCGGCGTCTATGCCGCTTCCAAATACGCCGTCGAGGGCATCAGCGATGCCCTGCGCATCGAATTGGCCCCGCTGGGTATCCGCGTGGTGACCATCCGCCCGGGCGCGATCGCCACCGAGTTCAACGAAACCGCCACCCGCATGACCGGGGACGTCATGGCCCGCACCGCCGACGAATACAAGCCTTTCTACGCAGCCGCCCGCATGGCCATGGACAAAATTTTCGCGGCACGCAAGCGCACCGGCCCGGAACTGATCGCCACCCTGATTCTGAAAGCGGTGGCCGCCGAAAATCCGCAGGCCGCATACACGGCCGGCCCGCTGAGCGGAGAATTCATCGGCAAACGCACACAGCTCGACGACGACGCCTTCTTGCAATTCATGCTGGATCGCTTCGGGCTGATCTGAAAAGGCCCCGAGCGGCGCTCAGGGCCGCATTTGCGAATACCGACTCCCAGACGGCCGCCGGACGGGTGTTCAGGAAGTTTTCCAGGAATGAAAATCGGCCGAAATGCCGGCGTCGAGGGCCCGCTGAAAGTTGGCCGCTTCCGAGGGATTGAGTGTTGCGATTTGAGCCTCGGTGATCCGGAATTCGTTGAGCCATTCCTCGATCCGCCAGTGGCTGTCGGCCAAAAAGGGGGCCACGCGCTCCCGGGCTGTCTCGAAATCCGTGTCGAGCACCCAGACGTGAACGTAGGCCCCGGCCAATTCGTCGGCCTGGGGGTGATGGCGGCGGGGTGTGGCGCGAACGCGAAAAAGATAGGGCTTCAAGCGCCGTTCCTTGTGTTGGGTGATGGGATCTAATTCACCATCCTACTCTCTTGGTCGCTTTCCGTCAATTCGCGGCATGGACGACGTCACGCGCGACAATGATGCAGCGCTGACGCTCTGAGGCCCCCGCGCCCAAACAGGACGGAGATGGAAACCTTTCTTGTGGACTGGGGGCTCCCGGCGCTCCTGGCGGTCAGCTTTCTGGCGGCCACGATTTTACCGATTGCCTCCGAATGGCTGCTGGTTGCGCTGGTGGTCGAAAACGTCGATCCCGGCACCGCCGTCGTTATCGCGACCCTCGGCAACACGCTGGGCGCCGTAACGACCTGGGCGTTGGGTATCTGGGGCGGTCCTTACATCCTGAGCCGCTGGCTCGGGATCGATGCCAACGACCGCCGACGGGCCGAGCGCTGGTATGCGCGCTGGGGGAGTTGGTCACTGCTGATGGCCTGGGCTCCGGTCGTGGGCGACCCTCTGTGCCTGGTGGGCGGTCTCCTCAAAGTTCCTCTGTGGCGCTTCACCCTTCTGGTGGCGGCGGGCAAGGCCGCCCGTTACGCCGCCCTGGCCTGGGCGGCGACCAGGCTGACCGCCTGAGTTCTCACACGGTCAGCCGCCAGCAGCGGTGAATCGGCGCACGTTTGCGTCTGAAATCCTCGGGAATCGTCTGGCTCGTTATTTCGACCATTTTCCTCAATTCAAGCCCTGTCAGGCGCGGATGGAAATTCTGATGGTTGGTTGAAAAGAAGACCGTGCCCCCGGGGCGCATGACGGCAATGACGGCCTCGAGCAGCCGTGGATGGTCGCGAGAGACGTCAAATTGTTCGCCGTCCACGCGGGTGGTCGAATAGGATGGCGGGTCCACCACGGCCAGGTCGTAACGGTAGCCACCCTTGCGGGCCTTGGTCAAAAAATCGAGGGCGTGCATCTGGACGAGGGTATGGCTGCCGAGCGGAATCGCGTTGAGTTCCAGGTTCTGGCGTGCCCAGCGAATGGCGGTCTCCGCACGGTCCACCGACAGCGTCGAGCGCGCCCCGCCCTTGGCGGCATAGCAGGTAAATGCGGCCGTATAGCTGTAAAGGTTGAGAAAGTCGCAGCCCGCGGCCATTTCGCGCACCATCTGGCGTGTGTCCCGGTGGTCGGAAAAAAGCCCCGTGTCCACAAAGTCGTAGGGGTTGACGAAAAACCGCAAATCCCGCTCGTTGACGATGATCTTGCGGTCGGTGTGATCGATGCGTTCATACCGCCGCCCATCCTGCCGGCCGGCACGACGGGCCTTGAGATGCACCTTGCCGCCGGGCACACCCAGCGCCCCGGCCACGGCCCGGCCCATCATGGGCAGCCATTCGGGCACCGTCTGTTTGCGGGTGTATTCTCCGATGACCAGATGGCCGTCGTACCAGTCCACCACGGCGCGAATCTCCGGAATGTCCCAGTCGTACAGCCGGAACACCTCGATATTGCGGCGGGCGAAACGCTTGCGCAGATGTTGGAAGCGTTTGCGGACCCGGTTGGCCAGCATTTGGGCCTGCCGCTCGAATCGGTCCTGCCTTTGCGGTTGCATGGACGGTGTGGTCCTTTGAAACGTTCGGCCCGGCCTCAGCGCTCCCGGTCGAAACGGTCGACCGCAGAGCGGCTGAGATCGTAAGCCGGCCTGCGGTCGGTGAGCAGGTCGGCCAGGATTTCGCCCAGCACCGGCGCGAATTTGAAACCGTGCCCGGCCAACGCACAGATCAGAACATCCGGCTGCTCCGGAAGAGAACCCAGCCAGAAATCGCCATCGGGCGTCTGGGTGTAAAAACAGACGGCGTTTCGCGCCGGTTGCCGCACCAGACCGGGCAAACAGGTCTTCAAAAAGGCGTCGCACGCGGAACGCTCGTGCGCCGTGATCAAGGGCTGGGGCTGATCCGGATCACAGACCGCCAGGTTGTTGTGGGCGGCGACCTTCACTCCGGCACCGGAGGGCAGTTGCGGCAGGCAGTAAAACTCACGGAAACCCTGGCTTGCGGAGTCCTCCTCAGGCGGCAGCTGCCAGAAATTGACCGGCAGGACACCGTACCGGAAGTCATCGCCGGGCGGCGGATCGATCCAGTGCACAGCCACCCTTCGGGTCGAGAGCGGATTGGACACAAGCCCAAGCAGCCCGGAATTGCGGGCTCCGGCCGCCAGCAGCAATCGCGCGGCCTCATAGACGCCTCGATCCGTCGTGACCCGAATACCGTGGCGGCCGGCCTGCCAGCGCCGCACACGCTCGTTGACCTGCAGTACGGCACCGGCTCGGCGGGCCTGATCCAGCAGTGCGGCGATACAGCGTTCGGCGTGCAGGATGCCCGCCTCGGTTTCCAGCCCCGCAACCAGCCCCGGGGGGACGGACAACTGGGGCCAGCGGCGATTGACCTCGGCCGCCGTAAGAGACTCATGGGGAATTGCGTAGGCCCGGGCGCTGGCCAGGAAACCGGATACCGCCGTTCCATCCGCAGGACCGACGGTCAGATTACCTGTCGTGACAAGCAGTTCCTGGCCCGTATCCCGCTCGAGACGGCGCCACTGCTCCCAGGCCCGCAGCACCATAGGAACGTAAACCGACCCTTCCAGATAGGCCCGCCGTATGCTGCGCGACAGGCCATGGTGGCTGCCGTGGGAATGGGGCGGGGCAAACGCGTCTATGCCGCGCACAGCAACGCCCTGGCGTGCCAGCGCCAGGCAGGTGGACGCACCCGCCGTCCCCAGGCCGACCACAATGACGTCAGGGCTGGCCATCGTGCAATCTTCCTCCCATCGCAGCCGTGATCGCCGTATTCACGAAAAGAAGCGGTCGCTGCATCGGATGAGTATCATGGGGCCTTCGGGCGGGGATGTGCATATGACAGGATCCCGCACCGCCTGCTGGGGTCGTGCGGCCGGTGGTGCGGGATGGATGGCGTTTAGACACGCTGTTTGCGCCGACGCTCCCGGTGGGCCGCCTCCAGCTTCTCGGATAACGCGTCGCGAATGAATTCCTGGATGGTGATATTGCGCTTGCTGCAATAGTTGTGCACTCTCGACACCAGGCTTTGGGGAAGATCGATGCGGACATTTTGGGTATCGCCGTTTCCGTTGGCAATCTTGTCATCCATAGGGGCATCCTCCGGTAGGGGCGGCAGGGTATGGCAGCATGCACAAGAAACGGTATCGACCGAGACGCAAAGAAACCGGCGCTTGATCGTTCCGATCTCGAAGGGCAATCGACAAAAGTGTCGGTCCCCCCCGGCGTTAACGGATTCGCCGCAACTGCATTTCGGACCAGGGGGCGTTTTCCCGTCGTCTGTCCACGCTACTGCGGCAATCCGAATCCATACGCCTCTCAACTCCGGTATAGCGATTGGGATTGGTGCGGCGGCGATCGACCCCTGAACGTCTCTCTGTACCACGGCGTTTTGTTTGGGGCGTTTGCATCAAGCTTTCCCCGGTCGGCCTGGTAAACAAGACCCATTTATCGCACAAAAATCATATATTTTAGAAAATAAAGGGCTTTGCACCCGCTGTCAAACACCGGCTGGCCAGCCAAGC
>JASJCV010000228.1 GCA_030065275.1 Desulfobacterales bacterium | reverse complement strand
CAGAGCTGACAGGCCTGATCCCAGCCCTCGACCTCGAAGGGGTGATCTTCGAAATCCAGAGAGCGCACATGGGTATAGGGGGGCACGGCATAGATCCGCTTCTCGCGCCCGGCGCCGAAAAGCTGCAGGGCCGGCAAGTCGTTCATCTTGGGGTTGTCGAACTTGGGGATCGGCGAGGGGCTCATCATGTAGCGCCGATGGACCTGAACCGGATAGTCGAAACCCGTGGCAATGCGCCCATGGCGGGCGATGTCTTCATAGAGCTTGACATACATGAGGCCGTATTCTCCCAATGCATGCATCTTGCGGGTTTCGCGGCGGCGGGGCTCGATGAACTGCAGCGGTTCGGGGATCGGCACCTGGTAGACGATGATCTGGTCTTCACGCAGCTTGGTTTCCGGAATGCGATGGCGTGTCTGGATCAGGGAGGCGTCTTGCGTGCGGGTCGTGGTGCGGACATTCGCCGTGCGTTCGAAGAAGCGCCGGATGCTGACGGCGTTGGTGGTGTCGTCGGCTCCCTGGTCGATCACCTTGAGGACGTCCTGCGGGCCGATCAGCGCGGCCGTGACCTGGATGCCGCCGGTCCCCCAGCCATAGGGCAGCGGCATCTCACGGCTGCCAAAGGGAACCTGGTGGCCCGGCAGGGCCACGGCCTTAAGAATGGCGCGGCGCACCATACGCTTGGTTTGTTCGTCCAGATAGGCGTAGTTGTAATGCGCTGGTGTCGCGGACGTAGGTTTGAATGCGGTTGTCAAAGAAGTCAATCGCCTGACCTCGCTTCGGGGTTTGGATCGTCTTGATTGGTGGTTTTGGCGGCATACTCGGCCTGTAATCGGCGCAGCAGCACCCTTTCGGACTGAAAATCGACATAGTGGGGGAGCTTGAGGTGCTGCAGAAAGCCGGAGGCCTCCACGTTGTCGCTGTGGTAGAGGACGAATTCGTCCTGCTGCGACGGGTGGGAGGGAATTTCACCGGTCTCGCGCCAGCGCAGGGCCCGATCCATCATGGCCATGGCCATGGCCTTGCGTTCGCAGTGGCCGAAGGTCAGCCCATAGCCCTGAAGAAAGCCGGGCGGCGTTTCAGCCGAACCGTTGAAGCGATTGAGCATGACGCATTCGGTCACCGTGATTTCACCGATGGCGATCTCGAAATCCAGTTCGGCCGGTTCGATCACCACCGTGACCTCGCCCAGACGGATTTCACCCAGGAAGGGATGGTGCGCGGCGCCGAACCCCCGCTGCAGGGAATAGGCCAGGGCGAGCAGAAATCCCTCGTCGCCGCGGACCAGGTTCTGAAGACGCACGTCCCTGGAGGCGGGCAAATGCAACGGCTCGCGCGTGAGATCACCCACAGGCGCCTCTTGCGCGTGGGTGGGCTCGGCCGCGATCATGCCGTCCGTGGAAAGGATCTCGGCGATGCGCGGCATCGATCCCGGTGCGCCGGCATCCGCATCGGCGATGGCGACCCGGGGCGGTTTGCCGTCTGCTGCCTGCAGGCTGAAATCGATCAGTCGATGGGTATAGTCGTAGGTCGGCCCAAGCACCTGCCCTCCGGGAAGGTCTTTGAACGTGGCCGATATGCGGCGCCGGATGATCATCGTGTCGGTGTCGATGGGCCGTGTGTTGCCGAAGCGGGGCAGGGTCGTACGGAAGGCGCGCAACAGAAATATGGCTTCGACCAGATCCCCTTGGGCCTGTTTGACGGCCAGGGCGGCCAGTTCACGATCGTACAGCGCGCCTTCGGTCATGACACGATCGACACCCAGGCCCAGCTGTTGCTCGATCTGGGCGACCCCGATGTCGGGCTCGCCCGGGTCGCCCCGGCGCGTTTCGGCCAGCAGCCGGTGGGCGTTGTCAATGGCCTGCTCGCCTCCTTTGACGGCAACGTACATGGCTCACCCGTTGACAATGGTCGTGCGGGGCAGACCTGCCAGAAGGTCCCCGCAGACCAATAGGATGTCCAGGCCCAAGGGGTGGGACCGGCAAATCCGCTGACGCACCGGCCAGAAGTCTTCCGGCAGTCCCCTGACCTGAAGGGTTTGTAATCCGTCGATGCCCGGACCGCTCAAGCGCAGGCCCTTGCCCGCCTGGAGGGTATCGACTTCCACGAACAGCGTGGCCGCTGCCTCCGGCGCTTCATCCGTACCCGGAAAAAAACGGTCCAGGTCCAACCCGGCGTCGGGGGCCGCGATGAGGCCGAAGGCGGCCTGCCCGGGGTCGGCGCTGAACGGACAGCCGCAATGGAACCGCAGCCAGGCGAGCGCCGGAGACGCCGCGGGCAGATCCGTCCAGACCATGGTCTCGTTGTCCAGAAGGGTCAGGCCGACGGCCGCCGCCGCCGGGGAGAGTCCGGCCGGCGCGGTCACGCGATCGGCGGGCACCGTCAGAATGCGCCCTGGATGGGCCATGGCTTCAAGGACACTTCGAAAGACCCGCTGGGCATCAATTGTCGGTTCGTTGAAACCGGGTAGAACATTCTCGGCCGCCGTGACGATCATGATCGTTACTCCCCACGCGCCATCGTGAAAAATTCGACTTTGGTGGCTGCGGTTTTTTGCGCCTGGGATTGTCGTTGCGAACGCAGTTTCGAGACCAGAGGGGCGATCACCGATGCCATGAGTTCCGCCCCCCGAGAGGGGTCCTGAAGCAGGGCGTCGACGAGGGCGGCCAGTTCGGCATGGCGCGGGTTACGTCCGAGGATGTAAGCCGTTCCGCTGGGCCCTCCGTCCAACTGCAGCGAGCAGCGGGTCAAGGTGGCCTCCCCCATATTGAAGGGGCGCCCGACACCGCCTGCCCGGGCCCGGACCATGACCATGCCGGTTTCGGGGCGGCGGATGAATCGGTAGGGCGGCAGGGGGGCGATCTGGCGGCAGGCCGCCTCCAGGTCCCGGCAGTCGGCCCGGGCCAGAACCTGAATCCATTCCTTGCGCGTCATCGGTGTGTTGCTTGCAATCGTCATGCGTCGGTCCGCCTTTCGGTCTGTCGCCGCAGTTTTTTATCGGTGTGTGTTCTACGGACACCAATCTGCCGCCGTCGGCCTAGACGCCGGTTAGCGGCCGGTTAGAATTCGATAAGATCCCTATCCGCGGGCCCGTTTCAATCATGACACCGGCATGATCGCTGGGGTAGACCCCGTCGGCGCCGGGGGTGTCCAGTACGACTGAAGCCTGCCGAATGGGCGGCACCCGGGCACCATTGCGCGTCAGCACCAGAACGCGGTCGATCCGCCGGCCACCGGAACCGCCGAGCGGATGGGTGTTGCCGGGCGGCCGCCCACCGGCGGCCGTGTAGGCGTCCGCGATGCGCCAGTCGGTGCGATGCTCGAGGACACGCATGGCGGCATCCTCGGGCGCGGCATTGAAATCGCCGCAGAGCCAGACGAGATCCGGGCTGCCGTTGCGATGCAGGTGGGCCAGCAGGGTGTCCAACTGCTCGGCGCGGATGGCGTCAGCCTCGCGCAGATGGGTCAGGTGCAGGTTCACCAACCGCCAGCGGCAGCCTTGGACCGTGATGTCGATCCACTGGGCGAGCCGCTCGGGATCCCGCGGATGGGACGGCAGCGCGATGCGGCCCTGTCGCGCGATGATACCGCGTGCGAGCATGGCCAGACCCGAGTGGCACGGCCACGAACGGCCTTCGATGCAGCGCCGCTTGTAGCGGGCCGGCGCCCAGGCCCATGCAAACCCCAGGCGGCGGGCCAGAGAACCCGCCGTGTTCAGACGGCCATCCGCCGTGCAGAGCGATTCCTGCAGGCAGACCACGTCCGGTGCGATCCGGGCCAAGCCGGCGGCGATAAGCCTCAGCCGGCGGCGATAGGCGCCATCGCCTTTCCAGGTATTGAGCGTCACAAGGCGCAAAAGGCAGGCTCGGGTGCGGCGGCTTCCGATAAGCGGTCCGCCAGCGATCAGATGAACGCTTTGCGCACGGCCGAGGAAATCAAGTCGATGACGGAGACCACGACGACGATGATGACCAAAATCGCGGCGGTGGCCATGTATTCAAAATTGCGCATGGCGTCCCACAGCAGAAGTCCGATGCCGCCGGCGCCGACGATTCCCAGAACGGTGGCCGAGCGCACGTTGGATTCGAAGCGGTAGAGCGAATACGACAGCCAGAGCGGCATGACCTGGGGGATGACACCGAAAGCGATTTCTTCCAGGCTGTGGGCTCCGGTGGCGCGGATGCCCTCCACCGGCCGCGGGTCGATGGCCTCGACCGCTTCGGAGAAGAGTTTGGCCAGGGTTCCCATGGTGTGAACGAAAAGGGCCAGCACGCCGGCGAACGGCCCCAGGCCCACGGCGGTGACGAAAAGCAGAGCGAAGACCATTTCGTTGACCGCGCGGAAGACGTCCATCAGGCGCCGGGTGGGCTGGCGGATCCAGGCCGGGGCGATATTGCGAGCCGACATCAGACCGAAGGGAACGGCCCCCAGCACAGCCAGCAGGGTGCCCCAGATGGCGATCTGAATGGTGACGATCATCTCGTTGCGGTATTCGCGCCAGTTGGCAAAATCCGGCGGCGCGAAGCCCTGCGCGAAGAGGGCCATGTTCTGCTGGTTTTCCCGGACGAAGAATGCTCCGGGGTTCATCTGGGAACCGCGCCAGGCCCACACCAGCAAAAAGAGCGCCACGGCCCAGGCCAGCATCAGGATCCAGCGTTTCCAGCGGGGCGCCCGGGGCAGGGCGAGTGCTTCCCGGCCGATCCGGGCGGTCCGGTCGAGGGGCCACTCGCCGGGGCGGTCCAGCAAACCGGAAAAAAGAAAAACCATCCCGGTGAGGACGAGCAGAAGGCTGATCGCCCCCGGATGGGTCACCAGCAGGGTGATCAGATTGCCGGGCGCGGCGTTCGGGTCGACGGCGTAGGCGGACATCGGGGCCGGCAGCCACCACAGCAGAAGGCCGCCGGCCGTAAGCCCGCCGCCGAATAGCGCCCGGGGCCAGCGTTCGCAGGTCATGCGGTCAATAATATCGGGTTCTCGGGCAATGGGCACCATGGGCACTCCAGAACGCCGCCGGCCGACGGCCGGCGGCGGGTCTGATCGGTTTGCTTCGGCAGACGCCGCCTGAGAAAACCCGCTCGAGCGATGGTGCGCCTGCCAGGGATCTAATAACGGTTCATCATGTCGCTGAACCGGCGTACTTCGGCGATTTTGGCATCGATGGCCTTGAGCTTTTCCTGCTTGGCGGCCGTGCTGATATTTTCATCGTGGGCGATTTTCATTTTTTCTTTGGCATACTTGATTTCGCGGATGGGAATCAGCTGCTTGTTGGAGGAGTCCCAGTAGGGGGCCAGGTCGAGGCCGGCCAGGACCTTGAGTTCATGCGCCTTGTTGTCGCCGCTGCGCCCGTAGGCCAGCACGAAACCCTTGATTCTGGATTTCAGTTCACGGTCCAGATCCTTGCGCCAGACCAGGGGATCGGAAGGAATCAGAGGCGATTTCCACAGGATTTTAATGTTCTGGGCCAGTGCCGGGTTCTGTTTTTTGAACTTCTTTATCCGTTCGGTGTTGTTGGTGGCGAAGTCCACCTGCTTCATGGCCACGGCCATCAGGTTGGCGGAGTGGTTGGCGTTGCGAACCGTTTTGAAATGTTGTTTGGGGTCGATGCCGTATTCGACTGTCCAGAGGTAGTAGCTGGGAATCAGGTAACCCGAGGTGGAGTTGACGTCGCCGTTACCGAAATTGAGCTGCTTGCCGCGCTTGATGACGTCGTCGATGCTTTCCAGACCCGTATCCTTGTGGGTGATGATCAATGACCAGTACCCGGGGTTGCCGTCCACATCCACCTGCTGGGCGAAGACTTCGCCGTTGGCCCGGTCGACGGCTTCGATGGCCGATTTGTTGCCGAACCAGGCCACATGGACCTTTTTGAAACGCATCCCCTCGATCACGCCGGCATAATCGGAGGCGAAGAAGGGTTTCACCGGCATACCCAGCGCCGCGGACATGTCCTGGAGAAAGGGCATCCAGTTTTTCTTCAGTTCACTGGTCGACTCGGTGGATATAATTCCGAAACTCAACTCCGGGGGGGTGAGCACGTCTTCGGCCGCCACCGCGGGAGCAATTAACACGAGGGTTGCCACGAGCAGGGCCATCATCGTTTGGATACGTTTTAACATCGGCTTTTCCTCCGTTTGCAGTTGGGTTCTCACCGCCCGCCCTTGGCGAGGGGGCGGCCGTGGGCCTGATCATCAATCGGTTCTATTCGTTAACGGCCAGCGAGCGAAGGGATGGGCGTTGACGCCCACTGGTCGGCGACGCGGTGGCCTTTCCCCTTGGGTCGATGGCGGCGATTTCGTCAAAAGCGCTGCCGTAGATCTCCTTCAGCTTGGTCTGGCTGCAGCTGGCCGCGGCGCCGTCGTAATGGACGCGGCCGTCTTTCAGGGCCACCACCCGGGTACAGTAGGCCAAGGCGAAATCCACCTGGTGAAGGCTTACCAGGACAGTCACACCGTCTTCCTGGTTGATCTGGGAGAGATTCTGCATCACGAGATGGGAGGCATGGGGATCCAGGGAGGCGATCGGTTCGTCGGCCAGGATGATTTCGGCCTTCTGAACCAGGGCCCGGGCGATGGCGGCCCTCTGCTGCTGGCCTCCCGAGAGGTTTCCGGCCCGTTTGAGGGCATGCTCGGCAATGCCCACCCGCTCCAAAGCCTGGAGCGCCTCCCGGCGCTCCTCGGCCGTAAACCAGCGCGGCAGGCTGCGCCACAGCGGCATTCGGCCCAGTCGTCCGGCAAGAACATTGGTCAGGACCGAAAGGCGTTCCACCAGGTTGAACTGCTGGAAGATAAAGCCGACCTGGGCGCGGATGCCCCTGACGCCCGGGCAGAGGCCGCCGTCTTTCTGAATGTCCCGACCCATGACCGTTACGCAGCTCAGGGCGCGGCGATCGCCGACGACCAGTCCGGAGAGGTGGCGCAGCAAAGTCGACTTGCCCGATCCGGATGGGCCCAGCAGAGCCACCATCTGACCGCTATCGATCGTGAGGTTGATGTCGTCCAGGGCTCGCGTGGGGCCGAAGCTTTTGGTCAGATGACGAATTTCTAAAACGTGCCCCATGGTGTCTCCGGTTGTGGTGCCTGATTTGGGTTCTCGGAAAGGTGGCCTCGAGGCCGAACGTCGGCCGTAGACGCCCCGAAACTGGGCCGAGTGTGTTGGCGCGGAATTAGTGAACGATGTTTTTTAGATTAATACGAAGGGCGCCGACCGCCGACCGTGACGCGGGGCTAACACGAATCTTATCCCATGCTTGCAAAGGGCTGTTTTGGGAAGAACGGCTATTATGAAAACATCAGCGGAGGAGAAAAAAAATGACCCCGACCGTTCCCGCCCGCATTTACCGCCCTGCGTCCGAACCGCAATTCCACGTCGTCAATGCGCGTCTGGTAACACCTGAAGCGGTTATCGCCAACGGCAGTCTCCAGGTGGATCGGGGAAGGATCGCCGCCGTCCAGGCCGGACCGCTGGAGGGCGACGGCCCGCGTATCGATGCCGCCGGCGCCCTGCTGATCCCCGGCCTGGTGGACCTTCACAGCGATGCCAACGAAAAGGCGATTCAACCCCGACCGCGGGCCCGGTTCCCGGTGCCGCTGGCGTTGCAGGAACTCGACAAGATCATGGCGGCCTGCGGGGTGACGACGATTTACCATTGCGTGGCCTTTTCCAACGGTCAGAAGGGGCTGCGGGCGACCCGCGAGGCCCGTGAGCTGATTCGTTCGATTCGGCGGTGCCGGGAGCATCTCCTGTGCACGACCCGCATTCATCTGCGGTACGACATCACCCTGGTGGACGCGGTACCGCTGATCGGTCGCCTGGTGGACGAGGGTGTCGTCGACCTGCTCTCCTTCATGGATCACACACCCGGGCAGGGTCAGTTCGCCAGCTACGCGGCCTTTCGGGACTACCTCGGGCGCCACCATCAATACACCGACGCGGAAGTGCGGGCCGTGGTCCGCAAGCGGTTGGCCGATCGCGAGGCGGTCAATGACAACGATCTGCACGACCTGGCCCGTCGCGCCCGGAAACGGGATATTCCTCTGGCATCGCACGATGATGATACGGCTGAAAAAGTGCGCCAGCTCGCGGGCATGGGGGTTACGATTTCGGAATTCCCGGTGACCCTGGAAGCCGCCCAGGCGGCCAGAGCCGCCGGCATGCACGTGGCCATGGGGGCGCCCAATCTCCTCATGGGAAAATCCACCAACGGTAACCTGACGGCGCAGGATGCCCTGGGCGAGGGCCTGCTGGATATCGTCTGCAGCGATTATGCGCCCATGACCCTGCTGCACGCCGCGCTCAGTCTGGCCCGGACCAAAACAATGGGTCTTCCCGAGGCCATCGCCCGGTTCAGCCTGAAGCCGGCCGAAGCGGCCGGTATCGACGCTGATACCGGGTCGCTCGACACGGGCAAACGGGCCGACATGGTGCTCGTCGACGTGACGACAGCGGTGCCGCGGGTGGTCCGAACATTTGTGGCGGGGTGCCAGGTGTACGGCGCTGATTATTAAGATAGGGCCGCTGACCGGCCGCCCATCGTCCGGGCATTGCGGGCACGCTTCAACCCCAAGTCGGCCGATCGATCCTGCGGGCCGCCGGCGGC
>JASJCV010000227.1 GCA_030065275.1 Desulfobacterales bacterium | reverse complement strand
AGGGCCGCCTCGCTCATGATGGCGTTGGCCACCTGCACGGTGGAAATCACCAGTACCGGCGAAAGGGTGTTGGGCAGGATGTGGCGCCACATGATGCGCATCTTGGAAAGCCCGATCACCCGCGCGGCCTCGACATATTCCTTTTTGCGCTCCGCCAGCACCGAGGCGCGCACGGTGCGGGCGTACTGGGGCCATTCGGCCAGGCCGATGATCAGGATCAGCAGCGGGGCGGCGATCTTTTCGTAGTGGGCCACGCCGAACATGGTCTGGAAGATGGCGCCGATAAAAATCGCGATCATATAGGTGGAAAACGAGAGCTGGACGTCGGCGATCCGCATGAGGATGTTGTCCAGCCGTTTGATATAGCCCGAGACCAGTCCGATGACGATGCCTAAGAAGGCCTGCAGGAAGACCGCACCCAGCCCGATGATCAGCGAGATGCGCATGCCATAGAGCATGGTGGAGAGCATGTCGCGGCCCATGTCGTCGGTGCCCAGCGGAAACTTGGGCTGGCCCTCCGCGGACCAGGCCGGCGGCGTTTCGGCGTCGAGGATGTCGATCGTGGTGGGGTCGTAAGGGTTGTGAGGCGCAATCAGGGGCGCGGCAAAGGCGCTGACCGCCAGGACCGCGAGGATGGCGAAGCTCACATAGGCCACCGGGTCGCGGCTGAAGTGGTAGAGGAAATCGGACTCGCGGAAGCGCTGCCAGCGGGTTCGCATTTACTGCCTCCCCGCCACGCGCACGGTGGGATTGACCAGACCGTAGATCAGGTCCACCAGCGTGTTGACCACCACGAAAATGGCCCCCACGACCACAATATAGGAGACCATCAGGGCCGTGTCGGCCCGGGAGACCGATTCGATGAACATGGACCCCATGCCCTGCCACTGAAAGACCGTTTCGGTCAGGATGGTAAAGGCCACCATGATGCCGAGCTGCACGCCGCCCACGGTGATCACCGGCAGCAGGGTGTTCTTGAAGGCGTGTACGTACCACACCCGTCGGGGGCGCAGCCCCTTGGCCCAGGCGAATTTCACGTATTCGGATTCGAGCACCTCGAGCATCTCGGAGCGGATCAGGCGGATGAACAGGGGCAGCATGATCGAGGACAGGGCGATGGAGGGCATGATCAGGTGCAGCAGCCCGTCGCGGGTGAGCAGGCCGCTGTCCCAGAAGCCAAAGACGGTCACGGTATCTCCCCGCCCGAACGAGGGCAGCCAGCCGAGCTCCACCGAAAAAACATAGATCAGCATGATGGCGGTCAGAAAGACCGGGATGGAGACCCCCACGATGGAGCTGCCCATGATGATTTGGCTGAGCAGACGTCGCGGATGGATGGCGGCGTAGACCCCCATGGGCACCGAAAGCACAATGACGATGATTGCGGCACAGAACACCAGCTCCAGCGTCGCCGGGGCCTTGGAGAGGATGACTTCGGTCACCGGCCGCTTGAAGAAGAAGGAGCGCCCCAGATCGCCCTGCAGGGCGGCCGCAAGAAACCGACCGTACTGTATGATAAACGGATCGTTGAGTCCGAGGCGTTCCCGGATCTGGGCGCGCTCCTCCGGGGTGACCCGCTCGCCCACCAGTTCGCGCACCGGGTCGCCGAAGTTGTGCTTGATGGCAAAGCCGATGAAGCTGATGATCAGCATCACCACGACGGCCTGGACGATGCGTTTGACGGCAAAAGCGAACATCTAAAGCGTTAAATTCCCGAAGCGGCCGGCGGGGTTAGACCCTCGCCGGCCGCCGTTCAGTTGATTCTCGAAAAGACTGTCTTCCAGTCGTATCCAGAAATGGTCGATTTTGGTTCAGGCCGAGGCCGCAGCGATTTTGAAACCGCAAGCATAGCTGGGCGACGTCGAGGATTTCAAAAGCGCGAGTACGATGGCCTGAGCCGAAAGGTGCCGTTTCTGGATGTCGCTGGCTATTTGATGACCAGGTCCCCGAAATAGGGAAAGTTCATTACGTTGACGATATCAGCCGTGTTCATGTTGTCCTTGGATGCCCAGGAAAGGTTCTGCCAATGCAGCGGAATATAGGCTGCGTCGTCGTAGAGGATCTTCTCGATCTGCTGGAGCATGGCCGAGCGCTGGGCCACGTCGGTCTCGGTGTTGGAATTGAGCGTCAGCTCGTCCACCTTGGGGTTGCAGTAGTTGCCCGAGTTGTACTGGCCGCGGCCGGTTTTTTTGTCGGGGCACATGTAGAGGTACTCGAAGAAATTGGCCGAGTCCTCGGTGTCCGAATGCCAGCCGATCATCTGGATGTCGGCCACCTGGGCGTCGAACTGATCCCAGTACTGGGCCTTGGGCATGGTCTTGAGGCTGATCTTGATGCCGATCTTGCTCATCATCGAGACGAAGGCCTGGGCAAGCTTCTCGTCGTTGACGTAGCGGTTGTTGGGGGCGATCATGGTGCATTCAAAGCCATTGGGGTAGCCGGCGTCTTGCATCAGGGCCTTGGCCTTGTTCACGTCGTAGCGCGGTTGGATGGCCGGGTTGTGCCCCTGGTAGCCCTTGGGTGAGTTTTGAGCCGCTGCGGTGGCAAAGCCCTTCATGATCTTTTTGACGACGCCCTCGTTGTTGTAGGCATAGGCCATGGCCTGGCGCACCTTGGGGTTGGCGAACTCGGGACGGCGTTTCTGGTTGAGCTGGAAAGTGATGATTCGCGACCCGGACATGGTGACCAGCTTGAGGCCCTCGGTTTTCTCGACGCGGGCCAGGTCGGCCGGCGGTACGGGCATGATGAAATCCACGTCGCCGGAAAGCAGGGCCGCCACGCGGGTGGGCGCTTCGGCAATGGGGGTGAAGATGATTTCGCTCACGTTGCCCGTGTTCTTGTCCCAGTAGTCGGCAAAGCGGGTGAAGGTCGTCTTGACGCCCTGCTCGCGCTGGGTGACCTTGAACGGACCGGTGCCGGATTCGTTGAAGTTGGCGAAGGAGTAGTCGGTCTTGAGGATCAGGTCCTTGGGTTTGTTGTTCTCGGGATCGGTCCCGGAGTAGAAGGCCTTGTCCATCGGGAAGATGTAGGTGGCCATGGCCATCACCAGGCCGTAAGGCTCCTTGGTGATCAGGTCCACGGTGTGGGTGTCCACCGCCTTGGCTTCGGTGAAGTATTCGAACAGGCCTTTGAAGTCGTCGGATTTTTTCAGGCGCGCCAGGGTAAAGGCCACGTCATCGGCGGTAAACGGGTTGCCCGAATGAAACTTGACGCCCTTGCGCAGAAAAAAGCGGGTGGTGGTGTCGTTGACCCGCTCCCATTTGACGGCCAGGCGCGGTTCGAAATCGCCTTCCGGCGTCCAGCGGACCAGGGGATCGAATACCATGTGAGAATACTGCAGCATACCCCCGGAAAGCTGGACCTGGGGGTCCAGGGACACCGGGTCCGCATCCATGGCCAGTTTGAGGGTGGCGGCCTGGGCGGTGGTACCCAGGGCGAATACGAGGACGGTTGTCAGAATAAGCGTACGCAAAAATAATTTAGGCATATTTCCCCCTCCTGTGACGGTTGATTGAAACGGTATGCCGGTGGTGCCGCTTGCGGCCCCACGGTAATTTGGCAACGCCCCATATATATGGAAGGCGCCTGCCGGGTCAAGTCCATTGCCCCGGGCGCGGCCGCGGATCGGCGCGTATAAAGGTGATCAACCGTGCTGAAAGGAGCGCACGCCGTCAGGCAGGCCGGTCAGATAGTCGTCGTCAAACGGGCGGCAGCGGCCCACGGGGTGGGCTTCGGGCAGGTGTTTCACGATGGAGGCAAAGGTTTGGGGACGGCAGGTGAACAGCAGTTCGTAATCCTCCCCGCCGGCCAGGACCTCTTCGTCCGGGTTCAGACCGTGGGCGGTGCAGAAACGGCGCAATTCGGGATGTTCGGCAGACGCGCCGGCATCGAGGTCGATGGTGAGGTTGGCGGCCCGGGCGATGTGGGCGGCGTCGCCGGCCAGGCCGTCACTGATGTCCATCACGCAGGCGATGCCGTGCGCGGCCAGGACCGCAGCGGCATCGAAGCGGGCCCGGGGCTCGAGAAACCGGGCCACCAGGTCGGGAAACCGCGGATCACCTCTCTCGAGGGCCTTGAGCCCGCAACGGGCCAGGCCCAGAGGGCCGGTCGCGTAGAGCGTTTCTCCCGGGTGTGCGGCATTGCGTCGTGGAAAGAGGTCCCGGCGCCCCTGGCCCACAGCAAACAGGTCCAGGCCGAGCACGGGGGAGCGGGCGATGTTCCCGCCGCCCAGACGGCAGTTGTGGCGTCGGAGGGCGGCGTGCAGACCGTCGTAGAGGCGGGTCACCTCCCTTTCGGCCATGGTGTTCGGCAGCCCGAGGTTGACGAACAGGCTCACCGGATCGGCATAGCAGGCCGCCAGATCGCTCAGGGTGATCTCGACGGCACGGATCCCAATGTTTTCAGGCGATTGCCATTCCCGGTAGAAGTGAACCCCTTCCCGCTGGGTGTCGGTCGAAATCACCGGCACGGGCAAGGCGTCCAGCCGGGCGGCGTCGTCGCCGGGCGGTACGAGGGCCGGTCGCCCGGTATAAGCGTTCAAGGCCGGGGCCACCAGCCGTCGGATCAGGGCGAATTCGTCCTGCCAGGGAACGTCGAGCGCGTCCCGTGGCGGGCAACCGCACGCTGCGGCCATACGCACGGCCGCAGCTTGGGGATTCGGCGCCCGGGTAACGGCGCTGATCACGGCCACGCCGGCCGCGCCCCGGGCCAGGCACTCCGGGGCCCGATCGGCATCGATGCCGCCGATGGCGACCACGGGCAGCGAAGCCGTGTCCACGATTTCCTTGAGCCCGGTCAGGCCCCGCACCGGTTTGGCATCGGCCTTGGTGCCAGTGGCAAATACGGGGCCGCTGCCCACGTAATTGCAGGGGGCCAGATCGGTGCGCGCCAGTTCGTCCCCATCGGACACCGAGATGCCGATAATGGCCCGGGACCCCAGCACCTGGCGGGCGACGGCCGGCGTCTCGTCGTCCTGGCCCAGGTGCAGGCCGTCGGCATCCACGGCTTTAGCCAGCAGCAGGTGGTCGTTGACCACGAAGGGCACCCGGTTGATACGGCAGAGATCGCGGATGGCCGCGGCTTCGGCAAAGTCGACGGCGGCGAATTGCTTGCGGCGGTATTGGATGAAGGTGGCCCCGCCTTTAAGCGCGGCGCGCACCTGGTCGATGGGCGCCAGGCCCGGGGCCCGGTCGTCGGTGATAAAATAGAATCGCAGGGCGGTGCGCAGATCCAAGGTTGTCCTGATCCCCTTTGTTGTGACCCAATTGCTCCACCTCTAGTGGAGTTCTAAGAGAGTGCCCCTTTTCCAGGGGGTATTTATTTTGATTACGTTTGTTCATTTTCTTTCACGTGATAGAAAACGAACCAAAAGAAAACGCCCGTGCCCCGCTTGTTCCTGCGCGTCGAGGATGCAGCCGGCGCGCATCGGAACTCGCTTCGCTCAAACAGGCCGATGCGCTTTTTCCGTCTGAATCCCCGATGCTCGGCGCGGGGCAAAGGGAAAAATGACCCTTAAACTAAACCTGTTGTTCAATCCCAGCGCCGGGGGGTTACCGGACCCTGTCCCATCTTCGAGTGATGACTGGATGCTTTTCAGTCATCATCCAGAGTTAGGAGTAAACCCTCGAAACGGGCGGCCCAGCGGATAAATGTCTCCGCCTGGCGCCGTCCGTATCGCTCCAGGTGGCGGGCGACGTCAGCAGCGCTTTTGGCATTTTCCGGTTGGCCATTGGTCTTGGAGAAGAACTTGTCCGCGTAGCAGATCAGTTTTTCTTCCATGGTGACCGGGCGCATGTCCCGCAGCGGCAGCGGCAGACCGCGTTCCCGGATATCGGCGATCGTGATGCCCACCCCGACGTGCCGCTCGCAGACCAGCGCGAGATCCGGCAAACCAAGGGTTTCCAGCATCTGCCGCCCTATTATACCGTGCCGGGCATAGGGCTGATCGCCGTGACAGTCCAATTGGGGGGTGGCCGTTTTCACGATACCGATGTCGTGCAGCATGGCGGCGGTGTGGAGAAAGTTCATATCGACCGAAGCGCTTTCCAGGCCGGCGGCGATTTGCAGCGCGCGCGCAGCCACCTGCGCCCCGTGGCGCCGGACGATGTCGAACCGCCGGGTACCGGCGCCGAAGGCCGCCTTCAGGATGTCTTCGCTATCGACGGTCTCAAGGGGGCTCTTCGCCATAAGATTTTCGGCCGTCTGCTTTCCGGTCAACGTCTTTCCTTGCGCTGGGACAGAAGCCAGCCGTCGATAAAGGGGTCGATCCCGCCGTCCAGCACGTCGCTGACGTTGCCGACATCAAGGTTGATGCGGTGGTCCTTGACCATCTGGTAGGGGTGCATGACGTAGGAGCGGATCTGGCTGCCCCAGGCGATGTCGTCCTTGCTGTCGTGGACCTTCTGCATTTCGGCCTCCTGCTTCTGCATCTCCTGCTCGTAGAGGCGCGATTTCAGCACTTTCATGGCCAGGTCGCGGTTGCGGTGCTGCGATTTTTCCTGCTGGCACTGGACCACGATACCGCTGGGCAGGTGGGTGATGCGCACGGCGCTGCTGGTCTTGTTGACGTGCTGACCCCCGGCGCCGCTGGCGCGGAAGACGTCGACGCGCAGGTCTTTTTCCTCGACGTCGATACTGATCTCCTGGTCGAGTTCCGGGTAGACGAACACAGAGGCAAAGGAGGTGTGCCGTTTGCCGCTGGCATTGAAAGGCGAGATCCGTACCAGGCGGTGGACGCCACGTTCGCTTTTAAGGTAGCCGAAGGCGTTTTCGCCCTCGGCCGTGAACGTCACGCTTTTGATGCCGGCTTCGTCGCCGGGCTGAAAGTCGATGATGTCCGATTTGTAACCGTGGCGCTCCACCCAGCGCAAATACATGCGAAAGAGCATCTCGGCCCAGTCCTGGGCCTCGGTGCCGCCGGCGCCCGCGTTGATGGAGACGATGGCATTGTTGGCATCGTTATCCCCGTCGAGCATGAGGCTTAGGGAGAACTTCTCGATCCGCGCGTCGATGTCCCTTAGCTGGGATTCGATGTCGGCCAGCGTATCGTTGTCCGATTCTTCGAGGGCCATTTCCAGCAGCATGTCGCTGTCCTCGATGTCCTGCTGCAGGCCTTTGTAGCAGTCCAGCTTGGCGGCGATGGCGGTGCGTTCTTTCAGAAGGGGTTTGGTCTTTTCGGGCGTGTCCCAGAATCCGGGCCCGGCGATAATGCTCTCCAGTTCCTGGAGGCGTCGTTCAAGGGCCGGCAGGTCAAAGATACTCCTTGATCTGGTCGAGGCGGTGGTGGACGTCCTGCAAGGTTTGTTTGAGTTCGGAAGCCATGGTGCGCTCCTTCATGGTTTATAATCGGCCCGGGTGTCGCCCGGGCTGCGTTTGAATCAAAACATTTATATAATCCAGGCGGCAAAGATCTTCAAGTCGATAAACCCCGCGACGGTTTCTTGAGAGGGCCGGAGCACCCGAGGCGGATAAAAATCGGCGTTCACGCGCGGTCTGCGTCAGGGTGATCTATCGGATGGCCGTCTTATTTCCCAATCTGCACATTCCATCTTTTTTTTTGCCCCCAATTTAACTGCATTCGCAACATCGCGAGCCATCCTATCCATTTGAAAAATTGTGAAAATCACGAAAATGGTTAACTGGCGTCATGTGGTGCCTTAAGCACCCGAAATGAGAAAGCTCAAAATCGTTAACCCTGGTGCGCGCGGATGACCGTATCGGGTTAATCATGTTCGTCCAAGCAATTTTTTTCGGGCAGCGCGGGCACGCAAGCCCTGGGATTGAAGCCGCGGAGACGGCTAAAAGTCTCAAACTGCACATTCGTGGTGGTGGGAGTGTAATGAAACAACTCCGAGAGGCCATGGTGAATCGGGTTGCCATTTGTCAAAAGCCGCCTGGTAGGCACCCGAAAAAAGCCAAATGAGGCGGATTAACTTTTTTATGGAATCATAGCGCGTGACAACTTGCATACCGGCGCTAACAGAATTATTTTATTAATATTTCTATATAATTATGCAACATGTCGGCTTTTTTAAGAATTAGGCAGCCATCATTCGAAGGCGAAATATGATCCCCGTTGGAACACAGTTCCTTTGCAACTCCAGATGAAAGATCCCGTCGAGGGGAATGACACCAAATACATAAGATTGTTGGAGGCGAAATCATATGAGATCAAAGCCTTGTCCAATCTGCAGAGGTGATGGAGAAAAGGAACGCCAAGCCGGAGACTATTGCCTGCTTAAATGCCGCCAATGTCGTTTTGTCTACGTGGATGCGACCGATGAAGAGATTTTTGAGACGAATTTGCATTATGACGACGAATACCTGTGCCGATATGCCAAGACGCAGAGCAGCATGGATTTCCTCTGGTTCAAGCGCATTACCACGCGCCTGACTAGTGGCCGAGACGGACTTAACGTCCTGGATATCGGATGCGGCAACGGGGTTCTCCTGCGCCAGTTTCAGGACAGAGGATGCGTATGCTATGGAAGC
>JASJCV010000226.1 GCA_030065275.1 Desulfobacterales bacterium | reverse complement strand
GTTCATTTTCTTCCACGTGGAAGAAAACGAACAAATAAAAGAGACTTGCCACAGATCGGTAGAACCGCCTCGGGTCCTACACCGAAGGTGGGGGGGAGAACAATGCTAATCGAGCCATGGCTATCGGTCTCAAGCCCGGCAGCTATGGTTTGACACCGGCGGGGCGGCCCCGCCGCGGGAAATGTTATGGCGACCTACATTGTCAGAAGACTGTTGCAGGGCATCGTCGTCCTGCTGGCCGTCTCGATGATCTGTTTCTTTCTTTTCCGCTTCACCGGCGATCCGGTCCTCATGCTGGCTGGCAAATACGCCACCGTGGAGGAACGCGAACAGGTCCGCATCGCCTATGGCCTTGACCGCCCCGTCTACGAGCAATATCTGCGTTTCATTGCCGGGGCGGTGCGCGGCGATTTCGGCCGGTCCTACGTCAGCCAGATCGATGCCCTGGACATGATCCTGGAGCGGTTCCCGGCCACTTTCGAGCTGGCCCTGGTGGCGATTTCAATCTCCTTCACCCTGGGGGTCGGACTGGGGGTCGTCGTCTCGATCCGGCCGAACGGGGCCGTCAGCCGGGCCATCATGGCCGGCTCCCTGTTCGGCATTTCGATTCCCACCTTCCTGATCGGCATTCTCCTGGTGATGGGATTTTCGGTCTACCTCAACCTGTTGCCGCCATTCGGGCGCGGCGACACGGTCCAGATCGGCTTCTGGCGCACCGGCCTGCTGACCCTGTCCGGCTGGCAGCACATCATTCTGCCGGCCCTGACGCTCTCGGGCTACCAGTTGGCCGTCCTGCTGCGGCTGACCCGGGCGGGCATGCGCGAAACCCTTTCGGAAGAGTATATCAAGACGGCCTGGGCCAAGGGACTCTCGCCGGCCAAGGTGATCCTCAAACACGCCCTGCGCAATGTGATGATTCCGGTGGTGACCATCGCCGGCCTGTCCTTCGGCGAACTGATCGCTTTCTCCATCGTCACCGAGACGATTTTTCAGTGGCCGGGCATGGGCAACTTGCTGCTGACCTCCATCTTTGAAACCGACCAGCCGATCATTGTGACCTATATCATGCTGGCCGCGTTCATTATCCTGTCCATCAATATTCTGGTGGACCTGCTGTACGCCGTGCTCAATCCGAGGATCCGTTATGAATAATGCAGGTGGGGCCGTATCCAAGATCCTGAAGTCGCGCCGCATGCAGAGTTTTCTGCATGACCCCTCGGCCCTGGTGGGCAGTGCCATCCTGGTGACCTTCCTGCTGGCGGCAATTTTCGCCGGCGTGCTGGCCCCGATGGACCCCTACGATCTGACCAAAGTCGATCTGGGAAATTTTCTGCTGGCTCCCTCCTGGATGGAGGGGGGTGTCGCCGCCTTCCCCCTGGGCACCGACGATCAGGGGCGCGGGATTCTCTCCACCATCATCTACGGCCTGCGGACCTCGTTGATCGTCGGGGTAACGGTGGTGACGATATCGAGCCTGATCGGCATCGTTTTGGGCATGCTGGGGGCCTACTACGGCGGACTGCTGGACGCGTTCATCATGCGGGCCGCGGATACGGTCTTTGCCTTTTCGACCACGCTGCTGGCGGTCCTGCTTCTGGGCGTGTTCGAAACCCGGGGGCTATTTACCGTGATCTTCGCCATCTGCATTGCGGACTGGGTCAGGTATGCGCGCACCATCCGCGGCAGCGTGCTCGAAATCAAGGAAAACGCCTATGTGCTGGCGGCCAAGGCATCGGGGGCCGGCGACCGGCGCATCCTCTTCCGGCACATCCTGCCCAACGCCCTGCCGCCCATCTTCGTGGTCATGGCGGTGGACATGGCCGTGGTCATCATGCTGGAAGCCACCCTTAGTTTTCTGGGCGTCGGCGTGCCCCTGACCGAGCCCTCCCTTGGCATGATGATCGCCATCGGCAAAAACTATATCTACGCGGGGATGTGGTGGATGGTCGTCTTCCCCGGCGCCACCCTGATCGCCATCGTGGTGGGCATCAACCTCTTTGCCGACTGGCTGCGGGAAGAGTTGAATCCCAAACTTTAAATTTATGGGCCGGGGCGTGGGGAACCTATCCGCCTTCGGCATTGTGTATCCTTCCGACATCCCCCTCACCCAAGATCGGCATTTCAGAAGGGCGAGCCATCGCCGGTTTCCGTCATTGCGTGTTTCATGTTATAGCCCGATCTGATTGGGCTTGATGAGGCCCGCCAATCGCATTCGATATCTCCATCAAAGGAAGGTGCCCCCATGAAGGAAAGCGAAATTGTCTTGACGCAATACAGCCCGCTCATGGCCGTCGACACGAAACTGGTCGGCAGCGACGGAAAGCCTGTCGAAACGCCCCGCGTCTGTTCCCTGTGCCGCTGCGGCGAATCGAGCGCCAAACCGATGTGCGACGGCACCCATGCCCAGATTGAATTCAGCGGTGTACGTGAAGACTCCGACAAACCCGAGCTGGAATACTATGCGGGCAAGGAGATCACGATCGTCTACGATCGCTACCTCTGCATGGGGGCCGGGTACTGCGGGGAACTCGAGGCCGTCTTCGGCACCCACGATGCGCCCAAGTACGAGCCGGATGCCGGCACCCCGGAAGAAATCATCGCCACCATCAAGAAATGCCCGTCCGGCGCGTTGACCTACATCCTGAACGGCAAGCATGAAAAGAATTATTTTCCGGAAACACGTCTCGTCGTCGAAAAGGACGGCCCGCTGCACTGCCAGGGGGAGATCGAGCTCAAGGACGATCAGCTCTCTGACGCCCTGCTTCCCGATGCGGATCACTATACGCTTTGTCGCTGCGGCGGTTCGAAGAAAAAACCCCTGTGCGACGGCTCGCACGAGGAGAATGGGTTTAAGGGATAATATGGGCCCAGGCAAGGTATAAATCGACCTCACCGGTTGCCTTTGGGAATTGATACTGATCTAAAATTTCCATCTCTGGCAGCGTATCCGGTGAGGTTGTAACGATACGGATTCTGACTTTGTTGTAGGATCTGTTCATTTTCTTTCCTGTGAAAGGAAAGATGGATTCTCTAAAAGTCATTTGCCGGACGGTTTCGAAAAAAGTTCGAGATCAAGGCTTGCGAATTCCGAGAAATGAGGCGTACTTTCGGTATGCCGCAATGCCGAGGGATGAAGCGTAACGCCGATATTTATCCGCCTCGCGAGGATCGGATATTTTACGAGGCCCTCAGAAAACGAACCAAAAGAAAACTCTCTTGCCCCGCTTTACCCTGCGCGTCGCCCAACCGCTCGTTGAAGCGGCGCTTCATGCCGGTAGCGGCGTTGTCCCGCGTTGCGGGATTCCCCATCGGTCTTTCCGTATCGAGGTGAGTCCCCAACTCGCTCGGGTGCTCACCATCTGGCGATTGCTGCGCGCCTCGCTCCATCGGGGCGCCTTGCCTGACAACATGATACATGCTTCTTCGAGCGGTTGTCATGTGCTGCGCCTGTCGGAACTCGCTTCGCTCAAACAGGCGGACAGGCTTTTTCCGATCTCATCACCGATGCCTACAAACGGAAGGATTCGAGCCCCAACAGATGGATAAACGCTTCTGCGGGGCGCTACCTGATGCTTCGCGGTTCGGGAAAGGAACCCTACTGGTTGCGGCCCGCCATCACCCCGCCATCGACATCCCAGATGGCCCCTGTGACCCAGCCGGCTTCGTCCGTGAGCAGAAAATCGGCCACGGCGGCGACATCCTCGGCTTGGCCCACCCGGCCGATGGGGTGAAAGCCGTTGAAGCCGGCCAGGGTTTCCTCGATCTTGTCGGGATCGATGAACTCACCGTAGATCGGCGTCACGACCACCGCTGGCGAGACCGCATTCACCCGAATACCGTGCTCGGCCAGTTCCATGGCCAGGTGCTGGGTGAGCGAATGCAGACCGGCCTTGGCCATCGAGTAGGCCGACGAGGGGGTCGCTTTGATGGACTGTTTGGCCCACATGGAGCCGATGTTGACGATGGCACCGCCGCCGTGGGTTTTCATGTTCTGCGCCACCGCCTGAGTTATGAAAAAAAAGCTTTTGTTGAGATCCATGTATTTGTCGTAGTCGGCGGTGGAATGTTCCAGAAAAGGGGTGGGGTTAAAGGAGCCGGCGGCATTGACCAGGTATTTGATATGGCGGGTTTCGTCTTTCAGCCGCGCGATCAACTGATCGACCAGGCCGGCATCATAAAGGTCGATGGCGACGGTCTCCACGGCTCCGCCGGTTGCCAGTTCGGTCCGGGCGGCTTCGAGTTTTTGCTTGTTGTGCGCCAGGAGCATCACCTCGACGCCACGGCCGAGGAGACGTTGGGCCGTTTGCTTGCCGATACCGCTGGAGCCGCCCACGATGAGGGCGACGGGTGTTGCTGATGCTTGCATTTTATTTCTCCTAGCTACTCAGTGTTGGGCTTTCTTGTGTATTAGAATTTATCGAAACCTTCCATCTCCAGTGGGGGATCCAAAGCGTTTCGCCCGATCCGTTGATTTACTTTGTTACTTTTCTTAGACGCCTAATAAAAGTAACCAAAAGAAGGCGCCCGCGCCCCGCTTACTCTGCGCGTTGCCAAACCGCTTGATGAAACGGCGCCTCATGCCGCCAAGCGGCGTCCCAACGCTCGATCGGGTGCTCACAATCTATCGATTGCTGCGCGCCTCACTTCGCGCTGCGCCTTGCCTAACGCCATGATGCTTGCTTCATCAATCGGTTTCTGGGTCGGCGCGGGTCGGAACTCGCTTCGCTCAGACAGGCCGACACGCGTCATCCGCCCCTGCCACCGATGCTCGGCGCGGGGCAAAAGGGGTAAGGCCGAGAGGCTGAAAGCGTTATGCCTCTCTCTGGGAAGCACATGAATCCTCCTGAATCGCGGGAGGAGATTCACACTTCGGTGGTCCGGATCTTGATTTCAGATGACAGGGTCCGATGAACCGGACAGCGTGTGGCGATCTCCATCAGCCTTTTACGTTGCGTCTCGTCCAGATCGCCTGCCAGATGGATTTCAGTGCGAATCTCGTCAAGCAGCCCTTGTTTTGTTTCGCAGTCCGCGCAGTCCTTGGCATGAATTCGAACATGACTGAGTTTCACTTCCACGCTGACCAGGTTGATTTTTTTCCGCTCCGCATACATGCGCAGTGTCATCGACGTTCAGGCCCCCAACGCGGCCAGCAGGAACTCATAAGGCCCTGGCCCTCGATCGGAACCGCCAAATGATTCGGGTTCGTCGGCGATAAGCTGGTGCTTGCCCGCCGCGACGGTTTGCGTGAAGCGTTCTCCCGGAACGGAACGCACCGTAACGGTGGTGGCCATAATCCCCCTCCTTTCTTCGAGGCAATTGCACAGGTGAAATCGTGCGCCACAAGCCGATGGGAGACTATCCGGCCAGTTTGGACGCAATTGCGGCCACGTGCTTGCCCTGAAAGCGCGCCGCGTCCAGCTCGTTGTCGCTGGGCATTCTCTCGCCCGAACCGCCGGCGATGGTCGAGGCCCCATAGGGCGAGCCGCCGGTGATCTCGTCGTTGCGCATCTGGCCCTGAAACGCGTAGGGCAGGCCCACGATCACGAAGCCATGGTGCAGCAGTGAGATGTGAAACGAAAGAATGGTCGACTCCTGGCCCCCGTGCTGCGTGGCCGAGCAGGTAAAGACACTGCCCACCTTGCCGACCAAGGCCCCCTGGGCCCAGAGTTGTCCCGTGGCATCGAGAAACTGGCGCATCTGGCCGCACATGTTGCCGAAACGGGTGGGGGTGCCGAAAATGACGGCATCCGCCGCGGCCAGTTCATCAACCGTAGCCACGGGGATATGGTCCATGGTCTTCTGCGCCTCGACCGCACCCATCTTTTCGAGGACTTCCGGGGGCAGGGTTTCGGGAACCCGTCGCAGCACGGCCTCGGCGCCTCCCACTTCAGCAACGCCCTCGGCCACCGCTTCGGCCATTTTGTGAACGTGTCCATAGGTCGAATAAAATAGAATCAATACTTTCATGGCATCATCCTCCTGTTTAGGTTTTTTCATCCTAGTGACGATTCAACCCCTGAGCAAGGGTCAGGACTTGAGACGATAATCGAAGCGGGGGGCGGCAATGCGCTCCCCGTCGTAGCCGGTGACGGTCCCGAACCTTCGGCCCTGCTCCCAGTCATTGCGTGCCACGGTGATTTCGGCAGCCGTCCGGGCGACCAGATTCCACCACATGAGAATCGTATCGGGAAACGGCGGCCCGCCGATCAGCAGCGCTCTGGCCGGTGCGGCGTTGTCCAATTCAAGTCGAGAGCGTCCGACGGGCAGATAGAACAGCGTTCCGATATCCATTTGATGATCGGCCATGGCGACACGGCCTTCGAGAACCAGCAGCCCGTGCTCGTAATCGGGATTCAGGTCGATCGGATGACGGCCCGTGTCCACCAGTTCGATATCCAGGCCCACCAGCGGTGAAAACACCCGGGCGGGAGACTGCAACCCCATGGACTCGCCGGCCAGAAGGCTTATTCGCAGAGCTGATCGGTCGATCAATGGCAGTTCCGGATAATGATCGAAGCGGGGCTCGCCGAGGCGCTCATCTTCGGGCAGCGCCACCCAGAGCTGGACGCCGTGCAGTCGACCCGCATGGTCGGCCGGCGATTCCTCGGAATGGGCAATGCCGTTGCCGCTGGTCATCAGATTCAGTTGCCCTGGGAGAATGCGCTGGGTCATGCCCAAACTGTCGCGGTGCAGCAATTCGCCCGTCAGGAGCCAGGTAACCGTTTGCAGGCCGATGTGGGGGTGCGGGCCGACACGCAGGCCGGCGCCGGGCTTCACATCCAGTGGGCCAAAATGATCCAGAAAGCACCATGGGCCGATGAGCTTCAATCCGACCTGAGGCAGGGCGCGGTAAATGGCAAGTCCGTTGCCGAGTTGGGTTTGGCGGGCCGGTATGGCCACGACCTCATCGGTTTCAGATGCATGCGCCTCGCACTTACGAGCGGTTTCGCGGCCGGGAATCAATTTGCTCATTGGCTTCCTCCGGCACCAGCCGAGAGATCGAGGATAAACTGGGTGGAGATCGAACTGGTGGCCAGGAATTCCGGTCCCTCGTTGTAGCGCAGCCGCACGATATTGAGCAGGAGTTCCTGACGTTCGGTCAGCTGCATCGCATCGTTGTAGGTCAGGTGGTTGGCGCGCATCATCGTTGGACCGATACTGCATCCACTTAAAACGAGGGGACCTACGGCCAAAATGAAATAGAATAAACGCTTGATCATGATTGCGCTATGCTTCTCGTCTGAATTCATATGCAAAGTGGGCCTGTGCCTGTCGCGAGCGTTATCGGAGGATGCACGCTTGCTTCAGCAATCGATCCGCCGTCGCCGTTTCTCAGACTTTACAAGCTTGTAAGGGTCAGGACCGGTAGCCCCCGAATTTAGCCACTGGCGACCAGGCCGGGCTGATTTCTGGAAGCGGATTTGTGTCGTAATCCCGGAGGTCCCCTGAAGCATAAGTGATTTCGCCATCGACAATGGTCATCACCGACTCTATTTTTCGAAGCTGATCATCGGGCACAGTGAAATAGTCGCGATCCAGCACGACAAGGTCAGCAAGCTTTCCGGGCTCAAGCGATCCCTTCAGGGAAGATTCGCCAGTACTCGCTGCGCCGTTGATGGTCCAGAGCCTGAGTGCTTCGCTGCGATTGAGAAGATTATCATCCCCGTACATCTGCAAATCCCCAAGACTTTTGCCGGTTGTCAGCCAGGCCAGTGATAACCAGGGATTATAGCTGGAAACTCGGGTGGCATCGGTCCCGGCGGCGACCTGCATGCCCATTTGCAGCATTTTGCGCACCGGTGGCGTCTGAGCCAAGGTCTCCATGCCGTAGCGTTCAGCAAAATCACGGGCCTGATAGATGATGCGGTTTTGTATGGCGATAATGCCATTGATAGACATAATTCGCTCCATATTGGCCTCGCTGACCGTTTCGGCATGATCGACAATCATCAGGGGCGCTTTGGCCGGATCGCCAAATACTTCGCGGCGCACCTGCTCGTATACCGGCAGTAACCGATCGATGGACTGATTATAGGTCATATGCTGCCGGGTCGGCCAGCCGGCATAAGCCAACTGGCGCAGGATCGGCCTTTCAACCGCTTCCGCATCCGGATCGATTTCAGGTCTGGGCATGGCGAATATTTCAAAGTCATAGGCTGCCCAGCATATGTTTTCACCGCCGCCCACCAGTTTCAACATGGCATCCCCTTCACCCGGCTTATGGCGCGCCGTCCAGCGCTGATAGTCCGCCAGTTCCTGACCTTTGACTTGAGCAAAGGTATACATTGAGGTCCGGGTTTTGAGTTTTCCCATTTGGTGTAGCTTTTGAATCGTTCCATACGCATCCGGGAACACCATGCCGCCGCCGCCGGCATCACTGACGCTGGTGACCCCGAAGCGATGCATCTCACGTTGATAGTGCAGGGATGAATTGATTCGATCAC
>JASJCV010000225.1 GCA_030065275.1 Desulfobacterales bacterium | reverse complement strand
CTTTGACCGTGACGGCTTCGAGCAGCGACACGACGCTGATCCCCAACGGCAACCTGGCGCTGGTGGACGGTGGCGCCGGCAGCTGGACGATCGAGGCCGTGCCGGCGGCGAACCAGAGCGGTGGCCCGGTGACGATCACGATCACGGTGGATGACGGCACGACCACCACCGATGCGACCTTTGATGTCACCATTACGGCCGGCAACGACCCACCGGTGTTGGGCAACAACAACGTCACCATCGCCGAAGGGGGCGCCGTCATTTTTAACAGCGGCAATTTGTCCGCCACCGATACGGACAGCGCGGATCCGGGCCTGACGTTCCAGATAACAGGGATGTCGGGGGGCGAATTCAGACGGGTCTCCACCGGGCAGGTCATGACGGTATTCACAATGGCCGACGTCAATGCCGGGGAGGTCCGGTTCATGCATCTGGGGGGCGAGACCGCACCCACCTACAGTGTCTCGGTCAGCGACGGCACCAACACCACGAGCGCGGTTCCGGCCAACATCACCTTCATCAATCAAAACGACGTGCCGTCGGCCGACCCCGGCGGACCCTATGCGGTGGACGAGGATGCGGTCATCGTGCTCGACGGCAGCGGTTCCTCGGATGTGGACAGCAGCGTGGTGGCCTACGAATGGGACCTGGACTATGACGGTGTGACCTTCGACGTGGATGCCACCACGGCCACCCCCACTTTCGACGCGACCGGCATCGAGGGGCCCGACAGCCGGACGATCGCTTTGCGCGTACGGGATGACAGCAGCGGCATCACCTTCACGCGGGGGAACACCTGGGCGGCGCCTAACGGATTTACTGCTGAGGGCTTCTCCGAGGTCTGGTTTGCCCGGGCGCGCAACTTCGACAACGGCGATTTAGGCTTCGAACTGGGCGTGGGCACCGAGCCCGGGCCCGTCTTTCAGGACAACGCCGATGTCACCTGGGCCGGGAACGGTGTATCCCAGACCGCCACGATTACCTACAGCGGGGGTGTGGGTGCGATCACCGCGGGCGGCACCACTTCCCAGTTTGCCTATGGCGGACCCTTCACCGACATCTATCTCCAGGTGAAATCCGCTACGGCGGACGCATTCATCGCTATGGACAATATTCGCCTCGATCTGGGTGGCGGCGACGTGCTGGGCGGGACGGCCGGCAGCCTGGCCGTGAGTTCGACGGGCAGCATGGAAGAAGCATTTTTGGGCATCCATAATCTTGTCGACACCCTGTCCAACGGTTTCACCCTGACGGTGGATTTCACGCCATCGTGGGCCGGGCCCATCGGGGGGTTGGAAAATCTGACCTTCGACGTCATCCTGGCCAACCATCCCCATTTTGTCCCCAGCGGTGGTGCCGTCAGTGCGGTCCAGACGACAACAATCACCATCAACCCGGTCAACGACGCGCCAACGATCAGCGCGATCGGGGACCAGACGATCGCGGAGGACACCACCACCGGCCCGCTGGCCTTCACGGTGGGCGACGTGGACACCGCCGCCGGGTCTTTGACCGTGACCGCGACGAGCAGCGACACCACGCTGATCCCCAACGGCAACCTGGCGCTGGTGGATCTGGGCGGCGGCAGCTGGACCGTCGAAGCCGTGCCGGCGGCCAACCAGAACGGTGGGCCGGTGACCGTCACCGTGACGGTGAACGACGGCGCGAGCAGCACCGACGAAACCTTTGACGTCACCGTCACGGCCGTCAATGACGCGCCCACGGTCACCCTGATCAACACCACGACCACCATTGCGTTTGATGCCGATACCTCCGCCGCGATCAAAGTGGCCGATATCGTCGTGACCGACGATGCCATGGGCACCAACAGCCTGGCCTTGAGCGGCGCCGATGCTGCCATGTTCGAGATTGTGGGCGGCAGCGAACTGCATCTCAGGGCCGGCAGCATCCTGGACGCCGTCGCCAATCCGACCCTGGATGTGGTCGTTGAAGTGGAAGATGCCGGCGTGGGCGGGACGCCGGATGCCACGGCGACGCTGGCGATGGCCGTCAACGGACCATCCCTCCCGACGCCCCCTGACCCGCCCATTGTTCCGGAAACAGGCGGCGATGAGGATCCCGCGCCGAACCCGGAGACCGATGCCACCGCAACCACCGAGCCGGCCGAAACAGCGATCGATGACGCCGTCCCGACCGAGCCCCCGACGCCGGCACCGGAACCGGATGCCGAAGCCCCGGCCTCAGGCAGCGCTGCGGCCAGATCGTCCGGCATGATTCGCGGCCAAGCCACACGCCGGTTTCCATCCATCAAATTCATGGCCCTTGACTGGGATGTGATCACCGCGCGTCTGCTGCCTTTCGAGAATCCCGAGACGCCGGCCGAAGACGCCGATCCCGGGGGGGAAAGGGCCGAGCGCCAGGTGCGCGCCCACAACCTGATGGCCTCGCGCATCTACACGCGCATGGTGGACACACTGGATGCGGTCAAACAGGAAATGGCGGGCGACATCGCCTTCGACCGGACCGTGCTGGGATCGGCGATTGTCATGTCCACCGGTCTTTCGGTGGGCTATGTGGTCTGGCTGATGCGCGGCGGGATGCTTTTAAGCTCGCTGCTGTCCTCCCTGCCGGCCTGGCAGCTTCTGGACCCGCTGCCGATTCTGGCCCGCCGCAAAGGTGACGACGGCAGCGATGACGATGAATCGCTCGAATCCATCCTGGAACGCAAACCCCAGGCGCGTCAGCCCGACCCTTCCGATCCGCCGGCCAAACCCGTCGACGGATCCGGAGAACACCGGCGGCAAAGAGATAAGCCATGCGAAGACTAAGTGTTAAATTCCGGGTCGTCCTCGGGTTGGTCGGCCTGACCGTCTGTATCGCCATGCTGGCGTTTTATGCGGGCTTCATACCCGATGAGACCGCTATTGTGCGGGAGAACCGCAAGGCGCTGGCCGAAACCATCGCCGTTCACAGTACGGCCATGGTGCTGACGAGCGAATTCCAGCGTCTGGCGGCCGATTTCAAACTGCTGGCCGCGCGCAACGGTGATCTCATCTCCCTGGGACTGCGCCGCGCCGACGGCCGGTCACTGATCGCCAGCGCCGGGCACGACCGCCTGTGGCAGAGCATGGAAGGTGAATATTCAAAAAACACGCAGGTCCGCGTCCCCATCTGGGCCGGCGATGCGAAATGGGGTCAGCTGGAACTGCGTTTCCAGGCGCTAAGGGAGGGCGGGTTCGGCTTTATCTTCGCGCATCCGGTCGTGCGGCTGACATTGTTCCTGGGCGGGCTTTGTTTTCTGGCCTTCTACTTCTACATCGGCAAGGTGCTGCGCCATCTGGACCCCTCCAAGGCCATCCCCGGGCGGGTGCGATCAGCGCTCGACACCCTGGCCGGCGGTCTGCTGGTGCTCGATCAGAAAGAGCAGATCGTGCTGGCCAACAAGTCCTTCGCGAGCCTGCTCGGCAAATCCCCGGAAGACCTTTTGGGGTATCGGGCCGGTGACCTGCCCTGGGTTGCGCCGGACGGTGGCCACGTCGATAAAGCGGACCGGCCCTGGAACCAGGCCCTGGCCGCGGGCCAGGTCCAGGCCGCCCGCATCCTGCGCCTGGAGATGGCGGGCCACGAACGGCACACGTTCAGTATCAACGCTTCGCCGGTTCTCGGGGCGCAAGGCAAATATGCCGGGGTCCTGGTGAGTTTCGACGATGTGACCGTGCTGGAGAAAAAAGAAATCGAGCTGCGCCGCTCCAAGGAGGAAGCCGAAAGCGCCAACCAGGCCAAAAGCGCGTTTCTGGCCAATATGAGCCACGAAATCCGCACCCCCATGACAGCCATTCTGGGCTTTACCGAGATTTTGAAACGCGGCTATGACCGCAATCGCAGGGACAGTCTCCGGTATCTCGACACCATCCACTCCAGCGGCCACAGCCTGCTCGAGCTGATCAACGACATTCTCGATCTTTCCAAGGTGGAGTCGGGGCGGCTGGAGATCGAGAAGGCCTGGAGCGAACCGCACCGCATCATCAGCGATGTGCTGCAGGTCCTGAACATCAAGGCGCGTGAAAAGGGACTGGCTCTCAATTTCGAGGCCCGGGACGATCTTCCGCAGCGGATCACGACGGATCCGGCCCGCTTCCGCCAGATCGTCTTGAATCTCGTGGGCAATGCCATCAAATTCACCGACCAGGGCGAGATCCGCGTGGTCTGCGGTTTCGACGCATCCGGCGGCGATGCGCGTCTGGTGATCGACATCGTCGATGCCGGCGTCGGCATACCGGCCGACAAGCAGGAATCGATATTCGACCCCTTTACCCAGGCCGACGCCTCCGTAACCCGCCACTTCGGGGGGACGGGGCTGGGCCTGGCGATCAGCCGTCGGTTTGCGCAGGCCCTGGGCGGCGACATTACGGTCGAGAGCCGGCCGGGAGAGGGCAGCACTTTCAGGATCACGCTGAGCACCGGCGATATCGACGGTGTGCCCCTGCTCGCAGCGCACGAGGTGGCCGCGGCGACGGCGACTGTCGAAGCGGCCGAGCCGCCGCGCTGGCAGTTTCCCGCGGCTCGGATCCTGGTGGTCGATGACGGGGCGGAGAACCGTGAACTGCTGCGGCTTTTTTTCGAGGAGGCCGGGGCCAGGGTGGAAGAGGCCGCGAACGGTCAACAGGGTGTGGAATCCGCCCTGGCGGCGGATTTCGACGTTATCCTCATGGATGTCAACATGCCGGTCATGGACGGTTTCAGCGCCACCCGTGAATTGCGCCGGAAGGGTGTATCCACACCGATCATCGCCCTGACGGCCAATGCCATGAAAGGATTCGACCGCCAATGCCTGGAGGCCGGCTTTTCAGGTTATTTTTCCAAGCCCATCGACATCGACCGCCTCATGCAGCAGATGGCCGATCTGCTGGGCGGCCAACCGCTGGAGGCGCATACCCGCACGGCCCGGACCGGCGCCATTGCGGATGAGGACGTCGCGGTGACACCCGCCAAGGATCGCACGCCGATCGTCTCGAAACTGCCGGTCGACAACGCGCGTTTTCGCGATCTCGTGGTCCGTTTCATCGCCCGGCTGGACACGCAACTCGATGCCGCGCGGCAATCCCATCGCGAGGGCCGCATGGACGAGCTCGCCGCTTTTGCGCACTGGCTCAAGGGCGCGGGCGGCAGTGTCGGGTTCGACATCTTGACGGCACCGGCCGGCAAGCTGGAAGCGCTGGCCAAATCGGGCGGTCCGGACGAGGAGATTGCTCAAACCCTGGAGATGCTGCAGGACGTTGCCGCCCGTCTGGCGGCCCCCGGCACGGCGTCGCCAGAGGCGTCATGCGCGGTCGCCGACGCGGCGGCCCGAATAGCCGCACCCAACGCCTCGCCAAAGGCCGTCCTGGCGGACCATATCCCCCCCGTGATTTCACGATTGGGCGGCAACCCCCGACTGCAGAAGGTGATCCGCAAGTTCATCACCAAACTGGACTCGGAGCTCAAAAGTGCGCAGTCGGCCCTGGACCGGGGCGATCTGGCCCAACTGGCCATGATCGCCCACTGGTTGAAAGGGGCCGGCGGTACCGTGGGATTCGACGAATTCACGGCGCCGGCGGCCGAACTCGAACAATTGGCCAAAGCCGACCGGGCGGCGGACGCCGGTCGCATCCTCGAACAACTCGAATCCCTGGCGAACGCCATCGTGCCGCCGGCCGCACCCCAAGGCCGCACGACGGTTGAGGGCGGTGTCGGCATCGCCCAGGGCGCCGGCGGCAGTTAGCAATTAAAGGAAACCACCAGCATGCAGGCAGCCATCCAAACCATACCGCTCAGGAACCGGGAAAGTGCCGCAGACGTATCCGGCAGTACCGCCAACCTCCTGCAGGCCAAGATCATGATGGTCGATGACGAGCCGATCACCATGGAGGTTGTACAGACCTTTCTGGAAGACAGCGGATATCGTCAATTCGTTCTGGTCGACGATCCGTGCAAGGCCCTGCGCATCCTCGAGGAACAACGGCCGGATCTGCTCCTGCTCGATCTCAAGATGCCGGAGATCTCGGGTTTCGAGATCCTGCAGCGCCTGCGAGCCGATGACCGCTTCAGGCACCTGCCCGTGCTGATTCTGTCGTCGTCCTCGGACAACGCGGACAAACTGCAGGCCCTGGATCTGGGGGCCACCGACCTTTTGTCCAAGCCGGTGGACCCGAGTGAACTTCAGCTCAGGGTGCGCAACACCCTGGCCGCCAAAGCTTACCAGGATCAGCTGGCCTTCTACGACCCGCTGACCAAACTGCCCAACCGCTACTTGTTTCTCGAGCGGCTGGAATGGGCGCTGAAAAGGGCCAAACGCCACAACGACGTGCTGGCGCTGTTGAGCATCGAGCTGGACCAGTTCGACAAGATCAGCGATACCCTGGGGCTCATTGCCGGCGACGAGATGCTGCGGCAGCTTGGTCAGCGGATCGCCGGGCTGGTCCGCGGCGCCGATCTGAGCGGCTTTTTCGGTACGGGCGAGGATTCCGCGGCGAACCTGTTTCATTTTGATGGCGGCGTCTTTGCTTTGATCCTGCGGGGTCTGCGGCGCGAACGCGACGCCGCCCGCGCGGCCCAGCAGCTGCTGGAAACCATCCGGCAACCGCTCCAGATCAGCCAGACCGAGATTTATGTCACCGCCAGCATCGGTATATCGACCTTTCCCACCGAACGCGTGAAAAATATCGAAATGTTGCAGCTGGCCTCGGGCGCCAGGGGCTATGTCAAGAACAGAGGGGGGAATGCCTTCAAGTTCTCCTCGCGGCAGATCAACACCAAATACCAGCGGCGTATCAACCTCGAAGCCCGGTTGCGCAAAGCCCTGGAACGCGACGAACTGGTGCTCCATTACCAGCCCAAGCTCGATGTCGCCGCCAACACGATTACCGGTGTGGAAGCCCTGCTGCGCTGGCACATACCCGAACGCGGATTGGTACCGCCCTGTCAGTTCATCCCGATTGCCGAAGAGACCGGGCTCATCGGCCCGATCGGGGAGTGGGTCCTGACGACAGCCTGCCGGCAGCAGGAAGCGTGGCGGCAGGCCGGGCACCCGACGCTCGACATGGCCGTGAACCTTTCGCCCGCCCAGTTTCAAAACGGCGATCTGCTCGCCGCCTTTCGGAAGATCATCGCTAAAAGTGGGATCAATCCCCGGCGTCTGATCCTTGAGGTCACCGAGGGGGTGCTGATGGAGGATGTCGATGTCAAAATCGATGCCATGAATCGACTGCGGGAATTGGGTGTCCGCCTGGCCATCGACGACTTCGGCACCGGCTACTCTTCCCTGAGCTATCTGCTGCGACTGCCGCTGGACGAACTCAAAATCGATCGGTCTTTCTTCGTCAACCTGTTTGAAGATGCCAAGAGCCGGGCGCTCGTTTCCGCTCTCATCCATCTGGCGCGCAACCTGAATCTGCGCACCGTCGCCGAGGGGGTCGAAACCGAAAAACAGCTTGAATACCTGCAAAAAGAAGGATGCGACCTCTATCAGGGTTTCCTGTTCAGCCCGGCCCTGCCATCCGAGGAATTAAGCCAATTGCTGCCGTCCGGTGATTAAAGCCCGGTCGTCCGTGCTGCGGGTGCCTGTTTTCCAGGCGGTCCATCGATGGCACGGACGAAGCCCGATGTAGCGCCGCCCGATCGCCTTGTCGACCCCTGACTATTTAAATCGCCGCCGCCGCTGGTTGAAGGGCGCCCGGAGGGCGACTCCGGCCGCCGCCGTGAAGGATCGGGTCCCGAACGGCCAAAGACCGGCCGATGGGTTTATTGGCGACCCGTCAGAATATTGTCATCTAAGGCCGCCTCCTCACATGAGAATATTGTCATTTAGGGATTCATCCTCAGAGCGGCTGAATCCGATCTCGCTGATTTTATGTGAGAATACAAAACGATATCAACTGGCACCTTGTTTGCAGACATCTTTATAGGTCAATTTGGCCAGAAGATCATTTTATCGATCACCGGTAAACACGCACGCAAAGGGGTTTCTGGTATGGGCACGAAAACCATGTTTTCCAAATCGGCGGCCATAACGTTTGGGGCCGCACTCATCCTGGCGCTGATCGGCGGGCTGGCGCCCTCCCGGGCCGGAACGCTGCAGGGAATCACGGCGCCCAGGGCCGATATCACCCTGTCTTTCGTGGTCGCGGGTCGGATCAGCGAGGTACGCGTCAAGGAAGGCGACATGGTCGCCAAGGGCCAGATGCTCGTCCGCCTTTATGACGAACCGGAAAAGATCCAGTGCGAACAGCTCAAGATGCTATCCGAAGACCGCACCAAGATCCTGGCGGCGCAGGCCGAGTTGGCGCAGAAGCGTGTGGATTTGAAAAAAGTCGAGATGGCGCTAGCCAAAGGTGCTGCCAGCGAATGGGAAGCCGAACATCTCCACCTGGACGTCCGCATCGCCGAGCTGGCCCTGAAGTCTTCCAGGATCGAGCAGGCCCAATACGCCCGCCGCTACCGTCATGCCCAAAGCCAGCT
>JASJCV010000224.1 GCA_030065275.1 Desulfobacterales bacterium | reverse complement strand
TGCGGCCGTCCCCGCGTCGCGTATTTCCGGTCTGGAGACAATGGGTAGAAAAGGCATCGGCACCTCCGTGCGGCTTGGCGCGGCTGCCGGTTCGTTGGGATCGGCCCTGGCCACCGGGCCCTCATTTGGTATATAGGGACCAAACCATCTTCCGGCAACCATGAACCGGGTGCCGGGACTGGGACCATCCGTCAGAACAGGGGCAATGATGGCCATCACCCAGATCGACGAGTGCCTCACCACCCGCGACGGTCGCCTCTTCATCGAAGGCTGCGATACGGTCGCGCTGGCCCGGCGTTTCGGCACCCCGCTTTTCGTTATTTCCGAAAACCAGCTGAGGCGCAACACCCGGCGCTTTCAGCAGGCGTTTGCCGAGGCCTGGCCCGACGGCGCGGTGGAGGTGCTGCCCGCCATCAAGGCCAACTGGATTCTGGCCACGCGCCTGATCCTCAGCCAGGAAGGCGCCGGGGCCGACATCTACTCCGAGGGCGAGTTGCAGGCGGCCCTGAATGCGGGTGTGGCCCCCGGCAAGATCTCGGTCAACGGCGGGGGCAAGCCGGATGCCCTGATCGAAAAGTGTGTCCGGGCCGGGGTCCGCATCACGGTGGAGGACCTGGACGAACCCGGCCGGATCGACCGGATCGCCCTGCGGCTGGGGACCCGCGCACGCATCCGCTTTCGGGTCAAACCCAGCTTTCCCAACCTGTGGCGGCCCACCGATTTCGCCCAGGAAAAGGTGTCCATCGATCTGGGCCTCCAAACCTATAAATCCGGCATCCCGGCCCAGTACTTGCCCGAGTTGGGCCGGGAGGTGCTGCAACGGCCCAACCTTGACATGGTGGGCATCCATTTTCACGCCGGGCGCCACCACGCCAGCCTGTGGTACTGGCGCGGGCTGATGAAACGCTACGCCCGCCTCACGGCCGAACTGGCACGGGAATGGGGCGGCTGGCGCCCGCGCGAAATCGATATCGGCGGCGGCTTCGCGCTCCACCGCGACCCCCACAACAAACTCGGACTGCGCCGCGACGTGGTCGAAACCTGGCTCACCTGGCCGTTGGCCTGCCTGCTGCAGCTGCTGCCGCCGACCCGCCGCTACGCCCTGATGCGCCGGTTCGTGGGCTTATTCACCAAGACACCCAGCCGGCGGCGGGCACCCGCGATCGAAGCCTATGGCCGGGCCGCCGCCGGCACCCTGCGGCGCGAACTCCGTCGGGCGGGCGTCGACACCACCGGGGTCAGGCTTCAGCTCGAACCGGGCCGCGGTCTCTACGGCAACGCCGGTATCCACCTCACCCGCGTCAAGCAGTTCAAACAGCAGACCGAGCCCCTGCCCATGAACTGGGTGCTGACCGACACCACCTATTTTTTCCTGAGCGGCGGGGTCTACGAGTATCAGTTCGGGCATTTCATCTTTGCCAACCGGACCGACGATCCGCCCGAACACGTGGCCGACGTGGTGGGCCACTCCTGCATGGCCGACCGCATCCTGCCCTTTGTCCGGGTGCCGGCGGTGGCGCCCGGCGACATCGTGGCACTTTTGGACATGGGGGCCTACCAGGAGGTTTCAGCCAGTAATTTCAACGCCCTGCCGCGACCGGCCACCGTTCTGGTCGAAGGCTCGCGGGCCGAGGTCATCCGTCGGGCCGAAACTCTGGAGGATGTCTTCCGCCGCGACATCATCCCGGAACGCCTGCGGTTGCAGGGCCAGGCGGCCGTCTGAAAACCGACCGCGCCTGACGCCATCCTCAAAGCATCGCCACCCGTGTCGCGCAACGGAAGCTGAATTGGCCATTGACAATCCGATAAATAGTTTTATAATTCGATATATGTCGAATAATAAAAACATACAGTTTGATCGCTTCGCCGATATTTTCAAGGCCCTCTCGAATCCCAATCGCCTGAAAATCTTCCAGCGCCTGGCCAGCTGTTGCAGGCCCGGAACCATCAGCGTCATTGACGCTTGCGAAACCGCTTGCGTCGGTGATCTGGGCCGCGAGCTCGATATTGTCGCCTCGACCGTCTCGCACCACATCAAGGAGCTGCGCCAGGCCGGGCTGATTCGCACCCGCCGGCGCGGCCAGAAAATCGAGTGTTGGATCGATCCCGAGATCGTGGACCAGTTGCGGCGTTTCTTTTCATTCTGACGGTAGGTGTTTTTTTTGAATTAACACTTCGATAGTTTTCGAAAAATTAAAATACTTCGTTTGCATACTCTATCCCTTTCAGGCCGACCTGGCCGTCTGTGCCTGAAGACCGGAATCATTCAAGGAGGCAATATGTCATCGAATAATTCGACCGAGATAAGGAAAATGGTTCGCGACCAGTACGGGCAGGTAGCCCTGGGCCGGGGTTCCTGCTGCGGGGGCCCGGAGGCGCGCCCGAGCGGATGCGGTGCTGAGCCCGGCGATCAACACCAGTCCCGCGCCATGGGCTACTCGGAACAGCAGATGGCCGATGTGCCCGAAGGCGCCAACCTCGGCCTGGGCTGCGGCAACCCGGTGGCCCTGGCCGCCCTCGAGAAAGGTCAGACCGTTCTCGACCTGGGGGCCGGGGCGGGTTTCGACTGCTTTCTGGCCGCCCGGGCCGTGGGCCCGGAAGGTCGCGTCATCGGTGTGGACATGACGGCGGAAATGCTCGACCAAGCGCGCCGCAACGCCGAAGCGGGCGGCTATGCGAACGTGGAGTTCCGGCTAGGGGAAATCGAGCACCTGCCGGTGGCCGATGCATCCGTGGATATCGTCATTTCCAATTGCGTGATCAACCTCTCGCCGGACAAACCCCGGGTATTTGCCGAGGCCCTGCGGGTGCTGCGCCCCGGCGGGCGGCTGATGATCGCCGACATTGTGCTCCTCAACCCCTTGCCCGACGCCCTGCGCGAATCGGTGTCGGCCTATGTGGGTTGTGTGGCCGGAGCGGTGCTGCGGGAGGATTATCTGGACATGCTGCGCGCGACCGGATTCGAGGATATCGCCATTGAGAACCAGTCCGCCTTCGCGGAGAACCTTCCGCTCAACGATCCCTTCGTGCAGTCGATTCTGAAAGAAGCCCGCCTCACGCCCGAACAAGCCGTCGATGCCGGCCGTTCGGTCGTGAGTATCCAGGTGAGCGCCCGCAAAACCGCTTAGGCCTGTCGGCCCTTTCGGCCGGTGGATCCGCGGCCGGCGGCTGATGTCCTAACAGGCTGATGCAAAACGATTGCACTCGACCATACGGGCCTAAAATCCTCCTCCAATGGCGCATTGATTGCACCTAAACGACGCTCTTTCATCAGATTTTAAACTGTCTGGCCTGCGCTCATCGCGTTATTCAACCGCCCGTCAAGCAAAAGGAGGTATTCATGCAAAAGCTTGCCCCCTCCGCCACGCCTGTTCGTATTCCTCAAGGAAACCGCTGGATCGGCGACGTCGCCCGGGCCGCCCGGGCCTACAAGACAAGCGCCGCAAGCTGCACCCAGTCCATCGTGGCCGCGTTTCTCGATGCTCTGGGCTGGCACGAACCCATGGTACTGCGGGCGTCTACGGCTTTCACGGCCGGCATGTTCAGTTCGCTGACCTGCGGCATCCATGCCGGCGGCATGATCATCGTAGGACTGGTGGCGGGAAGAGAGGATATCACCGACGGTCTGGACGGCCTCCTGCCGTCGGTTCAGCCGGCCCAGAAAATCGTGCGCCGCCTCGACCGCCGAATCGGCGGCCATGACTGCCGGCAGTTAACCGGCGTGGATTTCACCGATCTCGAACAGGCCATGGCCTACCATGGATCGGCCGCGGCCGAAGCCTGCACCCGCAGAATCCATGACGGCGCCGAGGAAATCGCCCTGGTGCTCAAGGAATTGGATGCGGCCGGGGAGTTGATCATAAGGCCAAGACCGGCCTGAAAACGGACCGGCGGACGTGGGATCGGTGTCAGGTCATGGCCGGCGTTGCAAGCGGCTCCCGAGCCTCGCCGTCAAATCCGGTCCGGATCGAATCCCATGGCCGCGACGGTCTCCCGATCGCCGGGGCGGTTGCGCTTCAGGAGGTGACGGGCAATGGCCAGACGCTCATCACGGGTCTTGTTCTGGGCCAGATCGCATTTGCCCGTCATGTGGCGGGGCTTGATTTCCACCACGGCGCAGGCCCTGCAGGCCGGCATGGCCCCGTCCACCGGAGCAAAGGCGCGGCCGGGTTCGTGCTTGGCCACCAAGGCGTTCAGGGCGGCCGCCTTTTGCTCCCCATCCGGCAGCACGCGGGCCTCGCCGCGAATGATCACGCTGTGGTAAAACTGGTGCAGTTTGCAGGCTCCCCCGTCCGGGTTGGCGTCCAGGTCGATGTAGGCCAGGGGTAGATCCACCTCGAAACACACCCGGGGATCGCGGGCGATGTTGTCCAGTTTCTCTCCCTTGAGCGCGCAGTGGAAATAGATGCAGGCCCGATCATAGACGAAATTGACCGGGGTCACATAGGGGTAGCCGTCAGGCCCGACGGTAGCCATCCGGCCGATCCGGGCGGCCGTCAGAATGGCCTCCAGTTCGGCCGGGTCGGTGATTTCGCAATGTCGGCGTCGCATGCTGTTGTCACTTTCGCGGGGGTCGTCGTGACGGGCCCGGACGATGTCCACAGGAGGCGGGCCCGTTTCAGCCGTCGCGCATACCCCAACCAGGCGCCGTTCGTCAATGCCCTCCCCGGGCAGCCGGCGGACACCGGTCGCCGCCGTGCCATGCAAATTCCCGATCCGTGCTTATGGTACAACGTATCAACCCGATGACAGCCGGCCTTACGCGGCCGATGCCAAACGGCGATATGGAAATTCAAAATGGTCAACCGTGATTTTTATGACTGCATCATCATTGGCGGCGGCCCGGGGGGCATGTCGGCCGCCATCTACGCCCTGCGGGCCTCGATACGCACGGTCCTGATCGAACGCGGGGTGCCTGGCGGTCAGGTGACCCTATCCGACGAAGTCGAGAACTACCCCGCCCTGGGAAGCATCAGCGGTGCCGAACTCGCACAAAAATTCGCCCTGCACGCCCAGGACTACAACCTCGAAATCGTATCCCAGGAAGTCAGCGAGCTTGTCCCCGGTCTAGCGCATCACACGGTCCGCCTGGCCGATGGTGAAACCCTGAAGACCCATGCCGTCATCGTCGCCACCGGGGGCAGCCCGCGCAAACTGATGGTGCCTGGCGAGGATGCGTATTACGGCAAAGGCGTCAGCTATTGCGCGGTCTGCGACGGATTTTTCTTCCGCAACAAAACCGTGGCGGTGGTCGGCGGCGGCGACAGCGCCGCCGAGGAAAGCCTCTATCTTGCAAGGTTGGCCAGCAAGGTCTATGTGGTTCACCGTCGCGACAAGCTGCGCGCCAGCATGATCCTGCAGCAGCGGATGCTCGCCGATCCCAAAATCGAAATTCTGTGGAACACGACGGTCGAAGCCATTCTGGCCGAGAATGACGGCGTGGCGGCCGTCAACCTGAAGGACACCCTCTCCGGCGAAACACGCCGCCTATCCACTGAAGGGGTGTTCGTCTTTATCGGTTTCGACCCCAACAACGCACTCGTGCCCGCCGGCGTGAAGGTGAATGCCGACGGCTATGTGTGCACGGATGACAAGTGCGAAACCGCCATACCGGGTATCTACGCCATCGGCGATCTGCGCGAAAAATACGCCCGCCAGATCGTGGTGGCGGCCGGGGACGGATGCACCGCCGCATTGGCGGCCGCCCATTTCGTCGAAATGCGGCGATCACACGAGATGTGAAGGCCGAATCCCGCCCATGACCGACCGCTCCCCACTCGGGCGGGCCCGCGCCCTGGTTAGCCGCCACGGCCGGGCGGCAACCTGCTGGCAGGTGCTGAACCCGTCGCTCTCCCGATGGAACGCCCCCGGAGGTTCCGGCGTCGTCGGATATCAAACCGAAGGGCGTGTACGTGTCGTCGCGGGTGAACCGGTCTGCGCACCGGAAAGCTTGGTGACCGTCTGCCGGGCCTTCGAGCAGGACGCCCTGGCGTCCGGCCGGCGGGTATGCTATCTGGCGGCCGAAGAGCCGACGGTTCGGGCCCTGGCCGCATTCGACGGTTACAACGCGGTGCCGATCGGCGCCCAGCCCGTGTGGCGGCCGGAGGCGCTAGCCGCGGTCTTCCGGGAAGACAGGTCCCTGCGCTATCAACTCAACCGGGCCCGTCACAAGGGATTGACCGTCGCGGAATGGCCGATTAACCAGAGCGCCCACCCCGGTTTGCACCAGTGCCTGAAGGACTGGCTGGCAGCCAAAGCCCTGCCGGCGCTGGGTTTTATGACCGACCCCCATCTGCTCGCCCACATGGCGGGACGCAGGCTGTGGGTGGCGGAGCAGGAGGGATGGCCCGTGGGCTATGCCATACTCTCACCGGTGCCGGCACGTGGCGGATGGCTCGTGGAGCAGATCGTACGCGGCCGCGATGCCCCCAATGGCGCTGCCGAAAATATCGTATCCACCGCCGCCCTGAAGCTGGCGGCCGAAGGGAGCCGGTTTGTCACCCTGGGGGCGGCGCCGCTCTCCCGGCACGGGCCACCGTTGGGCCGTAGGCACCCGTTGTGGCTGCGCACCGTCACGGCCTGGATGCGGGCTCATGGCACGCGGTTTTACAATTTCCGGGGACTCGAGCATTTCAAGGGCAAGTTCCGCCCTCAGCGTTGGGAGCCGGTTTATGCCGTTGCCACCGAATCAAGAATCAGGCCGGCAACCCTTTACGCCGTGGTGAGTGCCTTCACGAAGCGACCGCCGCTTATGGCTGTGCTGCAAGCGATGGGAAGTGGACTTGGGGTTGAATTCAAACATCTGGCAGGGGGCCTTCTGGAAAAAGCGAAACACTCTGGTCGCCATCGTGACACGGCTTCCCGCGTAACACGGCGGCGTTGATTGCGTGAGACGGCATTAAATCGCCAAGAGCGCTAAAGCATTTGGGTGATGGCGCTTGGCGCCGGGCATGAAATCGCGGCGGACAAACCCCATACAGATTTGCGCGTGGATACTGCCGCACGGATCGACGAATGAATCCTTAGCGCTTGCGTGAACCGCTTGTTGCTTTTTCTGTTCCATTGCTGGCTGCCATTGGCAAGGGTCTTGCATCTATTTAGCTTCTTGGCGGATTGATATCAAAATTAGAAATTATATTAAATAAAAACAATGCCTTATATGATACAGAACCAGGCGGACATTCCGTCATCTTTATACAAAAAGCTACATCCTGCGATATTTTTAATCCTCATCCTGTCGTTGACGGGGTGTGCGAATATGCAGGGATACTGGCCCAAATCGCTGCCGTTTCCAGGCTACCCCGCCGATCAGGTCGAGCGCAATGACTTCAGCTTCTCTGAAAACGATGACGTTATCGGCCGGATGGCGAGCATGAAACTGAATAGGGGGGATACGCTGCCGGATATAGCGCGGCACTTCAGCCTCGGCGTAAATACCGTCGCTGCCGCCAATCCGGAAGTCGACATGTGGGTGCCCAAGGCCGGCGAGCGTATCATCCTGCCGCTGAGCTTCATATTGCCCGATACCCATCGAACAGGTATCGTGATCAACTTAGGGGCGATGCGGCTCTTTCACTTCAACGCCAATGGCGACCGGTTGGACGTTTCGACCTACCCGGTCGGTGTCGGCACCGCCGATCGTCCCACCCCCATGGGTAAAATGTACATCAGCCGCAAAAAATTCCGGCCGACCTGGTATGTCCCCGCCTCGATTGCGGCCGATCACCGCAAAAAGGGCGATCCCCTGCCGTCGCAGGTACCCCCGGGACCGCTGAATCCACTAGGAGAGCACGCGCTCTATCTAAGCCGGGTAACCTATCTCATCCATGGCACGAACAAGCCGGCCAGCGTCGGCCTCAGGGCAACCAACGGTTGTATCCGGCTCTATCCGGAGGACATCGAGCGTCTTTTCGAGAATACGCCGGTGAAAACACCGGTTAAAATCGTCAACCAGCCGTATCTCGCCGGCCAGCGTAACGGCGTCGTCTACCTGGAGGCCCATCTGCCCTTTGAGGAGTCAGGCACGGCCAACTGGAAGAAGACATACGCCAAATTGAAGAAGCTCGAAAAACGATCGGGACGTGCGCTCGACTGGAAAAAGATAAAGGACGTCGTGATCCAGGCCCGCGGGTATCCCGTACCGGTTACCGCGATCACGCCCGGAAGCAATATCCATATCGCCGAACCCATAAAAATCTGGCATCCGCGCAAGCTGTATGGCCAGCCGCAAGTACCGGCGTTCACGACGGACGCCTGGTATGTTCTGGCGGCGACGATGCAGGACAAGATCGACGCCGAACGGCTCGCGGCCATCATCAACCATCAGGGCCCCCCCATCCCTGCAAGGGTGTTGACCAAGGGGAACCGCCACCGTGTGCTGGCCGGGCCTTTTGAAAACCGCCGCGCAGCCAAAAAGGCGGCCAAACGCCTGCGGATCGATCTGGAATTGGACGGTGTCGTGTTTGAAAG
>JASJCV010000223.1 GCA_030065275.1 Desulfobacterales bacterium | reverse complement strand
AGCGCGCGGACTTGTTTGAGCGAAGCGAGTTTCCGCGCGCGCCGGCCGCCGCGTGGACGCGCAGGACATAGCGGGACGCGGGCGGTTTCTTTTGGTTCATTTTCTTTTCCGTAAAAGAAAATGAACAAATAATACAAACGATGCTTATCGGAACCTTTGAAAATTTCCAACAATTGCGGATTAAACGATCGAACAATGTTGCAAGGCATCAACGCCTAAATCCTTACGCCATCGCCGCCACTTTTCCCTTGGCCCCATCATCGATCTCACACCGCATCCGACAGACATCCAGCGTTGCGCAGATGACATCCACGGCCCCCTCCAGGGACATGTTGCCAGTGTTGACCGTCAGGTCGTAGTTCAGGGGATCGGCGATGTCGGCATAGAAATACTTGCGGACGAAAGCCTTGCGCTGCGAATCGGTCTTGACCACCCGCCGGCGCGCCTCGTCCTTCGAGAGGCCGAAAGCCTCCGCCACCTTCCCGGCCCGCACTTCCAGCGGAGCGATCACACGCACGCTCAGGCGGCGTTCGGCCGGAAGAATGAAATTGGCGCCCCGGCCGATCAGAATGGAGCGCCCGTGACGGCCGATGGTACCGACCACCTTCATGAGATGCTTGAGGTACTGGTCCGGCCAGAGATGCCGGGTGTCCACGAGCGAGGCGATCCAGTCCTCCAGCACGGTCAGCCCTTTTTCATCCAGGGTTTCGAGCAGCCGCGCGCTCACCTTGGCGCTGCGGGCCATTTCATGCAGCACCTCCTGATGAAAGAGATCGAACCCCAGCCGCCGGGCGAGCTTTTCGCCGACGATGCGACCGCCACTTCCGGGTTCACGTGAAATGGTCAGGACGGGAATGCTCTTGGTCTGCTTGGGCTCGGTCCGACTGAATTGCCAGCTGCGAACCTGTTCCTCGACAATCTGAGCCACGGGTTTGACTTTGACTTGCATGAAGGCCCTCCTTTCTCCTTTCGGGCGCGACACAGGGCATAATGCTGCCAGCGGGTTTGCGATCAGGCGAATGCGGTTGCCAGAGGGAGAGCAGACTTGGTTGCTTTCGAGCGGCGCAGTGGGTGTGAGCAAGTCAGCGGAAAGTGACGACAGCGGCCGTTTCAATGGAGTGGGGTGTCAAGCGACCGTTTTCGGTTCAGTCGCCATAATAGGCGTATAATAAGAAGGTAATTCCCCGCTCAAGGCAGTCAAGCGAACCGGGGACGCAACGGGAATCCGTTCGGGAATCGAGAGGATCGGCATCGGTTGCAGGGGAGCGATGCGTTCAGGCTGATGTTGGCGGTGGTGGCTCGCAACGATCCATCAGCGCGTGCAGGATCTCCAGCAGCGGTGGCTCCAGCGGTCGGCCCTTGGGAAAAAGGGCGAGGTTGTCTTTCCAAGTGAAGTCCACGGCATCGAAGCCGGCATGGATGACGTACTCGCCCTGCTTGCCGTAGGTCTCGGCCGGGGTGTACTCCACGAACTGCATGCGTGCGGGTTCGATAGCGAACTGCTGGCAGACCACCGTGGCGATGTGGCTGCTGGCGCTGCGCACCGAGACCTCCCCTTTCATCATGGTGTCGCGGGGCAGATCCCATGCCACGACGACGATGGGCCGAATGTGCACCAAACCGGAAGCCGCATCCTGGTTGAGATCGAAAATTCTCAAGCGGCAGCGCCCATGAGCCAGTCGGAGCTTGCCCCCCCAGCCTTCCCACTCGAAGATATCATCGAATATGACCATGATCGTCTCCGTCGCCCCGCGTATGTCAGCCCCGCGTCAGGGTCGTGTAAATCCACAAGAGTTTGTCCGGCAGTTCGCGGACGTCCGATATCACCGTGTGATGGACATGACCGTAGAGATCGTCCAGACGCGGGCTGGCGGGGATGTTTACCGTAATGGCATGGGTGTGAACCCGCTGGGCCCGGGCTTCACCGATCGCCTGCCGGGTGTCGGCGATGGCGTAGCCCCGCTTGTATTCCAGGTCATTGGGGAAACCGTCACCGATCACGATCAGCAGATGAACGCGTGCATCCTGCGTCAAGAGATCCTGCGTGGCCCGACGTACTGCCGCCCCCATGCGCGTACTGCGCTGGGGCTGCAATCGGCCGATGCCGCCGCGGACGCCCGCTTCCAGCGCGGCGTCAAAATCCTTGATGCGGAAGTAGTCAACACCCAGACGGCCCGTGCCGGAGAAACCGGCGATGGCATAGCGGTCACCAACCACCTCCAGCGCCTGGCTGAACAGGACAATGGCCTCTTTCTCGACGTCCAGCACGGAAGCATTCGAATCGACCACAAGATTGGACGTTGAACGTGATAGGTCAACCAGCAGGAGAACCGCCACGTCGCGTCGCTGCTTGATCCTTTTGATGTACAAACGCTCCGAGGGCACGATTCCTGCCCGGCGGTCCATGACGTAGTCGAGCAGTGCCCGGTAGTCGAAATCATCGCCCTCGATCCACTGGCGCAGGAGGCGCAGCCCCTCGGGGCGTAAAAGTTCAAAGGCGTATTTCAGGCGCCGGACAAGTCCCTGGTGCCGCTCCAGCACGCTGGCGTAAAATCCGTTGGCTGTCATCGGCAAGCGCCGGTCGCGCACCCGCACGTGATCGTGCAGGTAGTCGCCGATCAGATGGTTCCACTCCCGCACCCAGACCACGGCTTCGACGTCATCGGGGTCCTGGACATCCAGCGCTGTCCCGGCAGCGCCAGGAAGCTGCCAATCCACCGGTTCGAGCGGGGGGATCTCCTCCTGGGAACGCGCGACAGGATTGGATTCCCGCGCCTCACGCAGAAGATCCGCCAGGTCGTCACCATCCAGATGCCCGGCGTTACGCTGCAGTCTCCATCGCAGATCGGCCGGGTAAAGCTTGAGCCCCCTGGCGGCCAGCCGCCGTGCGATGGCGGCCGCCCGGGAGGCCACCGGGGCAATTGCCCGGTCGTAAGCTTCGATCTGGACAGACAGGCGGAAAGGCGCCGCCAGGGGGCGGTAGGGACGATGGCCGATTGCGAGGGCATCGGCCATCCACTGAAAACAGGCCTTCACCAGCCCGGCGCTGCCTTCGACCGGCATCCGATCTGGATCGGCCGCATCAAAAGCTGTCCGCAGACGTTCGACGAACCCCGCTTCCTCCGGCGTTGCGGTGGCGACGCGCTCCAGGGGGAGATCAAGAGCCAGGCGGGCGTAGGCAAACTCCAGATGGGCCGGCGGAATCAAGCGTCGCCGGCTGCACTCGTAAGCCGCCTGGAATACCGGAAGCCCTTTGCGGACCAATCCGGGGTAGTCTCTGGCCAGCCGTACGCGCAGTCGGGCGTGCTCGAACATGGTGAACAGGTCGCGGGCCAGTCGGTGGTGGCCGAAGCCGGCCAGAAACCGGGCCAAGTCGCCGACGGCCGGGGGGTCGTCGTCGGCCGGTGCCGCAATCAGCCCCAGATCGCGCATTCGCTCCAAATCGAAGCGATAGGTGCCATATTCGATCAGGGCGATTTCGAATTTGGCCAATATCTGGAAAAGGCGGGCGTTGGCCTCACGGTTTCCAAAGACATCGATCTCCTCGGAAAGATAGATGTGGATGCCGTCACAGGCCGCCAGCGGACCACCGGCCAGCGCTTCATCCGCAACACCCGGCAGGGCCGCAAGCGGCTTTAACCGCAGCGGCCGCCCGGTGCGGGCCTGAAGGTAGCGATGCAAACCGGGCATGACTTGGGGCAGCGGCACGGCCGTCTGCAGGGCCTGGCAGCACGCGCGCCCGGAATCCGAGCGCAGGGCAACGAAGCGCCGGGCCCGTTCGAAATGCCGGACCACCAGCGTCAGGGCCTGGTCGACGAAGTGCCCCAGGGCTTGGCCCGACAGCAAATGCAGACCACGTTCGAGCCCCTCCAGGAATGGCTCGAGCAGCCGCAGGTCGGCCGCCGCGATGCGCCCCAGCTGGCGCAGTTGCCCGCTGCGACGGCCGACCGGCATGCGCTTGAGCGCACGCGGCAGGAGGTTGCCCAAGTACTGGCAGCGGTTGTAGCTCAGCTTGCGGTCGAAGACGGTCTGCAGGAGGTCGAGGTAGGCGGCGGCCGACGATGTGTCCCCATGGGTCAGCAGCCAGCGAAGGCCCTCCAGCGGTGCCGGCAGCAGATAGGCGCCCTTGCTCAGCAGGACCGCCACGCTCTGGCGGTAGGCAGCGAGCAAGCCGGCAGATCCCGTCAGGAGGACTGGTGGCAGGAAAACGGCGGTGGCCCTTCCCCGACCGGCGCCGTGGTGCCCGTCACGCATTACCGCAGCCGTGTATTCCGCCAGGCTGTCCGCGGCAGCACCGCCCACCAGAAGGGCCTCGTATCCTTCGGCCACGGCCTGGCCAAAATGTATTTCCCGGCCAAAGCAATCGATCAAGGTCGCCACGATCACCCGGCAGCTGTCCTCGGAGGGTTTGACGGACGCACGCCGGCAGGCAGCCCTGAGGCAAGCGGCCAGGTCGGGGTCCAGATCCTCCAGGGGCTTCAGGGCCGCGCAGGCATCGTCCATGTTAGAATATGTCGCCGATCAGTTCTTCGAGCGTTTCCAGCAGCCGCGCGTCATCGGTCAAAGGCTGGCAGATGGCGGTGCGGCAGGCCCGGACCGGTGAGATGCCGCCCCCGATCAACTGGGCGGCATAGATCAGAAGGCGCGTGCTGGCGCCCTCAGTCAGGCCATGCTCGCGAATGTTGCGGATCTTGGCGGCCAGGGCCACCAGGCGCGCGGCCAGTTCGGGGGGCACGTCGCCTTCGCGGGCGACGATGGCCGCCTCCTTGGCGGCCTCGGGATAGTCGAAGACAATCCCCACGAAGCGCTGGCGGGTGCTTTGTTTGAGGTCCTTGAGCACCGACTGGTAGCCCGGGTTGAAGGAGATCACCATCATGAAATCCGGATGGGCGCGGATGACCTCGCCTTTTTTATCGATCGACAGCAGGCGCCGGTTATCGGTCAGGGGGTGGATCACTACCGTCGTGTCCTTGCGGGCCTCCACGATCTCGTCCAGATAGCAGATCGCCCCCATCCGTACCGCCGCCGTCAGGGGGCCGTCGGTCCATACGGTCTGGTCATTGCGCAGCAGGAAGCGCCCCACCAGATCGGAGGCGAACAGGTCTTCGTGGCAGGAGACCGTAACCAGCGGGCGCTTGAGGCGCCAGGCCATGTATTCCACGAAACGGGTCTTGCCGCAGCCCGTGGGCCCCTTGAGCATGGCCGGAAGCCGGGCGGCGAAGGCCGCTTCGAACAACGCCACCTCGTCGCCCGTGCTCAAGTAGTAAGGTTCCTTGGCGATAAAATGCTCAGCGCCCGTTTGTCCTGGGTCATGCATGCCGCCCACCTCCACGGGGACGCTTCCCGCCGGTGGGAAAGCGTCTCCAAACGGCGGGCTGGATTGGTTGTCGCTGGAGGGTGTCTATCGTATTTTCGGCTGTTTGAAAAGATCGCCCTGAATGGCGATTCGTGTTGCACACCGCTTTCGAATGTAATAGTCTTGATGATTGACCTAATTTACTAATACAAACTCAAACTTTTTTCAGGCAGCCTAGGCACGGCCACGGTAACCACAGATTATCGGCCGCACCGACGCGGAATCCAAAATGAATACCGAGCGCAATATTCACCGACTCACCCATGACGGCAAAGACATCATTCTGATCGGAACGGCGCACGTGTCCCGCGAAAGCGCGGATCTCGTGCGTACCACCATCGAAGCCGAAAAACCCGACACGGTCTGCGTGGAATTGTGCGAATCCCGCTGGCAGTCCATCCGGCAAAAATCCCGCTGGCGCAATATGGACATCGTTAAAGTGGTCAAGGAAAAAAAAGCCTTCTTGCTGCTCTCCAATCTGATCTTGGCCTCCTTTCAGCGCCGCATCGCCGATAAAATGGACATCCAGCCCGGACAGGAAATGATCACGGCCGTCGAGGCGGCCGAAGCCACGGGGGCGCAGACCTGGCTGGCCGATCGCGATATCCGCATCACCCTGGCCCGCACCTGGCGGAGCATGACCCTGTGGGGCAAAGCCAAACTTCTTTTTCAACTGCTGCTTTCGCTGGGAGAAGTGGACGATCTCAAGAAAGAGGACATCGAGAAAATGAAGCAGGAGGATGTCCTCGACGCCCTGCTGAATGAAATCGGCGCCTCTCAGCCGGTTATTCGCAGCATTCTTATCGATGAGCGCGACCGCTATCTGGCGCAGCGGATCAAATCGGCTCCGGGCGACAAAATCGTGGCCGTGGTCGGTGCCGGGCACGTCCCCGGTATTCGTCGCTACTGGGATCGGACCTTTGACCTGGCCGAACTCAACGTGCTGCCGTCCAAGAGCATGCTTTCGGGCACGCTCAAATGGATCATCCCCGCCGCCATTATCCTGCTTTTCGCATGGGGTTTCTACAGCGGTGGCGCCCAAGCGGGATCGGACATGATCCTCTGGTGGGTGGCGGCCAACGGCATCCTGGCCGGCATCGGCGCCATCATCGCCTGGGGACATCCCCTGACCGTCATCTCCTCGGTGCTCTCCGCGCCGTTGACCTCCCTCAACCCCATGATCGCCGCCGGATGGGTGTCCGGCCTGGTGGAGGCTTTCTCACGCAAACCCAAGGTGCGCGACTTTGAGACGCTTCAGGACGACATCCGTTCGGTGCGAGGCTTCTGGAACAACAAGGTCACGCGGATTCTGCTGGTGGTGGTCTTCACCAATCTGGGCAGCAGTCTGGGCACGTTCATCGCCTTTCCCATGATCGTGCACGTTCTCCAGACGGTCTGACGCCATCTGTCAGAAATCAGGCGTCAATTGCCACCACTTTCCGCGTCATGGTCTTGCCCCCCGGCAGCTCGTGGGTCCGGGTCACCACCTTGAGACGACCCTGGGCGAAAAGCCTGATACAGTCCGGATAGAGTTTCCACTCCTCTTTGAGCCCTTTGGATTTGATGTCGTCGAGAGTGTCCCCCGGCAGGATTTTATAAGCTCGCTGGCCGATAATCGGGCCACTGTCCTCACCGTAGTCGATGAAATGAACGGTACAACCGCCAAGCTTGCATCCGTAGCGATAGGTATCGCCGTAGCCATCGGTGCCGGGGAAGGCGGGCAGAAGGGCCGGATGGATGTTCATGATCCGAGGGTCTTCCGGGTCGGTGTTCACGCGATCGATGAAATAGGGCGTAAGATTGCGCATGAAACCGGCCAGGATCAGGAGATCGAATTTGTAGGCGGCCATCGCCGCGAGCAGTCCGTTTTCGGCGGCGGCGCGGGTTGCCAGAAAAGCCTCCACCACGGCCTCGTCGGCATCCGCAGGAAACAGGCGACTTTTGGCGCGCATTTCAGCCAAATCAAAGTCCGATGGCAGGTGCACGCCGGCCGGGTCCTGGCGATAACGGCGAATAATATCGCCATAGTCGACCACGAATGACGGAATCCCGTGCCGCTCAGCGCGCGCCAGACCTTTGGCCGCCGGGTTGTCGCTGCCGACAAAAACCACCTGGGCGCCTGTCTCGCCGGCCTCGCAGGCGTCGATTACCGCTTGCAGATTGGTTCCACCCCCGGAAATGAGGGCTCCCACGCGAATCATGGATGTCATGCGGTTTCCTCCGGGTGCTGCTGGGTGAAGGGAAAAGAAGACGGTCGGGTGTGCCTGCAAACAGGTAGCAAAAGCCGAATAGCCTGTCAATCCGATCACGGACAGATCGCCGAAACATGGCGATAATCCATACTTTTCGCCGGTTGACAACGATTGGTGCTGTGAATATAATCCAGGCTATTTCAAACTCGAAGAGAGGAACACAAAATGGCCGAAAACGTAATGGAGATTGACGACGCCCGCTTTGAAAACGAGGTGCTTCAGTCGGACACGCCGGTAATGGTCGACTTTTGGGCGCCTTGGTGCGGCCCATGCAAAGCCATCGGGCCCGTCGTGAATGAGCTGGCCACAAGTTATGCGGGCCAGGTCAAATTCATGAAATGCAATGTGGACGACAACCCGGTGACGCCGGGCAAATACGGTATCAAGGCCATTCCGACGCTAATTTTTTTCAAAGACGGCAATGTTGTCGATCAAATCACCGGTATGGTGGCCAAGGCCAAACTGGAAGAATCGCTCGGCAAACTGGTTTAACGCGGCATCCGCCCAGCCGCGAAAACCATTTGAGGCCGGCCGGGAACACTTGGTCGCCCTCGCCATCCTCCTGGGCTTACATCGGTCCGACCAGCAGTCCAGGTCGTTCGCCATATGAAACGCTACCTTCTCATTGCCATCCTCCCTTTTTTTCTGTCCGGCTGTGCTGTGTTTGAGCTGCTGGGGGGAGACGACGATGATGAAACCGCTCAAACCCTGGCTTGGAGCGGCATGGACGACTATGAGTCCGGCGACTACGAGGATGCCAAAGAAGCCTTCGAAAAACTCAAGGATTGGTA
>JASJCV010000222.1 GCA_030065275.1 Desulfobacterales bacterium | reverse complement strand
CGGGCCTCCAAGGGCAAAGCCATCCGCTACATCAGTTACAAGTGGGAAATTCCGCTGAGGCATTTCCTGGTCTGCGGCGATTCGGGCAATGATGAGGAAATGCTGCGCGGCGAACCCCTGGCCGTCGTGGTGGGTAACTACAGCCATGAGCTTGATGCGCTCAAAGGCAGCCGCAACGTCTTTTTCGCCCGGGAGGCCTGCGCCAGCGGCATTCTGGAAGGCCTCCGGCGCTATAACTTCGTTTCCAAATCCAAGGGGCACTGCCGTGAGCATTCAGAATAAAGTTCAACTGATCACCTACCCGGATTCGCTGGGGGCCAATCTGCTGGAACTCCACTATGTCATGCGCCGCTATCTGCGGCGTGCCGTGGGGGGGGTGCATATCCTGCCCTTCTACCCGTCGTCGGCCGATCGGGGGTTCTCACCCCTGACTTACGACGCGGTCGATCCGGCTTTCGGCACGTGGGAGGATATCGAACGCATCGGGACGGATTTCGATCTGATCATCGACTTCATGGTCAACCATATCAGCCGCCAGTCGGTATTCGTTCAGGACTACATCGAAAAAGGCATCGAGTCGGCATTCGCCGACATGTTCCTGAGTTTCAACAAACTCAGCCCCTCGGGGGAGATCGACGCGGAAACCCTGGCCAAGGTTTATACCCGCAAACCCCGGCCGCCCTATACCGAGATCCAGCGGGCCGATGGTTCCCGCGAAAAGGTGTGGTGCACCTTCGACTACGAACAGATCGATCTCGATCTGACGGCGTCCGTAACCCAGGAAGTCCTGCGCAAGTTCCTGATCCGCCTGGCCCGCACCAAGGCCAAGATGATCCGCATGGACGCCTTTGCCTACAGCACCATGGAAATGGGCACCAACTGCTTCTTCCTGGAACCCCAGGTCTGGGAATTGCTCGAGTGGCTCAACGAATACGTCAGCCCTTTCGGTACGGAAATCCTGCCCGAAGTGCACGAACACCACCGCTACCATTTGAAAATCGCCAACAAGGGCTATTGGACCTATGACTTCGCCCTGCCCATGCTGGTGCTCCACACGCTTTATCACCACAGCAGCGCACGCCTTCGCCACTGGCTGCAAATCTGTCCGCGCAAACAGGTCACCACGCTGGATACCCATGACGGTCTGGGCGTGGTGGATGTCGAGGAATTGCTGGCCCCGGAAGAAATCGAGCGAACCCTCAAGGGTCTGGACGAAAAGGGATCGAATACGCGCAAGCTTTACTCCGGGCCCGAATACCAGAACCTGGATATCTACCAGGTCAACTGCACCTTCTACTCGGCCCTGGAGTGCAACGACGACTCCTACCTGGCCGCGCGCACGATCCAGTTCTTCGCCCCGGGAATCCCACAGGTCTACTACGTCGGGCTGCTGGCCGGGGAAAACGATATCGAACTGGTCGAATTCACCAAGAACGGCCGCGATATCAATCGCCACAATTACAGCCTGGACGAAATCGCCGCCGAAATCCGCAAACCGGTGGTGGGACGCCTGCTGCGGTTGATGGAATTCCGCAATCACTACCCCGCCTTCGGGGGCACCTTCGTGATCGAAGAGGCACCCGACGACCAGCTGGTCTTGAGCTGGCTCAACAACCCCTACCGCGCCAGCGCCCACATCGACTTGAGCACCTATCGCAGCCGCATCGAGTACTATGATGTTGATCAGAGTCGCTGGCGTACCATGATCGTATGAACAGGAACGGGTGGTGGTCGGACAGCCGCTGCACATCAGGGCGGGGCATCAATCGCCATTTCGGGAGACCGCCCGCATCGCGCGATGGATGCGAGCGGTGGTTGAAGGCATCAGGCGGCAGATGAAGCGGAGGCTTCGTAGAGTGGAAAGAGGGCGCCGAAAAGAGTGGCCACGTCGGCGGCAATGTCCGCGCCTCGATCGATGGCTTCAGCTTTGGCAATTCGCTTGGCAACCATCAAATCGAGCCAACTCTCCTTCGGCCAATTCGCGATGATGGCCGCAAGCGCCCCCGCATCCCCGTCGCCCCCGCCGTCGTTGCGCACCCATCGGTCTTCCTGTGGTTCCAGTATGCCGCTGAAACTGCGCTGATGGGCGTCATACACCACAAGGCCTTGTTCGCGGGCAATGCCCCGCAGCCAGTCGTCATTGTCAGTCTCGCCCAGCCATTTCAGGAAAGCCTCCCAGTCGCGTGAGGCCTCTTTGTCGGCCGCCGGGCGTTCAATGTAAAAGCCCCAGGCCAGGGTCTCCTCGTCGGCCCGGGCAAAGAATTTGGCCGGATAATCCACGCTCTTTTTTTTCCAGTGTTCGCTGTCGGCCCAGTGAACTTCGTTGCGGCGCTTGGCCGCCCACGAATTGAAATTCAGCCGGGATGACTGCAGCCGGGAGGTTACGGCGCCACCGAACTGGCTGCGGCTGCGCCAGGGGGTGCGGCTGATGGCCTTTTTGAAATCTTCGGGGCGGAAACCTTTGAAGGTGGAGCCTGGTTTGCGCCCGGAAGCACCCCGCGCCTTGCTCGATGCGGCCGCCTTCTTTTCCCTCATCTGGCGCTCCCAGTGCCGCCGCTCCTGAATGCGGCGTTGAAAACTGACCGTCGTCTCTATCGATTCGCCGCTTTCCCATTCGATGACCATGGTGTTGCGTTCAATGGAAAGGACTTTAAAGGGGCCCTTTTCGTTTTCGTATGTTTCCCCAACGACAAACTCGATTGTTTGCCCCGCTTCCATAGAATCCTCCATTTTTCCCTCCCCCACGGTATGGCGCCCGCGCTCTTGCGTGACGGCGGCAGCCTCCGGGTGAAACCGCCCCACCCGCCGACCCCGCCAAAGATAGCGGGCGCTTCAATAGATGATTTGTTAGCAGGCGTAATATTTGAGCATAAACTATTTAGTAACATAAGTCTAAAGTTCATCATTTCCAGTTCTTACCGCCTGGCGTCGGCCAGCCACGACCGCCTTGCAATCCCCCGGTGGTATTGATAGCACGGGGCATGGACGGTTCGCGCGCCGCAAACCGCAATCCCGGAGAATTGAGCCATGTCCCTGCTGGAACGGCTGACCGCTAACGCACCTGCGAAGATGGAGCAGAAGGCCGACCGCTTGCTTGCGGCCGAACGCTGGGGTGAGGCCAAATTGGTCTACGAAGACGCCTTGGCCAGGCTGGCCCGACGTCCCGAGGCCGATATTGAATCGCAGCGCCGTCTGGAATCCAAAATCCGTCATTGCCGCAACGCCCTGGCCCGCGAACACCGCCTGAGCGCCGAAAATCTTATGGAAGGCGGATTCCTGGAGGACGCCCGCGAAATGCTGGTGCTGGCAATGGCGGTCACCGCCGACCAAGGCGACCGAAACGCATGGGGGCAGGCGCTCGAGGCCCTCGATGCCCGCGGGCCCATCCCGGGAGACGGCACTTCCCCCGCACGCGCGCCCGTCGGTCCGAACGAACCCCGAAGCGCGGATGACGAGTATTTCACCGCCCTGTGCCATACGCTGCCCGATGCCGTACGTCGGGCCTACCGGAATTACGGCGCCACATTCAAACGCGGTTATATCGCTCTCAATCGCGGGGACTTCGACGCTGCGGCCCGGCACCTCGAGAAGGCCCAGGACCAGGCCGATCGGCCGGACAGCCACGTTGCCCTTGAATTGGCAACGGCCTATGTGAACCTGAACCGCCCCAACGAAGCCCGCCGCCTGCTGGCGGGTTATCTCCGGCGCCATCCGGATGTACTGCCCGCCTACCGGCTGCTGTGCGAAATCCATTGGGAGCAGGGGGCGTTCGACCAGGCATTGCAGCTGCTGGCCGAGCTGCCCCCCGACTTGGCCGCATCACGGGCCGCTGCCGAGCTTGAGGGCGCCAGCCTCGAACGCGCCGGCCGGCTCAAAAAAGCCCGTGACCATTACCGCCGTTTTCTGGACACCTACGGCTGGGAGCCCGGAATGGCCCACCGCCTGGCCCTGGTCTGCCGGGATATGGACGACACCCGGGAGGCACTCGAGCTCTACCGTCGGCTCGTCGAAAATGGCCGGAGTTGCACCTCCCGTGTCGATCCCGGTATCCGGTACGAATATGCCGAGATGTGTTTCGAACAGGGCGCGCAGGATACCGCCCTGCTGGAGATATACCTTGCCCTGGCCCGGGAATTGCCCAAAAGGGCGGCCCACTGCTACGCGCGGGTGGCCCGTATCTACAGCCGTCAGGGACATGCGCGCGAGGCCCGGCGCTATCGGGCGTTCGCCCGGCAGATCGAAGCCTCCCCCGCGGCCGCCGGCCGGGAGGACAACACGCCATGACCATCCGGAAGGGACTGGTGCTGGCCGGCATCGCGCTGGCCGCCATCACGGCGGCCTGCATCCTGGTCTACCAGATGCTGACCAGCGGCCGGGTCGGACCGCTGGGCCTGTTGCTGCTCGCCGCGGTGATCGCGATCATGCTGCCCATGGTTCGGGCCCTCTATTTCCCGAGCCTGGCCGACTGCCGCTCCGAACTCGAATTTCACCTCCAGCGCCAGGCCGTCTTTGCCCGCCAGCAGGCGATCGACACGCTCGGCCCTGAAATCGTCCGGCAGATCGAGACGGCATTGGAGCCCGATGAGATAACCGCGTTGATGGAAAGGGCGGCGTACCGGAAGGATGCGGATTTGGATTTTGCCCTGCAGATCATCCTGTCAGGTCTGCACGAACAGGCCGGCGAACCCGAAGCGGCCGCTGCAAGCCTCGCCGACGCCCTGCGCGGCCGCCCGCAGGATTTCATCACCCGCTTCCGCCTGGCCCGCAATCTGGAATGGCAGGGCGATCGCTCCGCCGCAATCGAGATCTATCGCGACATTCTCGCCGCTCCCGCAGGTTCGTCCCGGGCCATGCTGAAGCTGACCCGCCGGCAAATGCAGGCGCTCGAGGAAAGCTGATTCAGCCGGACAGATAAAAGCCGATCGCCCGCGAATTGGCGTCGGTGACATCCGGCGCGGCAAACTCGGTGCCCAAATCGACCCCTTCGACGCGGCGCACGACACTCTCCCTGCGAATCAGCGATTGCTGCCGGTCGTCCAGATGAAATTCCACCAGAAGGGTGTCGCCGACCCGAAGCGGCCGCCGCTCGTTGAGGCGGATGCGCAGGCCCGTGCGCGACAGGTCGAGCACGGCCATATCCCCGCGGTCCACGTGCCGGCCGTTGACCGTATGGAAAAATGTTCCACTCAGATTGACGGTCTTACGAAAAAAACGGCGCCGCTCGAGGACTACCGGAAAATGATGCCCGCAGGGGCATTTGACCCGCACGCGAGATGCCCGTGCCAGCTTCGCGTTGCCGGCCACGTCCACCGTGCGGGAACGCTCGCATTCCGGACAACCGAAGGTTGCCCGGCCTTCCCGGGTGACAAATACTTTGAATTCGCTCATCATGACACCTCTGTTTGCCGGCTGGCCGGGCGCCCGCCGGCATACCGAATGGGATCGAATTTCAGGAGGAGATGTCGGTCGGCGAAAACAAGGCAGTAATTTGATCCACAACCCGACCTCGGGTCAGCTTCAGGGGCATTCGATCATCGTTGGTTATATTATCGCCCGTCTGGCGATTAACTTGACCTTCGCGCGCTTCGATCGGTCCTGGTGGGAGTCCAACCGGAAACCATGGGAGCGTCTGCGCGCGACCTTCGACAGTGTGCGCAACCGCCTTTGACGCGGAGGGTTCGAAGCCGTGCGCACAAGGCCGCTGCAGGTCCTGCATCGCGGGGGGACGCCCTCGTCCGCCGCTTTCAGGGGTGGGCGATTTCAAACGGCGGCGTGAGGACAAAGGTAGGCATGTCCTTCCAGCGCTGGCTGCAAAAGCGGGCCTGGATGTCGTAGCGCCCCGGTTCGATACCAGCGGGCAGACGCCAACGGATGAAGGCCATCTGTTCGATGTCGGTCAGGGCCAAACAGCCGTCCGCCGGCGGCACGTCGAATTGCGGCTGGAACGTGCGTGCCACCAGCACCTCCCCGGCAGGCGAATGGCGGCGCAGTTCAAAATCGGCCGCGACGTCCACCGGGAAAGCGGTCATGCGGATGAACCGCAGGGTGACGACGCTTTCCGGAGGGTAGATATCGTAGTCGGTCACCAGACCGATCAGTTTGTTATCATCCGAGATGCCGGTGCCCACCCCCGAGGTTTTCTGGTCCCAGGATCTTGCCGGGCCCACATCGATGTGCACGGTTTCCCCTTGGTAATAGCCGGCGCCGCCGAAATTGAGGGTTTTGACGCGCTTCCAGATTTCCCGGGACGGTACGCCCGCCATCACGAAATCCGCGGCCATCCCGTACTGATGCAGACTGGCTTTGGCGGCCAGCCCGCCACCCTGCCGCACTTTGCGGTTGTAAACCGGGCTGCGGTAGCCCGAGGTGATCGTCAGTTTAGCGCCCGGCTTCATTGCGTCTTCGAGGTAGTCCAGGAATTCGATCAGCCGCAGCGCGAGTCGAGGACGGTCGGATCGATAGGGCGCATCAAAGACGCGGTGCAGCGATTTGAGCGCCTCGGGGTCGTAGCGTCCGTCGGGTTGACGGTAGCGGCCGCTGAAAACGGCACCATTTTTACGGCTTTCCACATGGATTTGGCCGTCGCCGGAGTGAAAAAAGCGGCTGGGGCCGGCAACATCCCCGGCGACGGCAGCGGGCAAGGCGGTTGTGATCAATACAAGTCTTGCCAGGAACACGGTCAGCCGTCGGTGGATCGGGGCTGCGGTCATGCGCCGCCCCTGCCCGTCTGAGTTTTCGACATTCAAGCGTTCGGAAACGGCCGTATCCGACTTTGAATTCATCACGCTACCCCTCGACAGGTTCCCCCGCAGGCGTATCGGGCGCAACCGTAGCCGGGTCGCCGGCGTCCGTTTTTTCGATCAGCGGGATCATCAATTTCTGCCTGACGCGCAAATCCGCAAGGTCGACGTCGGCATTGTAGTGCTTCAGCAGCCAGAGGGGAATATCGAACTTCTCCCGGCACAGGGACCAGTAGCTTTCGCCGCGCCGGACGCGGTAGGCCTCCAGTTCGTTGACCCGATAGGCCGCGAAGAAATCCTCCTGCAGGCGCTTGTGGTGTTCGTAGCGCTGCTCTTCGAAAGCCTCCCGGGTGGTGCGCCGCAGCGGTATGCGCACCTTCTGGTGCAGGTGCAGGGTGCGACCGTAGGGCAGGTCGTTGAGCCGCCGAATCGCCTGGGTGCGCACACCGGCCCACTCGGCATAATGCCCCAGGGTTTCCTCCACCTCCACGGCCAGGATGCCCACCGTCTGCCCCTTGTGTTCACTGATGCGCTCGAAGCGCAGATCGGCGGCCACGATCTCGGCGCTGGGAACCGCCGGCCCATCGGCCGCCGCGCTTGCGGCCCCATCGGGTTCGGACGGCGTCAACGGCACGACCGAAGCCAGGACGGGACGGGGCATGTCGTCGGGCTCAACGGGTGCCGCCGCGGATGCTGCCGGTTCGGGTGCCGCGGACGGCAGTGGGGATTTTTCGGCAGCGACCGGCGGCGGCCCTGGGGCCGCGGCCTGACGGGCCGCCACCAGGGTGGGCGGCTTAGGGGGTGGTTGGGGCGCTACATTCTCGCCCGGCATGGGCAGCCGCAGGGTCTGCCGGGGATAGATCGTTGCCCGGCGGTTCAAATTGTTGGCGGCAATCAGGTCGGAGAGCCTGACCCCGTGGGTGCGGGCAATCCGGCCCGCGGTGTCACCGCGCTGCACCGTGTAGAACCGGCTGGGTTTCTGGGCCGGATGATAGAGGCTCGCCGGTATGGCGGCCCACACGCTTTGGGTGCCTGGCCGTACTTTCAGGCGCAGATGATAGCCTTTGGGGACGTGCTTCTGACCGCTGATCACCGGCGGGCGCAACGCCAGATTGAGCGCCTGAAGCGATTTGGGGGGGACGCCGAAATGCCGGCAGAGGTCTTCGAAACGGGCATAGCCTTTCAAAGCCACGGTTTGGGTCGCCACGGGTTTGTCCAGGACAAGGGCGTCAAAAAATTGGTGCTTGTTGGCAGCCACCTGACGGGCGGCCAGAAACTCCGAATAAAAATTGCGCGAGGCGAACTTGAAGGTGCGGCTGCGGTAATGGCGAAAGATCTCCGGATAATCGCCGTGCTTGCGTTTGGCGCGCCCGACCCCCGCAGCACCGTGATTGTAGGCCGTGATGGCCAGCGGCCAGCTGCCCAGCCGGTCGTGGTTTTCCTTGAGAAGCCGGGCGGCCGCATGCGTCGCCCGGATGGGATCGCGGCGTTCGTCGATTTCATAGCCGACGGTCATGAACCGCTTGCCGGTCGAGCGCGTGAACTGCCAGATGCCGGCTGCGCCGAACTTGCTGTAGGCCTTGGGATTGAAGGAGGA
>JASJCV010000221.1 GCA_030065275.1 Desulfobacterales bacterium | reverse complement strand
CCGTCCTGATGGATGCCGGCTTCGTGGGCAAACGCGTTGGCTCCTACGATGGCCTTGTTCGGCTGGACCATGATGCCGGTGATCATGCTGACGAGGCGACTGCTGGCGTGAATGTGCTCGGTCTTTACGCCACATTCGAGTTGCATGTGGTTCTTGCGGGTGTGCAGGGCCATGACGATTTCTTCCATCGAGGTGTTCCCGGCCCGCTCGCCGATGCCGTTGATGGTCACCTCGGCCTGGCGGGCGCCGGCCTGGATGGCGGCGATCGTGTTGGCCGTGGCCAGCCCCAGGTCGTTATGGCAATGAACGCTGAAGACGGCCTGGTCGATATTGGGGGTCTTCTCGCGAATGTAGCGTACCATGTCGCTGAATTCGTCCGGAACGGCATAGCCCACGGTATCCGGCAGGTTGATCGTGGTGGCCCCGGCCGCGATGGCAGCCTCGAAGACCTGGCAGAGAAAATCACGATCGCTGCGCGAGCCGTCCTCGGCCGAGAATTCGACGTTGTCGGTATAGCCTTTGGCATGCTGTACCGCCGCCACAGCCGCCTCGACGACTTCTTCCCGGCTCATCTTGAGCTTGTATTTCAGGTGGATATCGGAGGTGGCGATAAACGTGTGGATGCGAGGGTGGGCGGCATGTTTGACGGCCTCCCAGGCACGGTCGATATCCTGGCGCGAAGCGCGGGCCAGGCCAGTGACCTGGACATGGCGCATGGCCTTGGCAATGGCGGCGACGGCTTCGAAATCGCCGTCCGAAGCCGCCGGGAATCCGGCTTCGATCACATCGACGCCCAGCTTTTCGAGCTGCTTGGCCAGGCGGAGTTTTTCGGCCGTATTCATGCTGGCGCCCGGCGACTGCTCGCCGTCGCGCAGGGTGGTGTCAAATATGATGACGCGATTCGGGTCGTTGGCGTTCATGTGATGCTCCTGTGGACTCAGCCGGCCGGTGCGATTCCAACAGCCGGCTGCGATTGGGGTTTATCGGTTCGTTATGCGCTCGCGATGGTTGAACCGGCCCGGAGCATGGGCCGCAGGGCGCGATGACTCGCGTACCCTGCGGCGTTGAACCTTCCCGCTTTTCGTGGTGCCATTTGGCTCCCCCTGCAGATAATCGGGCGTTCGCCGCGGCTGTAGCGATCGACGGCACGCCCGGGAGTGTCGTCTAACCGGCGGCGGCCTCCTTGCGGTCGGTCGCGCGCGTTTTCTGCGCCTTGGCCAGCTTGTACTGGAAACTGTCGGCCAGGGCCTGCCAGCTGGCCTCGATGATGTCTTCCGAAACACCGATGGTGCTCCAGACTTCGTCCTGGTCGCGGGACTCGATCAGCACGCGCACGCGGGCCTCGGTGCCTTCGCGGCCGTCGATGACGCGCACCTTGAAGTCCACCAGGCGCATGCTGTCCAGGTCCGGGAAAAAGCGCCCCAGCGCCTTGCGCAGGGCGTTGTCCAGCGCGCTCACCGGGCCCTGGCCTTCGGCGGCCGTGATCTCTTCGCTGTCGCCGACACCGATCTTGATGGTGGCGTGGGCCGTGCAGGGGCGATCCTTGTTCTTCTCGATCGATACGCGGAAGGATTCGAGGTCGAACAGCGGGCGGAACTGTTCGGTGAATTTTTCCACCAGGATCTTGAAAGATCCGTCGGCCACGTCGAACTGGTAGCCCTGCTCCTCCAGCGCCTTGATGCGATCCACGATGACGCGGCTGTCGTGGCCGTTGCCACCCAGGGCCACGCCCAGTTCCCGGGCTTTATACTCCACGTTGCTCTTGCCGGCCAGATCCGAAATCAGCACGCGGCGGCGGTTGCCCACCGTGTCCGGGCTGGTGTGCTCGTAGGCCCGCGGGTTTTTCATGATGGCGTTGACGTGGATCCCGCCCTTGTGCGCAAATGCGCTGCGGCCCACGAAGGGACGGTTGCTGCTGGGCACCTGGTTGGCGGTTTCGCTCACGAAGCGCGAGAGATTCTTGAGCCGGGCCATGTTCGCATCGGAAATGCAGTCGAATCCCATTTTAAGTTTGAGGATCGGGATGAGGGACGTCAGGTCGGCGTTGCCGCAGCGCTCCCCGTAGCCGTTGATCGTGCCGTGCACCATGCGGGCGCCGGCCCGGACCGCCACGATCGCATTGGCCACGGCCATGGCGCTGTCGTTGTGGGTGTGGATGCCGATGCCCGGGGAGCGGGAAATGGCCAGCCGGTCGATGTAGGCTTTGACCCGGCCGGTGGCCGCCTCCACGTCGTAGACCATGGAGCCGCCATTGGTGTCGCACAGAACGATCCAGTCGGCGCCGGCCGTCGCCGCCGCCTCGAGGGTTTTCAAGGCATAGCTCTCGTCCGCGCGGAAGCCGTCGAAGAAATGTTCGGCATCGTAGATCACCTCGCGCCCGTGGGATTTCAGGTGGCGTACGGTATCGGCGATCATGGCCAGGTTCTCTTCCAGGGTGTTGCTCATGATCTGGGTGACGTGCAGGTCCCAGGTCTTGCCGAAAATGGCCACGGCCGGTGCGCCGCTGGCGATCAGGGCCTGTACGTTGGTGTCGTCGGCGACAGCGACGCCGGGCCGCCGGGTGGCCCCGAAAGCCGCCAGACGGGTGGTTCCGAAGGTTTCCCTCCGGGCCAGATCGAAAAAATGCATGTCCCGCGGGTTGGAGCCGGGCCACCCGCCTTCCACGTAGTGCACCCCCATCTCGTCCAGACGTCGGGCGATGGCCAGTTTTTCGTCGGCGGAAAAGCTGATGTTTTCGCCCTGGGTGCCGTCCCTCAGGGTGGTGTCGTATATCTGCATGGTCTCCATAAGGGTTTCCGTTCCTGCCTGATGCCTGCGCGGGTTACGGTCGATTGCGCCGGTTTTCAGGGCGCAGCGCGCGCACCGCCGCACCGGCGCGCCACATCTCGGAGCTGCCGAGCGTGTTCAGTTCGGTTTCGAGTTTCTCGCGGTAGTCGGGCGTGCTGCAGGCTTCCATGACCCGCCGGGTTTCCTGCCCCGAGATCACCGCCTGGTAGAGCTGGTCGAACACAGGGGCGACGGCGTCGCGAAAGCGGGGGGCCCAGTCCAGCGCGCCGCGCTGGGCCGTGGTGCTGCAGTTGGCGAACATCCAGTCCATGCCGTTTTCAGCCACCAGGCGGATCAGGCTCTGGGTGAGTTCCTCCACCGTTTCGTTGAAAGCCTCGCTGGGGCTGTGGCCGTGCTTGCGCAGGAGGTTGTACTGCGCCTCCATGACGCCGGCCAGACAACCCATGAGCACACCGCGCTCGCCCGTCAGGTCGCTGTGGACCTCTTTTTCGAAAGTGGTGGGGAAGAGGTAGCCGGAGCCGATGGCGATGCCCGCGGCCAGGGTCCGCTCGCGGGCGCGCCCGGTGTGGTCCTGGAAGACGGCGAAGCTGGAGTTGATGCCGCTGCCGTCCAGGAAGTTGCGGCGCACCGTGGTGCCCGACCCCTTGGGGGCCACCAGAATGACGTCCACGTTTTCCGGCGGGACGACCCCGGTCTGCTCGTTGAAGACCACCGAAAACCCATGGGAGAAGTAAAGCGCATCCCCCGGGCTCAGGCATTCCTTGACCTTGGGCCACATGGCGGCCTGGCCGGCGTCGGAGAGCAGGTACTGAATGATCGTGCCGCGCCGTGCGGCCTCCTCGACCGAAAAAAGCGTCTCGCCCGGCACGAAGCCGTCGGCCACGGCCCGCTCCCAGGAGGCGCCGCCCTCGCGCTGGCCCACGATGACGCGCACGCCGTTGTCACGCATGTTGAGGGCCTGCCCGGGTCCCTGGACGCCGTAGCCCAGCACGGCCACCGTCTCCTGCTCCAGCAGCGCCCGGGCCTCGTCCAGGGTGAATTCCTCCGCGGTAATGACTTCCTCTACGACTCCTCCAAAATCAATCTGCGCCATCTGTCTTTCCTCCGAGTGGATTGAAAAATTGTATCGGTTTACGCATGATCCTTTTCGAACGCTGATGCGCGGCGGCCAGCCACGCTCATTTGGGCTCGCGCAGCAGGGCGATCGTGCCGGTGCGGGCGATCTTCTTGATGCCCATGGGCCGCAGCAGGTTGAGCAGGGCGGTCATTTTGCCCTCGTCGCCGGTGACTTCGATGATGTAATGCTCCAGGCCGACGTCGATCACCTTGCAGCGGAAGATGTCGACGATGCGCAGTATCTCGGCGCGATGTTCGGGCGAGGCCCGTACGCAGATCAGAGCCATCTCCCGCATGACCGACGCCTCACGGGTCAGGTCGCGAACCTTGATCACATTGATCAGCTTGTTGAGCTGCTTTTCGATCTGCTCGACCACCGGTGGATTGGCCTTGGTGACGATGGTAATGCGCGATATCCCCGGTGTCACGGTTTCGGCCACGCACAGGCTTTCGATGTTGAACCCCCGACCGCTGAAGAGACCGACCACACGCGAGAGCACGCCCGGCTCGTTGTCCACCAGCATGGTGATGACGTGTTTGTCTTCTTGCATGATGCCTTCCGCTAGACCAGCAGCATTTCGGTGATGTTGGCGCCCGCCGGCACCATGGGGTAGACGCTCTCTTCTTTTTCGACCACGAAATCCATGATCACCGGCACCTCGCAGGCCAGGCCTTCCTCGAGCACCGGAATGACCTCTTCCGGCCGGGTGGCGCGCAGGCCCACCGCACCGAAAGCTTCGGCCAGTTTGACGAAATCGGGCTGGTGGTCCATGGTCGTGCAGGCGTAACGTTTCTCGTAGAACAGCTCCTGCCACTGGCGCACCATGCCCAGATAGCCGTTGTTCAGGATCAGGACCTTGACCGGCAGGCAGGACTGCATGGCGGTGGCCATCTCCTGAATATTCATTTGGATGCTGCCGTCGCCGGCGATGTCGATCACGGTGTGTTCGGGCTGGGCGGCCTTGGCCCCGATGGCCGCGGGCAGACCGAACCCCATGGTGCCCAATCCTCCCGAGGTGATGAACTGGCGGGGACCGTCGAAATGGTAGAACTGGGCGGCCCACATCTGGTTCTGCCCCACCTCGGTGGTGATAATGGCCTTGCCCTGGGTGAGCTCGAAGAGCTTGTCGATCACGAACTGGGGCTTGATGGTTTCGGTCCCCTGGTCGTAGGCCATGCGGTGCTGTTCTTTCCAGGCCGCGATCTGCTCCAGCCATTCCCGATGGCGGGCCTCGAAGCGGTTTTGATTGTCGGCGGCAATCATGCGATTGAGCTCGTTCAGCGCTTCCCGGCAGTCCCCCACCACCGGGATGGCCACGCCCACGTTCTTGCGGATGGACGTGGGATCGATGTCGATGTGCACGATCTGGGCGTCGCGGGCAAAGGTCTCGATCTTGCCGGTCACGCGGTCGTCGAAGCGCACGCCGATGGCGATCAGAAGATCGCAGGCCCCGGTAGACATGTTGGCCCGATAGGTGCCGTGCATGCCGATCATCCCAAGCCACAGCGGATCCGAGCCGGGAAAGGCGCCCAGGCCCATCAGGGTCGTGGTGACCGGCGTTTGCGTCTGGCGGGCGAAGGTGGTGAACGCCTCGGCCGCGCCGGAAAGGATGACGCCTCCGCCACCGAAGAGCAGCGGGCGCCGGGCCTCTTTGACCAGCCCCACGATCTTCTTGAGCTGCTTCATGTTGGGGCGATAGTTGGGCTGGTAGGACTTGATCTTGATTTCTTCCTGGGGCTTGAACACGGCGGTCTGGTTGGCCACGTCCTTGGGGATATCCACCAGCACGGGCCCGGGGCGGCCCGAGCGCGCCAGAAAGAACGCCTCGCGCATGGTCCGGGCCAGGTCCTCCACGGATTTGACCAGATAGTTGTGCTTCGTGCAGGGACGCGTGATGCCGACGATGTCGACCTCCTGAAAGGCATCGTTGCCGATCAGGTGGGTCGGCACCTGGCCGGTGATGATGACCATCGGAATGGAATCCATGTAGGCCGTGGCCACACCGGTTACCGTGTTGGTGGCGCCGGGACCCGAGGTGACCAGGCAGACGCCGGCTTTCCCGCTGGCCCGAGCGTAGCCGTCGGCGGCGTGGACGGCGCCCTGCTCGTGGCGCACCAGGATATGGCGGATATCGGTTTTGACCAGTTCGTCGTAGATGTCGATGACAGCCCCTCCCGGAAAGCCGAAAACGGTGTCGACCGCTTCTTCTTTCAGGACGGCCATCAGGATTTGGGCTCCGGTCATTTCCATGGCGGTGTACTCCTCGATAAGGTTGGCATCAGGACACGATCGCCCCCTGCGCCGCCGAGGCGACCTGGCGGGCGTAGCGGGCCATGTAGCCGGTGGTGATTTTGGGCGCGGGCGGCTGCCAGGATTGCAGGCGGTTTTCGATTTCTTCCCCCGGCAGTTCCAGGCTGATCGTCTTGGCCGGGATGTCGATGGCGATCATCTCGCCTTCCCGAACGACCGCCAGCGGGCCGCCCTGCATGGCCTCGGGCGAAATATGCCCGATGGCGGCCCCGCGGGTTCCGCCTGAAAAACGGCCGTCGGTGATCAGGGCCACATGGGCATCCAGCCCCATGCCGGCGATGGCCGATGTCGGGGTCAGCATCTCGCGCATCCCGGGCCCCCCCATGGGGCCCTCGTAGCGGATGACGACCACATCGCCCTTGCGGATCTCACCCGCCATGATGGCCCGGCTGGCATCTTCCTCGGACTCGAAGACGCGGGCAGGTCCCTTGTGGCGGAGCATTTCCTCGCGCACGGCGGTCTGCTTGACGACGCAGCCCTCTGGTGCCAGGTTGCCGAACAAGACCGCCAGGCCGCCCGTGGCGTGATGGGGCCGTGTGAGCGGGCGAATGACCTCGTCGTCGCGCACCACCGCCGCGGCGATGGTATCGGCCACGGTGGCGCTGCCCACGGTGATACAGCTCGCGTCGATCAGGCCGCCGGCGTCCAGTTGCTTGAGCACGGCGGAAATCCCGCCGGCGCGGTGCAGGTTTTCGATGTGATGCGTCCCGCCGGGGCTCAGCGAGCACAGGTGCGGGGTCTGGCCGCTGACCGTGTTGATCATGTCGAGCCCCATGGGCACGCCGGCTTCATGGGCCAGGGCGGTGAGGTGCAGCACGGTGTTGGTGGAGCAGCCCAGGGCCATGTCCACCGTGAGGGCGTTGCGAAATGCCGCCGGCGTCATGATTTGCCGCGGCGTGATCCCCTCCCGGGCCAGTTCGACCACGCGCATGCCCGCCTGTTTGGCCAGGCGGGTGCGGGCGGCGAACACCGCGGGAATGGTGCCGTTGCCGGGCAGGGCCATGCCGATGGCCTCGCTCAGGCAGTTCATCGAGTTGGCCGTGAACATGCCGGAGCACGAGCCGCAGGTGGGGCAGGCGGCCTCTTCGATGGCGGCCAGCTCCTCTTCGCTCATGCGGCCGGCCTTGACGGCGCCCACGGCTTCGAACACGCTGATCAGATCGACTTTGTCGCCGGCGCAGGTCGGATGTTCGCCGGCCAGCATGGGGCCACCGCTCACGACGATGGCCGGCAGGTCGAGCCGGGCGGCGGCCATCAGCATGCCCGGGACGATCTTGTCACAGTTGGGTACCAGCACCAGGGCGTCGAACGCGTGTGCGATGGCCATGATCTCGATGGAGTCGGCGATCAACTCGCGGCTGCCCAGGGAATACTTCATGCCGGTGTGGTTCATGGCGATGCCGTCGCAAACCCCGATGGTGCCGAATTCGATGGGCGTCCCCCCGGCCATATAGATACCGGTCTTGACGGCCGCGGCCACCGTGTCCAGGTGGGCGTGCCCGGGAATGACCTGGTTGGCGGCGTTGGCGATGCCGATCAGGGGGCGCTTGATTTCCTGGTCGGTATAACCGATGGCCTTGAACAGCGCCCGATGGGGGGCTCTTTCGATACCGGCTTTGACCTGATCACTTTTCATCGACGGTTCTCCTCGCCAAAAAAAAACCGTTACCAGCTTGGGGCTGATAACGGATTTGGTGTTTGCGGATTTGCTGTTTTAAGCCGGTATCAACCCCTTGCCCCGCGGTAGAATAATGAGATCTACCCCGAGGATGAGAATAAGGCCTACAAGGATGTCGACGCTGGCAACAAGTTTCATGAGGGTCTGAAATTCCTAAATTTTGGAATCAGTTAACAGCCCCCAACGAAGTTGTCAAGACATTTCCCGATAGGCGCTGCGGCGCTTTTGGTTTTAACCCGGGTCTAACTGCCAATCGAGGAGAGGGTCGGAGAAAGCCTTCAAGATGCTGCGCGGTTACTAGAGCGTATCTCAAAATAAATTCTAGACATCGATGCCTGATTATGTAATAAAATCAGGATGGAACTTACAAACGAACAATGG